>NZ_CP032677.1:0-300000 GCF_003627215.1 Pseudomonas sp. Leaf58
GTGTCAGTGGAACTTTGGCAGCAGTGCGTGGAGCTTCTGCGCGATGAACTGCCTGCCCAGCAATTCAACACCTGGATCCGTCCGCTACAGGTCGAAGCCGAAGGCGACGAGTTGCGCGTCTATGCGCCTAACCGTTTCGTTCTCGATTGGGTCAATGAAAAGTACCTGGGGCGCTTGCTTGAGCTGTTAGGTGAAAACGGCAGTGGCATTGCGCCTGCCCTTTCCTTATTGATTGGCAGCCGTCGCAGCTCGGCACCCCGTGCTGCGCCAAACGCGCCAGTGAGTGCCGCGGTGGCTGCTACGCTTGCGCAAACCCAGGCGCACAGCCAGCCCCAGAAGGCGGTACCGGCGGCTGCGGTCGAACCGGTCGCGATGGCAGCGTCCGAGCCCGTGCTGGTCGATGAACTGGCCGAACCGTCCTCGCGTGATAGCTTCGATGCCATGGCCGAGCCTGCATCGGCGCCGGTTAGCAATGCCCGGACTGAACAGCGCACCGTGCAGGTTGAAGGTGCGCTCAAGCACACCAGCTATCTGAACCGTACGTTCACCTTCGACACATTCGTCGAGGGCAAGTCGAACCAGCTGGCACGTGCGGCTGCCTGGCAGGTGGCAGACAACCCCAAACATGGCTACAACCCGCTCTTCCTTTATGGGGGGGTGGGCCTGGGTAAAACCCACCTTATGCATGCTGTGGGTAACCACCTGCTGAAGAAGAACCCGAATGCCAAGGTTGTGTACCTGCATTCGGAGCGCTTCGTCGCCGACATGGTCAAGGCGCTGCAGCTCAATGCCATTAACGAATTCAAACGCTTCTACCGTTCGGTAGATGCGTTGCTGATCGACGACATCCAGTTCTTTGCCCGTAAAGAGCGCTCGCAGGAAGAGTTTTTCCACACCTTCAACGCCTTGCTTGAGGGCGGCCAGCAGGTAATCCTTACTTCTGACCGCTACCCCAAGGAGATTGAAGGCCTGGAAGAACGCCTTAAATCGCGCTTTGGTTGGGGGTTGACGGTGGCTGTCGAGCCGCCTGAGCTGGAAACTCGCGTGGCAATCCTGATGAAGAAGGCCGATCAGGCCAAGGTCGAGTTACCGCATGACGCGGCCTTCTTTATCGCCCAGCGTATCCGCTCCAACGTCCGTGAACTGGAAGGTGCATTGAAGCGAGTGATTGCTCACTCACACTTCATGGGTCGTGACATCACCATCGAGCTGATCCGTGAATCGCTCAAGGACCTGCTGGCGCTGCAGGACAAGCTGGTCAGTGTGGATAACATTCAGCGTACTGTCGCTGAGTACTACAAGATCAAGATCTCCGATCTGTTGTCCAAGCGGCGTTCGCGTTCTGTCGCGCGCCCGCGCCAGGTGGCGATGGCGCTGTCCAAAGAGCTGACCAACCACAGTCTGCCGGAAATCGGCGACATGTTCGGTGGTCGCGACCATACGACCGTGCTGCACGCCTGCCGCAAGATCAACGAACTGAAGGAATCCGACGCGGACATCCGCGAGGACTACAAGAACCTGCTGCGGACGCTGACGACCTGATGGCCGTCTGCGCAGCTAATTGAAGGCAAGGGACTAGACCATGCATTTCACCATTCAACGCGAAGCCCTGTTGAAACCCCTGCAACTGGTCGCCGGTGTCGTCGAGCGCCGTCAGACCTTGCCGGTCCTGTCCAACGTACTGCTGGTTGTACAAGGCCAGCAATTGTCGTTGACCGGTACCGACCTGGAGGTCGAACTGGTAGGCCGCGTGCAACTGGAAGAGCCGGCTGAGCCCGGCGAAATCACTGTCCCGGCACGCAAGCTGATGGACATTTGCAAAAGCCTGCCGAACGACGCTCTGATCGATATCAAGGTCGACGAGCAAAAACTGTTGGTCAAGGCCGGCCGCAGCCGCTTTACCCTGTCGACCCTGCCAGCCAATGACTTCCCTACCGTGGAAGAAGGCCCAGGCTCGCTGACCTGCAACCTGGAGCAAAGCAAGCTGCGTCGCTTGATCGAGCGCACCAGCTTCGCCATGGCCCAGCAGGATGTGCGCTACTACCTCAACGGCATGCTGCTGGAGGTTTCCCGCAATACGCTGCGTGCGGTAGCCACCGACGGTCACCGCTTGGCGCTGTGCTCCATGAGCGCCCCCATTGAGCAGGATGATCGCCACCAAGTCATCGTGCCACGCAAAGGTATCCTGGAACTGGCACGTCTGTTGACCGACCCAGAAGGCATGGTCAGCATCGTCCTGGGCCAGCACCACATCCGCGCCACCACTGGTGAGTTCACCTTCACCTCCAAGCTGGTGGATGGCAAGTTCCCGGACTACGAGCGCGTTCTGCCCAAGGGCGGCGACAAGCTAGTGGTCGGCGACCGCCAGGCGCTGCGTGAAGCCTTCAGCCGCACTGCGATCCTTTCCAACGAAAAGTACCGCGGTATCCGCCTGCAACTGGCGGCTGGGCAACTGAAGATCCAGGCCAACAACCCCGAGCAGGAAGAAGCTGAAGAAGAAATCAGCGTGGACTACGAAGGTAGCTCGCTGGAAATCGGCTTCAACGTCAGCTACCTGCTGGATGTGCTGGGTGTGATGACTACTGAGCAAGTTCGTCTGATCCTGTCCGACTCCAACAGCAGTGCGCTGCTGCAGGAAGCTGGCAACGACGATTCTTCCTACGTTGTCATGCCGATGCGCCTGTAACCCGTAGCAGGCGAAATGTCCCTTCGACGTCTCATGGTCACCGCGGTGCGCAACTTGCACCCGGTGACACTCTTACCCTCCCCCCGCATCAACATCCTTTACGGCGCTAATGGCAGCGGCAAGACCAGCGTACTTGAAGCCGTGCACTTGCTTGGGCTGGCGCGCTCATTCCGCAGCACCCGCTTGAACCCGGTCATCCAGTATGAACAACCTGCTTGCACTGTATTTGGCGAAGTTCAATTGACTGAGGGTGGTACCAGCAACCTGGGTGTATCACGTGAGCGGCAGGGAGATTTCACTATTCGCATCGATGGGCAGAACGCGCGCAGTGCCGCGCAGTTGGCAGAGCTACTGCCGCTGCAGCTCATCAATCCAGACAGTTTTCGGCTGTTGGAAGGTGCCCCGAAAATTCGCCGCCAGTTCCTCGATTGGGGGGTGTTCCACGTGGAACCTCGCTTCCTGTCGGCCTGGCAACGGCTGCAGAAGGCTCTGCGGCAGCGGAACTCATGGTTGCGGCATGGTACACTTGACCCAGCTTCGCAAGCCGCCTGGGACCGGGAGTTGTGCCTGGCCAGTGCGGAAATAGATGAATACCGTCGCAACTACATCAAGGCCTTGAAGCCTGTCTTCGAGCGAACCCTGAGCGAACTTGTCGAGCTGGACGGGTTAACCCTGAGCTACTACCGAGGCTGGGACAAGGACCGGGAACTGCAAGAAGTACTCGCCTCCTCTCTCCTTCGCGATCAGCAGATGGGCCATACCCAGGCCGGTCCGCAGCGTGCTGATCTGCGCCTTCGTCTGGCTGCCAACAATGCAGCCGACATTTTGTCGCGAGGTCAGCAAAAGCTGGTGGTTTGCGCATTGCGTATTGCCCAAGGCCACCTTGTTAGCCAGGCTCGCCGCGGTCACTGTATTTATCTGGTGGATGACTTGCCGTCCGAACTCGACGACCAGCATCGCCGCGCGCTGTGCCGCTTGCTAGAAGAATTACACTGCCAGGTTTTTATCACCTGTGTAGATCACGAATTACTGAGGGAAGGCTGGCAGACGGAAACGCCAGTTGCTTTGTTCCACGTGGAACAAGGCCGTATCACCCAGACCCACGACCATCGGGAGTGAAGGCATGAGCGAAAATCAAACGTACGACTCCTCCAGCATCAAGGTGCTGAAAGGTTTGGATGCCGTACGCAAGCGTCCCGGCATGTACATTGGCGACACCGATGATGGTAGCGGCCTGCACCACATGGTCTTCGAGGTGGTCGACAACTCGATCGACGAAGCCCTCGCCGGTCACTGCGATGACATCACCGTTATCATCCACCCGGACGAATCCATCAGTGTGCGCGACAACGGTCGCGGCATTCCGGTCGACGTGCACAAAGAAGAAGGCGTTTCCGCAGCCGAGGTCATCATGACCGTGTTGCACGCCGGCGGTAAGTTCGATGACAACTCCTACAAGGTATCCGGCGGTCTGCACGGCGTAGGTGTTTCTGTTGTAAACGCTCTGTCCGAGAAGCTGGTGCTCACTGTTCGCCGTAGCGGCAAGATCTGGGAACAGACTTACGTTCACGGTGTTCCTCAAGCGCCGATGGCTGTTGTCGGTGAGAGCGAGACGACCGGTACTCACATTCACTTCAAGCCGTCCGCTGAAACCTTCAAGAACATTCACTTCAGCTGGGACATCCTGGCCAAGCGTATCCGTGAACTGTCGTTCCTGAACTCGGGCGTTGGCATTTTGCTGAAGGATGAGCGCAGCGGTAAGGAAGAGTTCTTCAAGTACGAAGGCGGCCTGCGTGCGTTCGTCGAGTACCTGAACACCAACAAGACGCCGGTGAACTCCCAGGTGTTCCACTTCAACGTTCAGCGTGACGATGGTGTGGGTGTTGAAGTCGCCTTGCAATGGAACGACAGCTTCAACGAAAACCTGCTGTGCTTCACCAACAACATTCCGCAGCGTGATGGCGGTACTCACCTGGTGGGCTTCCGTTCTTCGCTGACCCGTAGCTTGAACAGCTACATCGAACAGGAAGGCCTGGCCAAGAAGAACAAGGTGGCGACCACTGGCGACGATGCCCGTGAAGGCCTGACCGCAATCATCTCGGTGAAGGTACCGGACCCTAAGTTCAGCTCGCAGACCAAAGACAAGCTCGTCTCCTCGGAGGTGAAAACCGCCGTGGAACAAGAGATGAACAAATACTTCTCGGACTTCCTGCTGGAAAACCCGAACGAGGCCAAGGCCGTCGTTGGCAAGATGATCGACGCTGCCCGTGCCCGTGAAGCTGCACGTAAAGCCCGTGAGATGACGCGCCGTAAAGGTGCGTTGGATATCGCCGGCCTGCCGGGCAAACTGGCGGACTGCCAGGAAAAGGACCCTGCCCTTTCCGAACTGTACCTGGTGGAGGGTGACTCCGCGGGTGGCTCGGCCAAGCAAGGCCGTAACCGTCGTACCCAGGCGATCCTGCCGCTGAAGGGCAAGATCCTCAACGTCGAGAAAGCGCGCTTCGACAAGATGATTTCGTCCCAGGAAGTGGGCACGCTGATCACTGCGCTGGGCTGCGGTATCGGCCGTGAAGAGTACAACATCGAAAAACTGCGTTATCACAACATCATCATCATGACCGATGCTGACGTTGACGGTTCGCACATTCGCACCCTGCTGCTGACATTCTTCTTCCGTCAGCTACCAGAGCTGGTCGAGCGTGGCTACATTTACATTGCCCAGCCACCGCTGTACAAGGTGAAGAAAGGCAAGCAAGAGCAGTACATCAAAGACGACGAGGCCATGGAGGAGTACATGACCCAGTCGGCCTTGGAAGATGCCAGCCTGCATTTGGACGAGTCGGCGCCAGCGGTTTCCGGTGTGCAACTGGAAGCGTTGGTCAACGAATTCCGTAGCGTCATGAAGACCCTCAAGCGTCTGTCGCGCTTGTATCCGGAAGAGCTCACCGAACATTTCATCTACCTGCCGGAGGTGACTCTGGAGCAGTTGGGTGACCACGCTGTCATGCAAGCTTGGCTGGCCCGATTCCAGGAGCGTTTGAACAACAGCCAGAAGTCTGGCCTTGCTTATAAAGCCAGCCTGCGCGAAGACAAGGAACGCAATGTATGGCTACCTGAAGTGGAAATCACCTCTCATGGCCTGGCCAGTTACATCACCTTTAACCGTGACTTCTTCGGCAGCAACGACTACCGCACCGTGGTCAACGTGGGTGCCAAGTTGTCGAGTCTGTTGGGTGAAGGGGCCTATGTGCAGCGTGGCGAGCGCCGAAAAGCTATCGTTGAGTTCAAGGAAGGCTTGGACTGGCTGATGAACGAAACCACCAAGCGCCATACGATCCAGCGATACAAAGGTTTGGGTGAAATGAACCCGGATCAATTGTGGGAAACCACCATGGACCCAGCCGTCCGCCGCATGCTCAAGGTCACCATCGAGGATGCGATCGCTGCTGACCAGATCTTCAACACCCTCATGGGTGATGCGGTAGAACCGCGCCGTGACTTCATTGAAAGCAACGCGCTGTCGGTGTCGAACCTGGACTTCTGATCAGGTGTAGATTGCCAGATACTAGAAAGCCCGCTAATGCGGGCTTTTTAGTGCCTGGCAATAACTAGCTCAGGCCCAGCGCCTTCAAGCGACGATACAGCGTACGCTCACTCATGCCGAGGTGGTTGGCCAGTTCGCTGCGTGAGCCTTTGAACTGTTCCAGTGCTTGCGCAAGCTCACCCAGGTCACTACGCCGTCCCCCTGTCTTCACGGTTGCTACCGGTCTAATCTCGTCCGGCAAATGCTCCGGCCGGATCAGCCCGTCATCGGTAAATAACCGCGCCCTTTCCAGAATGTTGCGCAGCTCGCGAATATTCCCTGGGAACGAATGCAGCCCAAGCTGCTGCAAGGCCTCCGCGCTCAGCTTGGGCGTCGGCTTGCCTGCCGTGCGCTGCAGTAGGCTCTGTGCGAGCAGGGGCAAGTCTTCGACCCGTTCGCGCAGTGCAGGCAGGCGGATCGGGAAGCCGCTGATGCGGTAGTACAGGTCTTCGCGGAAGCTCCCATTCGCGACCATTTGCTTGAGCGGCTTGTGAGTTGCCGACACCAGGCGGAAATCCGAATGCACTGTGCGCAGGCTGCCAACCGGGCGAAAGCTGCCGGACTCGATCAAGCGCAGCAGTTTCACCTGCATCGCCAGCGGCACTTCGCCAATTTCATCAAGGAACAGGGTGCCGCCATGGGCTGCTTCAGCGAGGCCAACCTTGCGCTGGTTGGCACCGGTGAACGCGCCCTTCTCGTAGCCGAACAACTCACTCTCGAACAATGACTCGGTCAGGCCAGTGCAGTCGACCACTACCAGTGGGCCGTTGGCCCGGGGGCTGCCCATGTGCACTGCGCGGGCAAACAGCTCCTTGCCAGTCCCCGACTCACCCTGCAGCAACACCGGGATTTGTGCGGGCGCCGCGCGCTGCAGACTGGCCAGGGCAGCCTTGAATGCTGGCGCCCGGCCGACCAGCCCCTGTTCCTGAGGCTGCGCCGAGGCGAGGGTGATGGTGGTCAGCCGTTCGACAAAGGCTACCACCCTGCCCTGTTCGTCCAGGATCGGCCGTAGCTCGACATCCACATGTTCGGGGCCACGTGGCGTGTGATGAATGTGCAACACCCGCTCCGGTACTTTGCTGTCCCACGCCTTGCGCATCGGGCAATGCTCGCCAGCCTGGTCGCACGGCACGGCGTAGTGGTGCGAGACCTTGTGGCACTTTTCGCCCAGCGGCGCCTGGTCATGCTGGCCGAACTGGCGGCGGTAGGCGGCGTTCGCGGCCAGGATGTTGTAGTCGGTGTCCAGCACGATGGTTGGCAGGGCATCGTGCTCAAGGTAGGAAACCAGGGCTAGGATGAGGGGATGAGCTTCAGGCATGACGGCACCGATTGGATGAGCCGGCGCAGGGTAACAAGGACTGCCAAACACTGCCATTGGCTGACAGTCGACTGCCAGCCGTGCTGTCAGTTTCGCCGACAGCTGTCAGCCGCGGGCCGGATTCATTGGGCCATGCGTAGGAAAAAGCCTGGCATGCATCTTGATAAACCTCCAGTCACTGCCTACGCCTTACAAGGCATGGCGGATAAATTGGAGAACGTGATGATCATCGGCAACAACCTTCACGTGGACGCCTTTTTCGACAAGGCGACCTCGACCATCAGCTATCTGGTCATGGACCGTGAAACCCGGCAATGCGCATTGATCGACAGCGTGCTGGATTATGACCCCAAGTCCGGGCGCACCTGCAGCGCTTCGGCAGACCGGTTGATCGAGCGTGTGGCGGAGCTGAATGCCAGCGTGCGCTGGGTGCTGGAAACCCATGTGCACGCCGACCACCTTTCAGCAGCGGCCTACCTGAAGGAAAGGCTTGGCGGCCATACCGCTATCGGCGCGCACATAACCCAGGTGCAGAAAGTGTTCGGTGACCTGTTCAATGCCGAACCTGGCTTTGCCCGCGACGGCAGCCAGTTCGATGTGCTGTTCGAGGACGAGGAAGGTTTCCGCATTGGCAACCTGCATGCCCGTGCGCTGCACACCCCGGGGCATACACCCGCGTGCATGAGCTTCATGATCGAGGACGGCGGCGAGATCGCGGTGTTCGTCGGCGACACCTTGTTCATGCCCGACTACGGCACTGCCCGCTGTGACTTCCCGGGGGCCGATGCCCGTACCTTGTATCGCTCGATCCGTCGCCTGCTGGCCTTCCCCGACTCGACCCGGCTGTTCATGTGCCACGACTACCTGCCCGGTGGCCGCGACATGCAGTACGTCACCACCGTGGCCGAGCAGCGCGCCAGCAATATCCACATTCACCAAGGCATCGACGAGGCCAGTTTCGTCGCCATGCGCGAAGCGCGCGACAAGACACTCGACATGCCGGTACTGATCCTGCCCGCGGTGCAGGTGAACATGCGTAGCGGCCAGTTCCCCGCACCAGAAGAGAACGGTGTGAGCTACCTGAAGATCCCGCTGAACAAGCTGTAACCGCCCTGCCCTATAACCAGATTTCCAGGATTTACCGCCATGCCTGCCTTGTTGTCCCCAACCAATACCGACCACTACACAGTGGTCATCGTCGGTGCCGGTGCCGCTGGTATCGCCACCGCATCCAGCCTGATCAGCCGTGACCCGTCGCTGGACGTTACCTTGATTGACCCAGCCGACGTGCATTATTACCAGCCCGGCTGGACTATGGTCGGTGCCGGTGTGTTCAAGGCGTCGAGCACTGCCCGCACCATGGCCGCGACGGTTCCGCGTGGGGTGCGCTGGATTAAAGCGCGGGTGCAGGTCTTTGACTCGTTGGGCCAGTTGGTCCTCCTTGAGGACGGGCGGGCCATCCGCTATCAACAACTGGTGGTCTGCCCTGGGCTCAAGCTGGATTGGGCTGCCATCGATGGGCTTAGCGAGACCCTGGGCCGCAACGGCGTCACTTCCAACTACCGCTTCGACTTGGCGCCCTACACGTGGGAGCTGGTGCAGAAACTCAAGCAAGGCCGCGCCGTGTTCAGTCAGCCGCCGATGCCCATCAAGTGCGCGGGCGCGCCGCAGAAGGCGCTGTACCTGTCTTGCGACCACTGGCTGCGCCATGGTCACTTAGGGGCTGTGAAGGCCAGTTTCTTCAATGCCGGCGCGGTATTGTTCGGTGTGGCGGACTACGTGCCCGCGCTGATGAAGTACATCGACAAGTACGCGGTAGACCTCCATTTTGCCCACCGCCTGGTAGCCGTGGACGGCCCGAACAAGCGCGCTACCTTTGTGCGTACCTTGGCCGATGGCAGCAGTGAAACCCGCATCGAAGCCTTCGACATGCTGCATGTTGTACCACCGCAGGTGGCACCGGCGTTCATTCGCGAAAGCCCATTGGCCGATAGTGCCGGTTGGGTCGATGTCGATCCGCACACCCTGCGCCATCGCAAGTTCGGCAACATCCATGCCCTAGGTGACGTAGCCAACACCACCAATGCCAAGACTGCTGCGGCTGCCCGCAAGCAGGCACCGGTGGTAGCCAACAACGTGCTGGTGGCGCTTGGCAAGCTGCCAACGCTGGCCCAGTACGACGGCTATGGCTCGTGCCCGCTTACCGTCGAGCGCGGCAAGATTGTGCTGGCAGAGTTCACCTATGGCGGCAAGCTGGCACCGAGCTTCCCCAACTGGTTGCTCGATGGCCGCAAGCCGACGCGCCTGGCATGGCTGCTCAAGGCGCAGGCGCTGCCACCCCTGTACTGGCAAGGCATGCTCAAGGGGCGCGAGTGGCTGGCACGCCCGCAGTTGGTAGCCGAGGGTGGGCAGTGATCGAACATCAATTATTGGGTGCAGGCCTAGGCGCAATCATCGGCGCTGTGCTGGCATTGACGGGGGCGGGCGGTGGCATCCTCGCAGTGCCTTTGCTGGTATTCGGCCTGGGGCTGTCGATGGTCGAGGCGGCACCGGTCGGTTTGCTGGCTGTAGGCTTGGCGGCGGCGGTTGGTGCTGTGCTGGGCTTGCGTCAGGGCTTGGTGCGCTACCGGGCAGCACTGTTCATCGCACTGATAGGGGTGGCAGCGGCCCCGTTCGGGCTGATGCTGGCGCACCGCCTGCCGAACACGCCACTGCAGTTGGTGTTCGCTGCGGTGCTGGTGTACGCCTGCCTGCGCATCTGGCGCAAGGCGGCCAAAGAGCTGCGCGGTGAAGCCAATGACGCCCATCGCTACATTGAACCCTGTGTGCTGAACCCGTTGCAGGGCCGTTTGCGCTGGACCCTGCCCTGTGCGCGTGCCTTGGCTTTCACTGGCGCGCTGTCCGGGCTTTTGTCTGGCCTGCTTGGCGTGGGGGGTGGCTTCGTCATCATCCCGGCCTTGAACCGCTATACCAACCTACGCATGGCCAGCATCGTTTCCACCTCGCTGGCAGTGATCGCTCTGGTATCTGCCGGCAGTGTGGTCAGCGCCAGCCTGGCGGGGGTCATGCATTGGCAGGTTGGCGCGCCGTTCGCCATCGGCGCGGTGCTCGGTTTGCTGCTGGCGCGGCCACTGGCGGCCAAGCTAGCCGGGCCGCGCTTGCAGCAGATGTTTGCCGTGGCAGGTTGGGCAGCTGCGCTGCTACTGGTCGGCAAGGCGCTACTGGGCTAGCAGTTCGCTCTGTTCGGCCGCGCACAGCGCCAGCAGGTAATCCCACACCACTCGCAGGCGTACCGACTTGTGCAACTCGCGACGGGTGCAGATCCAGTAACTGCGCTGGATAGTCTCGCCAGGTAGCACGCGCACCAGCGTCGGGTCGTGGCGGGCCATGTAGTTGGGCAGTACGGCGATGCCCAGCCCGGCGCGGGCGGCGGCCTGCTGGGCGATCACGCTGGTGCTGCGAAACACCACATTGGGGGCGCGGCAAAAGCTGTTGAGAAACAGCAGCTCCTGGCTGAACAGCAAGTCGTCGACGTAACCGATCCAGCTGTGCCGGGCCAAGTCCTCGCGGTTGTGCAAAGGTGGCGCGCGGTTCAGGTACTCCTGGCTGGCGTACAGCGCCAGGCGATAGTCGGTGAGCTTGCGGGTAATCAGCAGGTCAGCGTTCGGGCGTTCCAGGTGGATACTGATCTCTGCCTCGCGGTTGAGGATGCTGACGAAGCGCGGCACGGCCACCAGTTCTACTTCCAGGCCGGGGTAGCGCTCGAACAGCGCGTTCATGCGTGGGGTGAAAAACATGATGCCGATGCCTTCCGTCACACCTAGGCGAATCTTGCCCAGCGGGGTGATGGCCTGAGTGATTTCTTCCTGCGCCAGCAGGGCGACGTTTTCCATGGCTTCGGCGTGCTTGAGCAGGGCCTGGCCAGAAGGGGTCAGTTCGTAGCCCTGGGCATGCTGCACGAACAGCGCAGTGCCCAGGCTTTGCTCGATGCTCTCGATATGCCGGGCCACCGTGCTGTGGGTGGTATTGAGGCGCTTGGCGGCAGTAAGCAGGCGGCCGCTGCGCTGCAACTCGAGGAAAAACCGCAGATCATTCCAGTCGAACATGCTTATCCTTTTTGGCAGTTCGTTCCGGCCCTTTCGCGGGTGAACCCGCTCTCACAGAGGCCGGTACAGGCTTACCCCTGTGCTAAAACGCACAGCGGCTGCGCGAAATCTCGTGTTTCACCCACGAAATTACTCACTAAGATGGATCGGGACAAGAATAAAAAACGGGCGCGAGGTTGCACATGCCATCAGCCGATTCTGTCTTCGATTACGTGGTCGTAGGGGCCGGCCCAGCCGGTTGCCTGCTGGCCAATCGTTTGTCCGCCAACCCTGGCTGCCGCGTGTTGCTGCTGGAAGCGGGTGGCCGCGACAACTACCCCTGGATCCACATCCCTGTCGGTTACCTCTACTGCATCGGCAATCCGCGCACCGACTGGTGTTTCAAAACCGAAGCACAGCCTGGCCTGGGGGGGCGCGCACTGGGTTATCCACGGGGCAAGGTGCTGGGGGGCTGTTCCTCGATCAACGGCATGATCTACATGCGCGGCCAGGCAGCCGACTATGACCGCTGGGCTGAGCTGGGCAACGAAGGCTGGGCCTGGCAGGACGTGCTGCCGCTGTTCAAGGCGAGCGAAAACCACTTTGCCGGCGCCAGCGAGCACCATGGCGGCGAAGGCGAATGGCGGGTCGAGCGCCAGCGCTATAGCTGGCCGATTCTCGATGCCTTCCGTGATGCTGCTGAGCAGAGCGGCATCGGCAAGGTCGATGACTTCAATACTGGCGACAACCAGGGCTGTGGATACTTTCAGGTCAACCAGCGCAGCGGTGTGCGCTGGAATGCCTCCAAGGCGTTCCTGCGGCCGATCAACAACCGCCCCAACCTCACCGTGCTGACCAGCGTGCAGGTTGATCAGGTACTGCTCAACAACACCCGTGCGCGGGCGGTGAAGGCGTTCTGGCAAGGTGCCTGGCATGAGTTTGCGGCGCGTCGCGAAATCATTCTCTGTGCTGGCGCGGTGGGTTCGCCCGGCATTCTGCAGCGCTCCGGCATTGGCCCGCGGCAGCTACTGGAAAGCCTGGGTATTGGTGTGCGTCACCACATGCCGGGCGTGGGTGGCAACCTGCAGGACCACCTGCAACTGCGCCTTATCTACCAAATTCGCAATGCCCGTACCCTGAACCAGATGGCCAACAGCCTGTGGGGCAAGATGGGCATGGGCCTGCGTTACCTCTACGACCGCAGTGGCCCGCTGGCCATGGCGCCGAGCCAGTTGGGCGCGTTCGTGCGTTCGGGCCCGGAGCAGGCCACCGCCAACCTGCAGTACCACGTACAGCCATTGTCACTGGAGCGCTTTGGCGAACCGCTGCATCAGTTCCCGGCCTTTACCGCATCGGTGTGCAACCTGCGCCCGGTCAGCCGCGGGCGTATCGATATCCGCAGCAGCGACATGAACAGCGCGCCGCTGATCGACCCCAACTATCTCAGCGCCCCCCAGGACCTGCGCGTCGCCGCCGATGCCATCCGCCTGACCCGGCGTATTGTCCAGGCCCCTGCCCTCGCCGCGTTCGAACCTAAGGAATACCTGCCGGGCCCGGCCCTGCAAACCGAGGAACAGCTGTTCGAAGCCGCAGGCAAAATCGGCACCACAATCTTCCACCCGGTCGGTACTTGCCGCATGGGCAGCGGTGAAATGGACGTTGTGGATAACCAACTGCGCGTGCACGGCATCCCCGGCCTGCGCGTGGCCGATGCCTCGATCATGCCGCAGATCACTTCCGGCAATACCTGTTCACCCACCCTGATGATCGCCGAGAAGGCGGCGCAACTGATCCTCAAAGGAGCTGCCACCCAGACCTATCTGAACGAAGACGCGATACCGACCCCCTGACCGGGAGCATGCAACACCGGTAGCTTGCGGTCGAAAGCTACCGACAGTGGAACAACAAGAATAATCACTGTGGCCTGCGGGCCGAGGACAGCAACGATGTCGGATTACATCCAAGAGCAGGGTGCGGCGGCCAGCAGCTCCAGCCGTCGTGAAGAACGCAAGATCATTTTCGCGTCATCCCTCGGGACAGTTTTCGAGTGGTATGACTTTTTTCTCTATGGTGCGCTGGCAGCGGTCATCAGCAAGCAGTTCTTCGCTGGCGTGAACGATACCACCGCCTTCATCTTCGCCCTGATGGCCTTTGCCGCCGGCTTTCTCGTGCGGCCGTTCGGCGCGCTGGTATTTGGCCGCCTGGGTGACATGATCGGGCGCAAATACACCTTTCTGGTCACCATCGTGCTGATGGGCCTGTCCACCTTTGCGGTAGGGCTGTTGCCCACCTATGCCAGCATCGGTATCGCTGCGCCGATCATACTGGTGGTCCTGCGCATGCTGCAGGGGCTGGCGCTTGGCGGGGAATACGGCGGTGCGGCAACGTATGTGGCAGAACATGCCCCACACGGTAAGCGCGGGTTCCATACGGGCTTCATCCAGTCCACGGCAACGTTAGGCCTGTTGTTGTCATTGCTGGTGGTACTGGGCAGCCGCTACATCAGCGGCGATCAGTTCGAAGTATGGGGCTGGCGCTTGCCCTTCCTGCTGTCGATCTTCCTGCTGGCGATCTCCACCTGGATTCGCATGAGCATGCACGAGTCGCCAGCCTTCGTGAAAATGAAGGCCCAAGGCAAGGTCAGCAAGTCGCCAATCCGTGAGTCGTTCACCTCTTGGCCCAACTTGAAAGTGGTGCTGACCGCCCTGTTCAGCATCAACGCCGGGCAGGCCGTGACCTTCTATACGGCGCAGTTCTACGTGCTGTTCTTCATGACCCAGATGCTGAAGATGGACCCGGCCCAGGCCAACACCCTACTGATCATCAGCGTGGTGATTGGTGCGCCGTTCTTCGTGTTCTTCGGCTGGTTGTCCGACCGCATCGGCCGCAAGCCTATCCTGATGCTCGGCCTGCTGTTGGCCACTGTGCTGTACTTCCCGCTGTTCAAGGCGCTGAGCCACTACGCCAACCCACAGATCGATGCTGCCAGCCGTCAGGCACCAATCGTGGTCACTGCCGACCCGCAGGGCTGCACGTTCCAGTTCGACCCGGTGGGCAAGGCACGTTTTGACAGCCCATGCGACAAGGTCAAGACATTCCTGGTCAAGCAGGGCCTGCCGTACAGCTCGGTGGACGTTGCCGGCAGCGATGTGGTGGTGAACATCGGTGACAAGGCCATCAATGGCTTCGACGAAGCAGCCATGCGTGCGGCAGTGGAACAGGCGGGTTACCCGGCCAAAGCCGACCCGGCGCAGGTCAATCAGGTAATGGTGGTGGTGCTGATCGTGGCGATGATCCTGATCGCGACCATGACCTATGGCCCGCTAGCAGCGGTGATGGTCGAGCTGTTCCCGACCCGTATCCGCTACACCTCGATGTCGCTGCCCTATCACATCGGTAACGGCTGGTTCGGTGGCTTCCTGCCAACGGTGTCGTTTGCCCTGGTGGTGTACACAGGGGATATCTTCTACGGGCTGTGGTATCCGGTGCTGGTGACGGGGATCAGCCTGGTGGTTGGGATCTTCTGCCTGAAGGAAACCAAGGATGTAGATATCGACAAGGTCTAACGGGGCCCGGGCTGCTCTTATAACACCTGCGTGAGCCCACAAAAAAACCGGCTGTAAAAGCCGGTTTTTTTATACCTCGAAAAACTTATGCACGATTTTCAGAAAAATGTCATACAGGGAAATAAACAGTCAATTCAATCACTTAGCGCTTACTTCAAGCATTTAATCCAAAAATTGCTCACAAGTTATCCACAGACGCTCAGGCCATCTGCTGCGCGGGTTTTTCATCGGCCGGCGGCAGCGAACCCATGGCCCGTTGGGTTGCTTCGTTCCATGCTGCAGCGCGGTCATTAAGCTCGGCAATGGCGCGTGGCCCGGTGCCATTGGCGTACATCGGCGCGCCAATTACCACCTCAATGGTGCCCGAGCGCTTGCCCCAACCGGTCTTCGGCCAGAACTTGCCAGCGTTGTGGGCAATCGGCAGCACCGGCAGCCCGGCATTCACTGCCAGCGCGGTACCACCGCGGGAGAACTTGCCGACGGTGCCGAACGGCACGCGGGTGCCTTCCGGGAATATCAACACCCAGGTCTTCTGCTTGAGCAGCTCATCACCTTGGCTCGCCACCTGGCGCAGGGCTTCCTTCGGGTTGTCCCGGTTGATCGCGATTGGCCGCAGCATGGCCATGGCCCATCCGAAGAACGGCACGTACAGCAGCTCGCGCTTGAGCACCTGGCTCAACGGCGAAAAGTACTGGGACAGGAAGAAGGTTTCCCAAGTGCTCTGGTGGTTGGACAGAATTACACAAGGCTCAGCAGGCACGTTTTCAGCGCCGGTGATCTTGTAGTCGATACCCAGAATGGTGCGCACCAGGAACAGCGCGCAGCGGCACCAGTACACGTTAATGAACTTGTAGCGCTTGGGGAACGATAGGAACGGCGCGATGAAGAAGCTCAGCGAGCACCACAGCAGCGAACTGGTGCCCAGCAGCAGGTAAAAAAGAAAGATTCTGATCGCCTGCAGGATCGACATAGTGGCTTGTACCATTGCGGGGCATGCCCGCCTGAGAAAAATGCGCCAGAAGGCGCATCGTTTAAATTAGTTCTCTGGCGATAGCTGCCAGATCGTCGAAAATAAGTGTAGTTTTGCCGACGCCTTTTTCCAGGGTCCGCTGGCCCTTGCCCGTTTTCACCAACACCGGTTGTGCACCGACGGCCTGGGCGGCCTCCAGGTCACCTTTGCTGTCGCCGACGAACCAGACGCCCTCAAGGCCAACCTGATAATGCTCGGCGATCGCCCGCAGCATGCCAGGCTTGGGCTTGCGGCAATCGCAGCCTTCGTCCGGCCCGTGCGGGCAATACACGATGTGGCCCACTTCACCGCCCTGCTCGGCCACCAGTTCGCGCAGGCGCGCGTGCATGGCCTCGAGGGTTGCCAGCGGGTAGTAGCCACGGGCAATGCCGGACTGGTTGGTGGCCACGGCCACCGTCCAGCCCGCCTTGCTCAACTGCGCGATCGCTTCGACCGAGCCAGGGATCGGCACCCATTCTTCCAGCGTCTTGATATAGGCGTCGGAGTCGTAGTTGATCACCCCGTCACGGTCGAGAATCAGCAGTTTCAAGGTTTACCCCAGCAGCGAGATGTCGGCCACGCCCAGGAACAGGCCGCGCAGGCGGCTGAGCAGGGCATAACGGTTGGCACGTACCTTAGCGTCCTCGGCGTTCACCATCACCGCCTCGAAGAAGGCGTCGACCGGATCGCGCAGGGCCGCCAGGCGGGCCAGCGATTCGCTGTACTGGCGTGCAGCCGCCATCGGTTGCACGGCCTGGTCGGCCTGCTGGATGGCCGAGTACAGGGAGAACTCGTTGGCATTGTCGAAGTACTTCGGTTCAACCTGCTCGGCGATGGCGCCTTCAGCCTTGCTCAGCAGGTTTGACACGCGCTTGTTCACTGCGGCCAGGGCCTCGGCTTCTGGCAGCTTGCGGAACGCTTGCACGGCCTGCACACGCTGGTCGAAGTCCAAGGCGGAGCCTGGCTGCAGGGCCCGTACCGACAGATAGGTGGCTACATCGATGCCTTCGTCTTCGTAGCGCGCACGCAGGCGGTCGAAGATGAACTCCAGCACCTGCTCGGCCAAGCCGGCAGCTTTGACCTTGGCACCAAACTGCTTGACCGCGAACTCGACCGCACCGGTCAGGTTCAGGTCCAGTTGCTTCTCGATCAGAATGCGCAGCACGCCCAGGGCGGCACGGCGCAGGGCGTACGGGTCCTTGCTGCCGGTAGGCAACATGCCGATGCCGAAGATGCCGACCAGAGTGTCGAGCTTGTCGGCGATTGCCACGGCAGCACCGGTGAGGGTCTGCGGCAGCTCGGCGCCAGCACCGCGCGGCATGTACTGCTCGTTCAGGGCCAGGGCAACGTCTTCCGGCTCACCGTCGTTGAGCGCGTAGTAGTAACCGGCAACACCCTGCATTTCAGGGAATTCGCCGACCATCTCGGTAGCCAGGTCACACTTCGACAGCAGGCCGGCACGGCCAGCGCGCTGGGCGTCGCCGCCGATCAGTGGGGCAATGAACGCGGCCAGCTTGGAAACACGCTCGGCCTTGTCGTACACGGTGCCCAGCTGAGCCTGGAATACCACGTTCTTCAGACGCTCGTTGAAGGTTTCCAGTGGCTGCTTCTTGTCCTGCTTGAAGAAGAACTCGGCGTCGGTCAGACGAGGGCGCACGACCTTCTCGTTGCCTTGCACGATCTGCTTGGGGTCACGGCTTTCGACGTTGGCCACGGTAATGAAGCGCGGCAGCAGCTTGCCTTCGCTGTCCAGCAGGCAGAAGTACTTCTGGTTGTCCTGCATGGTGGTGATCAGGGCTTCCTGCGGCACCTCCAGGAAACGCTCCTCGAACGAGCAAACCAGCGGCACCGGCCACTCGACCAGGGCGGTCACTTCGTCCAGCAGCGCCGGCGGCACGATAGCGGTGCCTTCCTGCTGCATGGCCAGCTCAGCGGTGCGCTTGCTGATCAGCTCGCGGCGCTCGGCGAAGTCGGCCAGCACGTAGGCTTTGCGCAGGTCTTCGACGTAGTTGGCCGGGGTGGTGATAACCACGTTTTCCGGGTGGTGGAAGCGGTGGCCGCGGGACTCACGGCCAGCTTGCTGCGACAGGATGGTGCAGTCGACCACCTGGTCGCCCAGCAGCATCACCAGCCATTGGCTCGGGCGCACGAACTCTTCACGGCTGGCCGCCCAGCGCATGCGCTTGGGAATTGGCAGGTCGTTCAGCGAATCTTCGACGATGGTCGGCAGCAGGCCTGCAGTGGCTTTGCCCGGGATGTGCTGGGAGAAGCGCAGCTTGGGGCCACTCTGGTCGATTTCGGCCAGCTCTACACCGCACTTCTTGGCGAAGCCCAGGGCAGCTTGGGTCGGCTCGCCTTCGGCGTTGAATGCCGCCTGCAGGGGTGGGCCGTCAATGTTGATGCTGCGGTCAGGCTGCTGCACGTCCAGTTGGCGGATCAGTACGGCCAGGCGACGCGGCGCGGCATATACCTGCTTGCCGGTGTAGTTCAGGCCAGCGGCCTGCAGGCCTTTCTCGATACCGGCCAGGAAGGCATCGCCGAGGCTGGCGAGGGCCTTCGGTGGCAGCTCTTCGGTGCCCAGTTCTACCAGGAAATCTTGAGCACTCATTGTGCAGCCTCCAGCTTAGCCAACACTTCGTCACGCAGTTCAGGGGTGGCCATCGGGAAGCCCAGGCGTGCACGGGCTTGCAGATAGCTTTGCGCCACGTCCCGGGCCAGGGTACGGACACGCAGGATGTAGCGCTGGCGCTCAGTGACCGAAATGGCGCGACGGGCATCCAGCAGGTTGAAGGTGTGCGACGCCTTCAGGACCATTTCATAGGTCGGCAGCGGTAGGTCCAGCTTGATCAGGCGGTTGGCTTCGCTTTCGTAGAAATCGAACAGCTCGAACAGCTTCTCGACGTTGGCGTGTTCAAAGTTATAGGTCGACTGCTCCACTTCGTTCTGGTGGAACACGTCACCGTAGGTGACTTTGCCGAACGGGCCGTCGGCCCATACCAGGTCGTACACCGAGTCGACGCCCTGGATGTACATGGCCAGGCGCTCGAGGCCGTAGGTAATTTCACCGGTGACCGGGTAGCACTCCATGCCGCCTACCTGCTGGAAGTAGGTGAACTGAGTGACTTCCATGCCGTTCAGCCAGATTTCCCAGCCCAGGCCCCAGGCGCCAAGGGTCGGCGATTCCCAGTTGTCTTCGACAAAGCGAATGTCGTGGACCAGCGGGTCCAGGCCGATGGCTTTCAGCGAGCCCAGGTACAGCTCCTGGAAGTTGGCCGGGTTTGGCTTGAGCACCACCTGGAATTGGTAGTAGTGCTGCAGGCGGTTGGGGTTTTCGCCATACCGCCCGTCGGCGGGGCGACGGCTAGGCTGCACATAGGCGGCGTTCCAGGTCTCTGGGCCGACGGCGCGCAGGAACGTGGCGGTATGGAAAGTGCCGGCGCCTACTTCCATATCGTAGGGCTGAAGCACCACACAACCTTGAGCTGCCCAGTAGTTTTGCAGGGCGAGGATCAGGTCTTGGAAGGTACGCACGGCTGGCGTAGGCTGGCTCACGAAATTCACCTGTATCTGGGGATGCGGATGTAAAGAGCGGGAGTATAACCTGATTCGCCTCGCCCTCTACTCATTGGAGCCTTATGCCACGCTGCTTTTGGTGTACCGACGATCCGTTGTACCAGGCCTACCATGACCAGGAATGGGGAACACCCCAGCGTGACCCGGCGTTGCTGTTCGAGATGCTTTTGCTCGAAGGGTTCCAGGCGGGCTTGTCATGGCTCACCGTATTGCGCAAACGCGAGCGTTATCGCGAGGTGATGCACGGCTTCGACCCGGTGCAGCTGGCCGCCATGAGCGACGAACGTATCGAAGCGTTGATGCAGGATGCCGGGATCATCCGCAACCGCCTCAAGCTCAAGGCCGCCCGGCGCAATGCCCAGGCCTGGCTGGCTGTGGATAACCCTGCCGAATGGCTCTGGTCGTTCGTTGGCGGTGCGCCGAAGATCAACCACTTCAACGGCCGCAGCGAGGTGCCGGCGGTTACCGACGAAGCCAAGGCCATGAGCAAGGCCCTGCAGAAAGCCGGCTTCACCTTTGTCGGCCCAACCATCTGCTATGCGTTCATGCAGGCCACCGGCATGGTCATGGACCACACCACCGATTGCGATCGCTACGCCGCCTTGTTGCGCTGAGGGGTTACAATGCGCGCCTTGCTGAAATAAGGAATTCGCCTGTGGAAAAGTTCAAGGGCGCCCTGATGGTCGGGGTGCTGCGCCTGTTTGCCAAGCTGCCCTGGGGCGCTGTGCAGCGCGTTGGCGCCGGTATCGGCTGGCTGATGTGGAAGATCCCCAACGGTTCGCGCGACGTGGTGCGGATCAACCTGGCCAAGTGTTTCCCCGAAATGGACCCGGTTGCCCGTGAGCAACTGGTCGGCCAGGCCTTGCGGGATATCGGCAAATCGTTCGTTGAAAGTGCTTGTGCCTGGATCTGGCCGCCGCAGCGCTCGCTGGAACTGGTCAAGGAAGTGCACGGCCTGGAAGTGCTGGAGCAAGCTCTGGCCTCGGGCAAGGGCGTGGTCGGCATCACCAGCCACCTGGGTAACTGGGAGGTGCTGAACCACTTTTATTGCAACCAGTGCAAACCGATCATCTTCTACCGCCCGCCGAAGCTGAAGGCGGTGGATGACCTACTGCGCGAGCAACGGGTGCAGATGGGCAACCGCGTGGCGCCATCGACCAAGGAAGGCATCCTCAGCGTGATCAAGGAAGTGCGCCGTGGTGGCCAGGTGGGTATTCCCGCTGACCCGGAGCCGGCGGAATCGGCGGGTGTGTTCGTGCCGTTCCTGGGGACCCAGGCGCTGACCAGCAAGTTCGTGCCGAACATGTTGGCAGGGGGCAAGGCGGTGGGGGTGTTCCTGCATGCGCTGCGGTTGCCGGACGGTTCGGGCTTCAAGGTGTTTCTGGAGGCGGCGCCGGAAGAAATGTACAGCACCGACGTGAACGTGTCGGCGGCGGCGATGAGCAAGGTGGTCGAGCGCTACGTGCGCCAGTACCCCAGCCAGTACATGTGGAGCATGAAACGCTTCAAGAAACGCCCGGCTGGCGAGCCGCGCTGGTATTAAGCATTTCACCGTCACCTGTAGGAGCGGGTTTACCCGCGAATGCGATGTTGGATTTACCGACGCATTCGCGGGTGAACCCGTTCCTACACGGGGGCCCTAATCCGATACTTTGTTGAGCTTCTTCAGGAACACGGTCATCTCTTTCTCGGCCTGCTTGTCGCCATGGGCCTGCGCCGCCACGATCCCGTCCTCCCAGGCCTTGCGCGCAGCCGCCAGGTCACCCTGCAACTGATACGCCTTGCCCAGCAGCTTCCACGCCGCCGAATACTTCGGGTCCTGCTGTACACAGCGCGCCAGGTGCACCGCTGCCTCAGCGCCATTGCCCTCATCCAGCCAGGCCTTGCCAAGGCCGAACCGCAGCAACGGGTTATCCACACCCTTGGCCAGCATCTTCTCCAGTGACTCGCGCATGCCCTGTTCTCCTAAAAGAAACTCAAGCCGACGTGGAACAACTTCTCCACATCGCGAATGTGCTTTTTATCCACAACGAACAGGATCACGTGGTCACCCGATTCGATCACCGTGTCATCGTGAGCGATCATCACCTCTTCGTCGCGGATGATCGCCCCGATGGTGGTACCTGGCGGCAGGGCGATGTCTTCGATGGCCTTGCCCACCACCTTGCTCGACTTCGAATCGCCATGCGCCACCGCTTCGATGGCCTCGGCCGCACCACGGCGCAGCGAGTGCACGCTGACGATGTCGCCCCGGCGCACGTGTGCCAGCAAGGTGCCGATGGTGGCCAGCTGCGGGCTGATGGCAATGTCGATATCGCCACCCTGCACCAGGTCGACGTAGGCCGGGTTGTTGATGATGGTCATCACCTTGCCCGCGCCCAGGCGCTTGGCCAGCAGCGACGACATGATGTTGGCTTCGTCGTCGTTGGTCAGGGCCAGGAAAATATCGGCGTCGGCGATGTTCTCTTCGAGCATCAGGTCCTTGTCCGAGGCGCTGCCCTGCAGCACCACGGTGCTTTCCAGGGTGTCGGAGAGGTGACGGCAGCGGGCCGGGCTCATCTCGATGATCTTCACCTGGTAGCGGCTTTCGATGGCTTCGGCCAGGCGTTCGCCAATTTGTCCGCCGCCGGCGATGACAATGCGTTTGTTGGTTTCGTCGATGCGGCGTAGTTCGCCCATCACGGCGCGGATGTCCTTTTTCGCGGCAATGAAGAACACCTCGTCATCGGCTTCGATCACCGTGTCGCCGCGCGGGGTGATCGGCCGGTCGCGGCGGAAGATGGCCGCCACGCGGGTGTCGACGTTGGGCATGTGCGCGCGAATCTGGCGCAGTTGCTGACCAACCAGCGGGCCGCCGTAGTACGCCTTCACCGCCACCAGCTGGGCCTTGCCTTCGGCGAAGTCGATCACCTGCAGCGAGCCTGGGTGTTCGATCAGGCGCTTGATGTAGTTGGTTACTACCTGCTCAGGGCTGATCAGCACGTCGACCGGAATGTGGTCGTTGTCGAACAGCTCTTCGCGGGTCAGGTAGGCCGACTCGCGCACCCGGGCGATCTTGGTCGGGGTGTGGAACAGCGAATAGGCCACTTGGCAGGCGACCATGTTGGTCTCGTCGCTGTTGGTCACCGCCACCAGCATGTCGGCGTCGTCGGCACCGGCCTGGCGTAGCACCGTGGGCAGTGAGCCACGACCCTGCACGGTGCGAATGTCCAGGCGGTCGCCCAGGTCGCGCAGGCGTTCGCCGTCGGTGTCGACCACGGTGATGTCGTTGGCTTCGCTGGCCAGGTGTTCTGCCAGTGTTCCGCCTACCTGCCCTGCCCCGAGGATGATGATCTTCATCCGCTACTCCCTACCTGTTGTTCTTATCCGCGCGAGGCGGCGATCTTGATCAGCTTGGCATAGTAGAAACCGTCGTGGCCGCCTTCCTGGGCCAGCAGCTGGCGGCCGTGGGGCTGGCGCAGGCCGGCTTCGGTGGCCAGGTCCAGCTCACGGGCACCCGGGGTGCGGGTGAGGAAAGCGTCGATCACTTCGGTGTTCTCGGTCGGCAGGCTGGAGCAGGTGGCGTACAGCAGCGTGCCGCCTACTTCCAGGGTTGGCCACAGGGCATCGAGTAGCTCGCCTTGCAGCGCGGCCAGGGCCGGGATGTCGTCGGCCTGACGGGTCAGCTTGATGTCCGGATGGCGGCGGATCACGCCGGTAGCCGAGCACGGCGCGTCGAGCAGGATGCGCTGGAACGGCTTGCCGTCCCACCAGCTGGCGGTGTCGCGGGCGTCGCAGGCAATCAGTTCAGCGTCCAGTTGCAGGCGGTCGAGGTTTTCGCGCACGCGGGTTAGGCGCTTGGCTTCGAGGTCGATGGCCACCACATGGGCCAGGCCAGCTTCGGCTTCCAGCAGGTGGCAGGTTTTGCCGCCTGGCGCGCAGCAGGCGTCGAGCACGCGCTGGCCGGGGGCCAGGTCCAGCAGGTCGGCAGACAGCTGAGCGGCTTCGTCCTGCACGCTCACCCAGCCTTCGGCGAAACCTGGCAGGCCGCGCACGTCGCAGGCTTCGCCCAGCACGATGCCGTCACGGCTGTATTGGCAGGCGCTGGCGCTAATGCCTGCCTCGGCCAGCAGCGCCAAGTAAGCATCGCGGCTGTGATGGCGGCGGTTGACCCGCAGGATCATCGGCGGGTGGGCGTTGTTGGCGGCACAGATGGCTTCCCACTGTTCCGGCCAGAAAGCCTTCAGCGCTTTTTGCAGCCAGCGCGGGTGGGCCGTGCGCACCACCGGGTCGCGCTCCATGCTGGCGAGCAATTCCTCGCCTTCACGTTGGGCGCGACGCAGCACGGCATTGAGCAGGCCCTTGGCCCACGGCTTCTTCAGCTTGTCGGCGCAGCCGACGGTTTCGCCGATGGCGGCGTGGGCCGGAATACGGGTGTAGAACAGCTGGTACAGGCCGACCAGCAGCAGTGCCTGCACGTCGGCGTCGGCAGCCTTGAACGGCTTCTGCAGCAATTGTGCGGCCAGCAGGTCGAGGCGTGGCTGCCAGCGTGCGGTGCCGAACGCCAGGTCCTGGGTCAGGCCACGGTCGCGTTCATCGACCTTGTCCAGCTGTGCCGGCAGCGAGCTGTTCAGCGAGGCCTTGCCACTGAGCACAGCGGCAAGTGCACGGGCGGCGGCGAGGCGTGGGTTCATTGGCCGAGCACCTTGCCGGTGGCGAACTTCTCGCGCCGGCTATTGAACAAGTCGCTGAAGTTCAGCGCCTTTCCCCCGGGCAGTTGCAGGCGGGTCAGGCTCAGTGCCTGGTCACCACAGGCGACCACCAGGCCATCCTTGCTGGCGGAAATAATCTCGCCTGGGGCGCCCTTGCCTGTGGACAACTTGGCGGCCAGCACCTTCACGCTTTCGCCATCCAGGGTGCTGTGGCACACCGGCCAGGGGTTGAAGGCACGGATCAGGCGTTCCAGTTCGACGGCCGGGCGGCTCCAGTCGATACGGGCTTCGTCCTTGTTCAGCTTGTGCGCGTAGGTGGCCTGAGCATCGTCCTGCACTTCACCGGGCAGCGAACCGTCGGCCAGGCCAGCGATGGCCTGGACCACAGCGGGCGGGCCCATTTCGGCGAGGCGGTCGTGCAGGCTGCCGCCGGTGTCGTCGGCGCTGATCGGGGTGACCACCTTGAGCAGCATCGGGCCGGTGTCCAGGCCCGCCTCCATACGCATCACGGTCACGCCGCTTTCGACGTCGCCAGCCTCCACGGCGCGCTGGATCGGCGCCGCACCGCGCCAGCGTGGCAGCAGTGAGGCATGGCTGTTGATGCAGCCCAAACGCGGGATGTCCAGTACCACCTGCGGCAGGATCAGGCCATAGGCGACCACTACCATCAGGTCTGGCTTCAGCGCGGCCAGTTCGGCCTGGGCTTCGGCATTGCGCAGGGTCGGCGGCTGGAACACCGGAATGTCATTGGCCACGGCCAGCGCCTTGACCGCGCTCGGCATGAGCTTCTGGCCACGGCCGGCGGGGCGGTCGGGCTGGGTGTAGACGGCCACGATCTCGTACGGGCTGTTGAGCAGGGCCTTGAGGTGTTCGGCGGCAAACTCTGGTGTGCCTGCAAAGACGATGCGCATGGAGTTCTCGCTTCAAAAAAGAAAAAGGCTTGCCGGAGCAAGCCTTCTGGAAGGTGGGGATCAGGCTTGCTGGCGGTGCTGCTTTTCCAGCTTCTTCTTGATCCGATCGCGCTTGAGCTGCGACAGGTAGTCGACAAACAGCTTGCCGTTGAGGTGGTCGAATTCGTGCTGCACGCATACCGCCAGCAGGCCTTCGCATTCCAGCTCGTATGGCTTGCCGTCGCGGTCCTGGGCTTTGACCCGCACACGCAGCGGGCGGTCGACGTTCTCGTAGAAGCCCGGTACCGACAGGCAGCCTTCCTGGTACTGGCCCATGTCGTGGGTCAGCTCTTCGACCGTGGGGTTGATAAAGACGCGCGGCTCGCTGCGGTCTTCACTGAGGTCCATGACCACGACTTGTTGGTGCACGTTGACCTGGGTGGCGGCCAAGCCAATGCCAGGGGCTTCGTACATGGTTTCAAACATGTCGTCGATCAGCTGACGCAGGGCGTCGTCGAACACCGTCACCGGTTTAGCGATGGTGCGCAGGCGCGGGTCCGGGAATTCGAGAATGTTCAAGATGGCCATAAGGTCAGGCAGTCACTGTGCGTTCGGTTGAAAACTGAGCACACATAATAAAGGGAAACGGGGATTTCAGCACCTGGCAAGCTCGTCTAGGGTGTCTATGGGCTTGATAGCCCCCAATCAATGGACAGCTTTTCAAACTGTTACCCACAAAGTTATCCACAGGTTGTGCCACGTTGATGGCCCCGTTTTGATCAAGGATGATCGCTATGTCTATGCACCATTCGTCGCCTTGCCCGCCTGCCGAACTGGAGGCGCGTTTGCGCCTGCATCGCCTTCCCGAGACCGGACTGCGACGCTTCCATCACTTGCTCGATGCATTCGGCAGCGCTTCTTCAGCACTTAGCGCGCCGGGTTCTGCCTGGCGGGCGCTGGGCATTCCCCAGGCCACTATTGACGCTCGGCGCAGCGCCGAAGTCCGCGATGGCGCGTTGGCCGCAATGGCCTGGCTAGAGCGCCCTGGCCAGCATTTGTTGATGTGGGACGACCCGGATTACCCCGCGCTGTTGGCAGAAATTGACGATGCCCCGCCGCTGCTTTTTGTGGCTGGCGAAGCCGCTTTGCTTAGCCGCCCGCAGCTGGCAATTGTGGGTAGTAGACGTGCTACACCGCCGGCTCTGGATATCGCCGGGGCATTTGCTCGTTACCTTGCGCAGGCCGGTTTCATCATCACCAGCGGGCTGGCTGCGGGCATTGACGGCGCCGCTCATCGGGGCGCGTTACAGGCTGGCGGGGGCACGATTGGCGTGTTGGGTACTGGGTTGCAAAAACTTTATCCACAGCGGCACCGGGAGCTGGCCAGGGCGATGATCGACAGTGGTAGCGCGCTGGTGTCGGAGTATCCACTGGACGCCGGGCCGCTGCCCGGCAACTTCCCCCGCCGTAATCGCATCATCAGTGGCTTATCGCTGGGCGTGTTGGTGGTAGAGGCCAGCCTCGCCAGCGGCTCGCTGATAACGGCGCGGTTGGCGGCCGAACAAGGTCGCGAGGTGTATGCCATACCGGGCTCCATCCACCACCCAGGCGCCAAGGGCTGTCACCAGCTGATCCGTGACGGCGCGCAGCTGGTGGAAACAGTGGAGCAGATTATGGAAAGCCTGCAAGGCTGGCAGAACCTGCCGCCCGCCATTGTGGACAAATTCGACCACCCCTTGCTTGCCTTGCTGCATGCCGCACCGCAGACCAGCGAAAGCCTGGCCCACTGCAGCGAGCAGCCGCTGGCGGTGGTACTGGCACAACTTACCGAGCTTGAGCTGGCAGGCCGAGTGAGCAATGAAGCTGGGCGTTGGTTTGCCCGCGCGGGCTAAGTACACTGCGCACAAGCAAGGTTCAACGGCGGAGAGACAGCAATGGTGAGCAGTTTTCGTGTGCAACAAGCCGCACGTGAGATTCGGGCGGGCGCAGTGATCGCCTACCCGACGGAAGCGGTCTGGGGCCTGGGCTGCGACCCGTGGAACGAAGACGCGGTGTATCGCCTGTTGGCGCTGAAGTCGCGGCCTGTGGATAAAGGGTTGATCCTGGTTGCCGACAACATCCGCCAGTTCGACTTCTTGTTCGAGGACTTTCCTGAAGACTGGATAGACCGCATGGGCAGTACCTGGCCGGGGCCGAACACCTGGCTGGTCCCGCACCAGGACTTGTTGCCCGAGTGGGTGACCGGTGAACATGACACCGTGGCGCTGCGGGTCAGCGACCACCCGGTGGTGCGCGAGCTGTGTGCCTTGGTAGGGCCGTTGATTTCCACCTCGTGCAACCCTGGCGGGCGTCCGGCGGCGAAGACCCGGTTGCGGGTGGAGCAGTATTTCCATGGCCAACTGGACCTGGTACTGGGTGGCGCGCTGGGTGGGCGGAAGAACCCGAGTGTGATTCGTAACCTGGCGACAGGCGAGGTCGTGCGCCCGGGCTGATATCGCTGGCGAGGGCTTCGCCCTCGATCGCCGGCAAGCCAGCTCCCAAAGGTACTGCACATGACTTGAAATCGGCGCGCTTGGGGGGAGCCGGCTTGCCGGCGATGCGCCGCGGGGGCGGCGCTCGATCTGCGCAACACCACAAAAACCAAGGCAAGCACCTGCCCGCCCTAACGCGCTCTTATGCCGATCAAGGCAACAAAACAGTAGACCCCACAGTCCGCCGCGCCGACAGCTCCACCTGCGCCTTCGCCGCCTCACTCAGCGGATACCGCTGCTGGATATCCACAACTAGCTTGCCACTGCCAATCATGGCAAACAGGTCATCCGCCATTGCCTGGGTGTTCTCGGCATTATTCGCATAGGTCGCCAGCGTCGGCCGGGTCACATACAGCGAACCCTTCTGCGCCAGAATCCCCAGGTTCACCCCGCTCACCGCGCCCGAGGCATTACCAAAGCTCACCATCAGCCCACGTGGCTGCAGACAGTCCAGCGAGGTCAGCCAGGTATCTGCACCGACGCCGTCATACACCACCGGGCATTTCTTGCCGTCGGTCAGCTCCAGCACCCGCTTGGCCACGTCTTCGCGGCTGTAGTCGATAGTCGCCCACGCCCCCAGCGCCTTGGCCCGTTCGGCCTTCTCGGCAGAACTCACGGTACCGATCAACTTGGCGCCCAAGGCCTTGGCCCACTGGCATGCCAGCGAACCTACACCACCAGCAGCGGCGTGGAACAGGATCACCTCACCTGGCTTGACCTCGTAGGTCTGCTTCAGCAGGTACTGCACAGTCAAACCCTTGAGCATCACCGCCGCAGCCTGTTCGAAGCTGATGTTGTCGGGCAGCTTGACCAGGTTGGCCTCTGGCAGCGTATGCACCTCGCTATACGCACCCAGTGGGCCGCCAGCATGGGCCACGCGGTCACCAACCTTCAGTCGGGTTACCCCCTCGCCCACCGCCTCGACCACGCCTGCCGCTTCAGTGCCCAGGCCCGAAGGCAGGGACGGCGGCGCATACAGCCCGCTGCGGAAGTAGGTGTCGATGAAGTTCAGGCCGATCGCATGGTTACGCACACGCACCTGCAGTGGCCCCGGCGGGGCAGGTTCAAATTCCACAAACTGCAGCACTTCCGGGCCGCCATGCTGGCTGAACTGGATACGCTTGGCCATCTCGCACTCCTGTAGTTGGGATCGGGGAAGGCCTTCTATCGGACGCCTTTGCTTGATCGCCGTCAACTGCGGCGCGCGGGCTGGCGGTGGTATGCTACGCGGCGAATTCTTCCCTGCCCGTTCCTGGTGACCCGATGACTAGCCGCACCGAGGCCGTGAAAGCCTACCTGCTCGACCTGCAAGACCGCATCTGCTCTGCCCTCGAAGCTGAAGACGGCGGCGCCCGCTTCGTCGAGGACGCCTGGGTGCGCGAAGCCGGTGGCGGGGGCCGCACGCGGGTGATCGGCGACGGCAAGGTGATCGAGAAAGGTGGGGTCAACTTTTCCCATGTGTTCGGTGCCGGCCTGCCGCCATCGGCCAGTGCCCACCGCCCCGAATTGGCGGGCCGTGGCTTCGAGGCCTTGGGCGTGTCGCTGGTGATCCACCCGCACAACCCGCATGTACCCACTTCCCACGCCAATGTGCGCTTCTTCATCGCCGAAAAGGAAGGGGAAGAAGCGGTGTGGTGGTTTGGCGGTGGCTTCGACCTGACCCCGTACTACGGCAATGAGGAGGACTGCATTCACTGGCACCGCGTGGCTGAACAGGCCTGCGCGCCGTTTGGCGCCGACGTGTACCCGCGCTACAAGGCCTGGTGTGACCGCTATTTCCACCTCAAGCACCGTGGCGAGCCACGCGGTATTGGTGGCCTGTTCTTCGATGACCTGAACGAGTGGGACTTCGACACCTGCTTCGCTTTCATCCGCGCCATCGGTGATGCCTACGTCAACGCCTATCTGCCGATCATCCAACGGCGCAAGGACACGCCTTACACCCCGCAGCAGCGCGAGTTCCAGGAATACCGCCGTGGCCGTTACGTGGAGTTCAACCTGGTCTATGACCGTGGCACCCTGTTCGGCCTACAGTCCGGTGGCCGTACCGAGTCGATCCTGATGTCGCTGCCGCCGCAGGTGCGTTGGGGTTACGATTGGAAGGCCGCACCGGGCAGCGAAGAAGCACGCCTGACCGAGTACTTCCTGCAAGACCGCGACTGGCTGGGCCAGTAAGCCTGTTGATAACCAAGGAATTGCCATGGACCAGTACGTCGTTTTCGGTAACCCCATCGGCCACAGCAAATCGCCGCTGATCCATCGCCTGTTCGCTGAGCAGACCGGCCAGGACCTAGAATACGCCACCCTGCTGGCGCCGCTGGACGAGTTCAGCGACTGCGCGCGCGGGTTCTTCAAGCAAGGCAGCGGCGGTAACGTCACCGTGCCATTCAAGGAAGAAGCCTACCGCCTGTGCGACAGCCTGACCCCGCGTGCCCAACGTGCGGGCGCGGTGAACACGCTGAGCAAGCTGGCCGATGGCACCTTGCAGGGCGATAACACTGATGGTGCTGGCCTAGTGCGTGACCTGACGGTGAATGCCGGGGTCGAGTTGGCCGGCAAGCGCATCCTCATCCTGGGTGCCGGTGGTGCCGTGCGTGGCGTGCTGGAGCCGATTTTGGCGCACAAGCCGCAATCGCTGGTGATTGCCAACCGTACCGTGGAAAAGGCCGAACAGCTGGCTCGTGAGTTCGACGAACTGGGGCCGGTGGTAGCCAGCGGGTTTGCCTGGTTGCAGGAGCCGGTGGATGTGATAATCAATGCCACTTCGGCGAGCCTGGCTGGGGAACTGCCGCCGATTGCCGACAGCTTGGTCGCGGCGGGGCGCACGGTTTGCTACGACATGATGTATGGCAAGGAGCCGACGCCGTTTTGCCAGTGGGCCGAAAAGCTGGGGGCGGCCAAGGTGCTGGATGGGCTTGGGATGCTGGCTGAGCAGGCGGCCGAAGCGTTCTTTATCTGGCGTGGGGTTCGGCCGGATACCGCGCCGGTTTTGGCTGAATTGCGCAGGCAGCTCGCTCGGGGCTGAGATTGTTGGGGGCCGCTTTGCGGCCCCCGGATCTCAACATCACTCCTCAAACCGGATTGGGCACAACGCCACCCCTTCCAGCTTCTGCAATTCCTCGATCACCTGTGGCCTGGCGCGGTGCAAGGTCAGACTCCCGCCTGCCCGGCGCAACCGCCGCGCCTCGCGGTGCAACATATCCACACCAGAGAAATCGATAAAATTCACCTGCCGCGCATCGATCACCACATGCGGCCCCTGGCAGCGCTGCAAACGCACCTGCAGATAATGCGCCGCGCCAAAGAAGATCGACCCGCCCACTCGCAGCACATCCGCCTCCCCTTCACGGCTCTGCTGTACCCGTGGCCGTGAAGTGCGTTTCAGATAGAAGAACAGCGAAGCGAGCACCCCGGCGTAGATCGCCGTTTGCAGCTCTAGCAACAGCGTCGCCGCCGCTGTCAGCGCCATCACCAGGAACTCTGAACGGCTGACCCGGAACAGCGCACGGATCGCCCTGTGATCCACCAACCCCCAGCAGATCAGCAGAATGCTGCCAGCCATCGCAGGAATTGGCAGATGTGCGATCAACCCAGCCCCGGCAACGGCGAACAGTGCCACCCACAGTGCCGAGAATACGCCGGCCATGGGCGAACGGGCGCCGGCGTCGTAGCTTAAGCCGGAGCGGGTGAAGGAGCCGGAAGACAGGTAGCCGGAGAACCATGCGCCGACGATGTTTGACAGGCCCTGTGCGCGGATTTCTTGGTTAGCGTCGATCAACTGCTCCGAACGTGCCGATAACGAACGAGCAATCGACAGGCTGGTGACCAACCCAAGCATGCCAACCGCTACGGCAGTGGGCAGCAGGCGCAGGATAAGTTCAATGTCCAGTAGTGGCAGCGGGCTAAAGGGCGGCAGTTGGCCAGTGAATGCCGGTACGCGCGGCACATGGCCAAACAAGCCGGGCAGCATCAACGCCAGCAGGCTGACCAGGATCAGGCTGATCAAAAGACTGGGCCAGCGTGGGCGCCACAGCTTGAAGGCCAAGCCAGTTACGAGGGTGGTCAGGCCGAGGATCAATGAGGGCAGGTCCACCTCGCCGACATGGCCGGCCAGGCTTTGCACGGTCATTAACGCTGTGGCCTGGCTGGGCAGCTGCAGGCCCAGCAGGTTGGGCAGTTGGCCCAAGGCAATGACCACAGCGGCACCCAGGGTGAAGCCGAGCACCACGGAATGGGAAACGAAATTGACCAGTGCTCCGAAGCGCAAAAGCCCGAGCAGCAACTGGAAAACACCGCCAAGGAAGGTCAGCAGTAGCACCAGGGTGATGTAGTCGGCGCTGCCGGCCACGGCCAGCGGGCTGATGCTGGCGTAGAGGACGATGGAAATGGCGGCGGTCGGGCCGCAGATCAGGTGCCAGGACGAGCCCCACAGGCAGGCGACAAGCACCGGCACGATGGCGGCATACAGGCCGTATTCGGCGGGAAGGCCGGCGATCAGGGCATAGGCGATGGATTGCGGTAGGGCGAGAATGGCACCGCTCAGGCCCACCAGCAGGTCCTGGCGCAGGCTGCGGCCCGATTGGCGGGGGAGCCAGGTTAGGAAGGGCAGCAAGAGGAAGAGGCGATGCATGAGATATCCACAGTTCCGAAGGTACACTGGCCCATTGTAGGAGCGGGTTTACCCGCGAATGCGGCGGTACATTTCACTGCAGCATTCGCGGGTAAACCCGCTCCTACAATGGGGCGCGTCGCGTCTGAGATTACAGCTTGGCTTTGACGGCCTCCAGGGCATTGCCATCGACCTTGGTAGTCACTCCAGCCAACCACCCTTCCAGCAGCTCGGGATGCGCCTTCAGCCAAGCCTTGGCTGCTTCATCAAAGCTGATCTTCTTGTCCACAACCTCGGCCATGATGGAGTTTTCCATATCCAGGGTGAACTTCAGGTTACCCAGAAGCTTCGCCGCATTCGGGCATGCTTGTGGATAACCCTTGCGTGTCAGTGTGTACACCTCGCCCTTGCTGCCAAACCATTTTTCCCCGCCTGTCAGGTAATGCATCTTCAGCTTCACATTCATCGGGTGCGGGGTCCAGCCAAGGAAGGTGATGAACTGCTGTTTCTTCACTGCCCGGTCGACCTGCGTCAACATCGCCTGCTCGCTGGACTCCACCAGCTTCCACTGGCCGAGGTTGAATTCATTCTTGTCGATGATTTCCTTCAACGACAGGTTGGCCGGTGCGCCAGAGCCAATTCCATATAGCTTCTTGTCGAACTGGTCGGCGTGTTTCTGCAGGTCGGCAAAGTCCTTCACCCCGGCATTCCACACATAATCGGGCACGGCCAGGGTGAACTCGGTTCCTTCCAGGTTGCGTGACAGCTGCTGCACGTCGCCGTTGGCGATGAACTTGTCATGAAAGCCTTGCTGCGCTGGCATCCAGTTACCGAGAAAGGCATCGACCCGACCATCCTTGAGGCCGCCGTAGATGATCGGTACCGCCAGGCTGTCAATCTTCACCTGATAACCCAGGCTTTCCAGCAGCAGGCGGGCCACGGCGTTGGTCGAGGCAATGTCACTCCAGCCGGGGTCGGCCAATTTCACGGTGCTGCATTGCGCGTCGGTGTCTGCAGCGTGGGCGGTGGCGGTGCCCAGGGCCAGGGCGAACACGGCGGCGGAGAACTTGTGCATGGCGGTCTCTCTTCTCAATCCAGGGGTGCGGGCTGTGGATAACGTGCCTTGCGCTCGAGGTCGTCGAGATCGATGTGGTTGCGCATGTACTGTTGGCTGGCGTCCACCAGCGGTTGGTGGTCCCAGCTTTTCAGCTTGCCGATGGCCAGCGCCTCGGCCACCAGGCGGCGCCGCCGCTGGCTGGCCAAAACCTGCTGGCGCAGGCTGGGGATATCCCAACGCTGCTGTGCTTCATCGACAAATGCCTGCAGCAGCGCCTGGTGGTCTGGGCTGCCGGTGAGGTTCTCCCGCTCGTGCGGGTCGCGGCTCAGATCATAGAGTAGGCAAGGGTCGTCTTCGCTGTACACGAATTTATACGGCCCACGGCGGATCATCATCAGCGGGCCGACGGTACCTTCGGCCATGTACTCACCGATGACCTGGTCGTGGCCGCCCTGCCCTTGCAGGTGGCCGAGCAGCGAGCGGCCGTCCAGGTGCAAGTGGTTATCCACAGTACCGCCGGCCAGTTCGACCAGGGTCGGCAGCAGGTCGCAGGTGGACACTGAGGCGCTGACCCGGGCTGGCGCGAAGCGCTTTGGCGCGTGCACCAGCAGCGGCACCCGCGCTGACATCTCGAACCAGTGCATCTTGTACCAGAGGCCTCGCTCACCCAGCATGTCGCCGTGGTCGCCGGAAAACACGATCAGGGTGTCCTCAGCCAGGTTGCATTCCTCCAGGGTTTGCAGCAGTTGGCCAATGTTGTCGTCGATGTAGCTGCAGGCGCCAAAATAGGCGCGGCGAGCGTCGCGTATCTTGTCCACAGGCAGCGGCTTGTTCCACAGGTCGTAGACCTTCAGCAGGCGCTGCGAATGCGGGTCGAGTTGTTGCTGGGCAAACTCGGCGCGTGGCATAGGGATATCAACACCTTCGTAGCGATCCCAATACCGCTTGGGGATGGTGTAGGGATCGTGCGGGTGGGTCATCGACACGGTCAGGCAGAACGGCCGGCCATCGTTTTCACGCACATGGTCGTACAGGTACTGGCGCGCCTTGAACACGACTTCGTCGTCGAAATCCAACTGGTTGGTACGCACGCACGGGCCTGCCTGCAATACCGAGGACATGTTGTGGTACCAGCTTGGGCGCACATCCGGGTCATCCCAGTTCACCGCCCAGCCGTAGTCAGCCGGGTAGATATCGCTGGTCAGGCGCTCTTCGTAGCCGTGTAGTTGGTCCGGGCCGCAGAAGTGCATCTTGCCCGACAGCGCAGTGCGGTAGCCCAGGCGGCGCAGGTAGTGCGCGTACGTCGGCACGTCGGCGGGGAAGTCGGCGGCGTTGTCGTATGCACCGATGCGGCTGGGCAACTGGCCGCTGACCAGGGTAAAGCGCGAGGGCGCGCACAGTGGGCTGTTGCAGTAGGCCGAATCGAACACCACGGCCTGTTCGGCCAGCCGGCTGAGGTGTGGCATGTGGATGGGCGAAGGGCCGTAGATCGGCAGCAAAGGCGCGGCCATCTGGTCGGCCATGATGAACAGGATATTCGGGCGCGTCATGGAGGCTTCCATCGTTGAAGGTTATGCGAACCGCTTGCCTACCAAGATGCGACTGCGGATAACATGGGTAAAGCCCATGGCGGGCAATGATTGGGATTAGCCACGCTTATGTTTGACCACCTTGCCGAGCTGTCACTGGATACCTTGCGCGTGTTCGAGGCTGCAGCGCGGTTGCGTGGCTTTACCGCTGCTGCGGTGGAGCTGGGCACCACGCAGCCGGCGGTGAGCCAGCAGGTCAAACGGCTGGAGGCGCAGTTGGCTACGCGCCTGTTCGACCGCATTTACCGGGGCATCGAGCTGACTGAGGCTGGCCGGGTGCTGTTTGAACAGGTGCATCAGGGTTTACAGGCCATGGACGAGGGCATTGCCCAGGCCAGTGGGCGCAGCCAGCGTGAGGTGTTGCAGGTAGCTACCGACTTTGCCTTTGCGGCGTTTTGGCTAATGCCACGGCTGCAGCGTTTTCATGACGCTTATCCACAGGTGGATGTGAGCCTGGTCACGGGTGAACGCAGCCAGGGTATGTTGCGCCCGGACATTGACGTGGCGGTGTTGTTTGGCGACGGGCGTTTTCACCAGGGTGAGAGCCGCTGGCTGTTCGATGAAGAAGTTTTCCCGGTCTGCAGCCCCCGGCTAACTCATGGCAAACCCTTGTCAGCCGTGGCTTTGCAACGATTGCCGCTGCTGCATTTGAAGGGTGAGCAGGCCAGCCGCTGGTTTGACTGGGCGGGGGTGTTTCGCGCGTTTGGCGTAGCCAGCCCACCGCCGGCGGGGCAGTTGCGCTTCGATAACTATACGTTGCTGATCCAGGCGGCCATTGCCGGGCAAGGGGTGGCGATTGGCTGGGGGCACCTGGTGGATGGGTTGGTGGAGCAAGGCTTGCTGTGCCGGCCGCTGGAGGGGAGTTTGTGCTCGGAGCGCGGGTATTACGCGGTGTTGCCGCCGCGTAAGCGGCGTGGGGCGTTGATCGAGCGGTTTGTGGATTGGCTGGAGCAAGAGCGTAGCCTTTGAGATTTCGGGGCCGCTTTGCGACCCATCGCCGGCGATCTAGACCACGAAGTTCAGATGCTCGCCCCGGTGCAAATCCAGCTCCAGCATATCCACCATCCCCGCCGCGATCCTGGCCAGACGCCGCAGTGGCTCAGCTAGTCCAGGTTCCAGCGTGCCCTCGGTGCTGCGAAAGTGCTCCACCCCCAACCCGGCCAGTTCCTGCGGCGCGTTGATCAGCGTCCAGTGCAACACACTGCGTTGTAGCCCATCGACCACCTGATCCACGCATTCGCGCTCTATCTCGCTGTACTTGCTCGGCTCATCCAGCACATCGAAATCGCCCACCAGCAACAGCCGGCGTATAGTCGTAGGCTTCAACCCCGCCACCAACGCGTCGCTCATGCGGGCTTGTTCCAGCAGGTCACGCGGTGCCAGCGCCGACAGTAGGGCTATCACCGCCGAGCCTCCGGCCGCGCCTTGCTCTGCCTGGTCGGCATCGCCCAGCCCACCTATCTTGAAATGCAGGCCAGGGCGCGGGGCGTGGCGGTTGAGGTTGTCGACCACGGCGGTCACTTCGTGCTGGCGCGACAGCAGCTCGACCATCAGGGCACTGCCCAGGCTGCATTCAGGCCCGAACAGGACCAGTTTGAATACTGGGGTTTCGGCGTTTTTCACTGCATCACTCCCTTTGCAGGTGGTGATGGTTGGACCGCAATCAGGAGTTATCGTGCAGAGGATCAAGGGTTACCACGCCCATGTGTACTACGACGCAGCGACCATGCAGCAGGCCCGTGAACTGTGCGAAGAGGCTTCGCGGCTGTTCCCGGTAACCATGGGGCGCATGCATCAAAAACCGGTTGGGCCGCACCCGGACTGGAGCTGTCAGTTAGCCTTCGAGCCGGAAATTGTGGGAGTGGTGTTGCCTTGGTTGGCGCTGTATCGGAAAGGGTTGGTGGTGTTCATGCACCCGCTGACCGGGGATGAGTTGGCGGACCACCGCGATCATGCGATCTGGATGGGGGCTGTGCGGCCTTTGGACCTGTCGATGTTTGGTGGGTAGGTATCTATTGGCTGGTATGGCCTCTTCACGGGCAAGCCCGCTCCTACAGGGATGACACGATACCTGTAGGAGCGGGCTTGCCCGCGAACCAGGCGATGCGGTTTAGCGACGAGCGCCGCGTACCCCTTCAGCCAGCGCCGAGCACAGGCTCAATACGTCGCTCACCGCCTGATCGGCACTCTTGGCCTGGGCAATCTTGTCGACCAACGCAGAGCCCACCACCACACCATCCGCCAAGCGGGCAATGTTCGCTGCCTGCTCTGGCGTACGAATGCCAAAGCCAACGCTGATCGGCAGATCGGTATGCCGACGCAGGCGGGCGATGGCCTCGGTCACGTGTTCGGTGGTCGCCGAACCGGCACCGGTCACACCGGCCACCGACACGTAGTAGACAAACCCGGAGCTGCGCTCCAGCACGCGCGGCAGGCGCGCATCGTCAGTGGTCGGGGTGGTCAGGCGGATGAAGTCGATGCCCGCAGCCTGGGCTGGGCTAGCCAGCTCGGCGTCGTGCTCTGGCGGCAGGTCGACGATGATCAGGCCATCGACCCCCGCTTGCTTGGCTTCGGCCACGAACTTTTCCACGCCAAAGCGGTGGATCGGGTTGTAGTAGCCCATCAGCACGATCGGCGTGGTCTGGTTATCCACACGGAATTCGCGAACCATTTGCAGGGTCTTGGCCAAGGTCTGGCCGGCTTCCAGGGCGCGCAGGGTGGCCAGCTGAATAGCCACGCCATCGGCCATCGGGTCGGTGAACGGCATGCCCAGTTCGATCACGTCGGCCCCGGCAGCCGGCAGGCCCTTGAGGATCTGCAGCGAGGCGTCGTAGCCCGGGTCGCCCGCGGTGACGAAGGTGACCAGTGCCGAGCGGCCTTCGGCCTTCAGTTCGGCGAAGCGTTGTTCAAGACGGCTCATGCCTGTTTCTCCTGGGCGGCCATATGGCTCATGACGGTTTGCATGTCTTTGTCGCCGCGGCCCGACAGGCACACGACCATCAGGTGGTCCTTAGGCAGGTTCGGTGCACGTTTGATCGCCTCGGCCAGCGCATGGGAGCTTTCCAGCGCTGGGATGATGCCCTCCAGGCGGCAGCAGGCATGGAAGGCGTCGAGGGCTTCGTCGTCGGTGATGCTGACGTATTCCACGCGTTTCACTTCGTGCAGGTAGGCGTGCTCCGGGCCGATGCCCGGGTAGTCCAGGCCGGCGGAAATCGAGTGGGCATCGGTGATTTGGCCGTCTTCATCCTGCAGCAGGTAGGTACGGTTGCCGTGCAGCACACCTGGTACGCCGCCGTTCAGGCTGGCTGCGTGCTTGTCGGTGTGTACGCCATGGCCGCCGGCTTCAACGCCGATAATCTGCACGCTCGGCTCTTCGAGGAATTCATGGAACAGGCCCATGGCGTTGGAACCACCGCCTACGCAGGCGACCAGACTGTCTGGCAGGCGGCCTTCTTTCTCGTGCAGCTGGGCGCGGGTTTCTTTGCCGATGATCGACTGGAAGTCGCGGACCATGGCCGGGTAAGGGTGTGGGCCGGCGACGGTGCCGATCAGGTAGAAGGTGTCGTCGACGTTGGTAACCCAGTCGCGCAGCGCCTCGTTCATGGCGTCCTTCAGGGTGCCGGTGCCGGCGGTAACTGGGACGATCTCAGCGCCCAGCAGCTTCATGCGGAATACGTTGGCCTGCTGGCGCTCGATGTCAGTGGCACCCATGTAGATCACGCAAGGCAGGCCAAAACGGGCGGCGACGGTGGCGGTGGCTACACCGTGCATGCCGGCGCCGGTTTCGGCGATCAGGCGCTTCTTGCCCATGCGTTTGGCCAGCAGTACCTGGCCGATGCAGTTGTTCACCTTGTGCGCGCCGGTGTGGTTAAGCTCTTCACGCTTGAAGAAAATCTTCGCGCCGCCGCAGTGTTCGGTCAGGCGTTCGGCGAAGTACAGCGGGTTGGGGCGGCCGATGTAGTCGCGCTGGAAGTAGGCCAGCTCTTCGAGGAACTTGGGGTCAGCCTTGGCCGCTTCGTATTCGCGGGCCAGGTCCAGCACCAGTGGCATCAGGGTTTCGGCCACGTAACGGCCGCCGAACGAGCCGAACAGGCCATTGGCGTCGGGGCCGGGGCGGTATTGGGACTGGGTCATGGGGCGCTCCAAGGCGTAATGAATGAGTGATGGGCTTTACTGTAACCACGGCAAGCCCGGCTGAAAACCGATAAGATTGCGCAAACTTGTCAGAAAAACTCACAGGTAAAATGGCCCACGACCTCCCTCCCCTCAACGCCCTGCGGGCCTTTGAGGCTACTGCTCGGCTTAACAGCGTCAGCCAGGCGGCTGAAGCGCTGCACGTAACCCATGGCGCTGTTAGCCGGCAGATCAAAGTGCTCGAGGAACACTTGGGCACGGCGCTGTTCGTCAAGGATGGGCGTGGCATCAAACTCACAGATGCTGGCGCCCGCCTGCGTGATGCCAGCAGCGAGGCCTTCGACCGGCTGCGCAGCGTCTGTGCCGAACTCAGCCGCGACGGAAGCGAGGCACCGTTCGTGCTGGGCTGTTCGGGCAGCCTGCTGGCGCGCTGGTTCATTCCGCGGTTGGGGCGGCTGCAGGCGGATTTGCCGGAGTTGCGCTTGCACCTGTCGGCGGGGGAAGGCGACCTCGACCCTCGGCGGCCAGGGCTGGATGCGCTGCTGGTATATGCCGAGCCTCCGTGGCCTGCCGACATGCAGGTGCATGTGCTGGCCGAGGAGCGCATTGGGCCGGTGCTCAGCCCGCATTTCGCTGGCTGCGAGCGCTTGCTGGGGGCACCTGCCAAGGCCTTGCTGGGCGAGGCGCTGCTGCACACCACCTCGCGCCCGCAGGCGTGGCCGACCTGGGCGCTGGAACAGGGCCTGAACCCGGAGGCCCTCCACTATGGCCAGGCCTTCGAGCACCTGTATTACCTATTGGAAGCGGCCGTGGCGGGCTTGGGTGTGGCCATTGCGCCGCAACCGCTGGTCGCAGATGACCTGCGGGCAGGCCGTTTGAGTGCGCCATGGGGCTTTTCACCAACCCCTGCGGCATTGGCACTGTGGGTGCCCCGGCGCGCCGCAGATGGGCGCGCCGAGCAGTTGGCGCAGTGGCTACGTGCGGAGCTTGCGCGGCAGAGCGCTTAGTTGCGTTTGCACATCAGATACGCCGCCAATAGGCCCAGTGCGCCTATGGCTACGCCAGCGGTGGTATACGGGTGTTCCTGGGCGTAGTCACGGGTAGCGATACCCGTTTGGCGCGTACGTTGTTTCACTTCGTCATAGGCATCGCTGAGCAGGCTGCGCGAATGACGAAGGGCGCTCTCGGCGTTGCTGCGCATTGCCTTTACCGATTTCTGGGACTCTTCCGACGCATCATGCTTGAGGTTCTCCAAGCTTTTCAGAAGGCTCTCGATCTCCGCTTCCATGCTTTCCAGGGACGTCTTACGCAGCGAGTGGCGGGGCATGTTGACTCTCCTTTGCAGTAGGGACTGTAAGGAATGCGACCTTAGGTCGGCGTGAAAGTGCGATCGAACTTTTACCAACGGTGACGGCTCGCAGGGTAAACCCGGCCTGCGCTGCTAGGCTGAACCTCACCGTTATCCAAGGAGAGCGCTCATGACCGATCATCACACGTACAAGAAGATTGAGCTGGTGGGGTCTTCACCTACCAGCATCGAGGAGGCGATCAACAACGCCTTGGCCGAAGCCGGAAAGAGCATCAAGCACCTGGAGTGGTTTGAAGTGATCGATACCCGGGGCCATATCCGCGACAACAAGGCGGCGCACTTTCAGGTCACGCTGAAGGTTGGCTTCCGTATCGCCAATAGCTGAAACACAGCCGGGCTGGATGAGCTCGGCGGGATCGGGTATTAGGAAGGGGGCGCCCTGGCGGGCGCCCTTTCTGATTTCATCTGCACAAGGAAAGCGATTGATGAACAAACTGATTCTGGCGCTGGGTCTGATGACCCTGGCCGGCGGTGCGCTTGCAGCCGGCAAGCCGTGCGAGGAGCTGAAGGCGGAGATTGCCGCCAAGCTGGATGCCAAGGGCGTCACCGGCTACAAGCTGGAGATCGTCAACAAGGGCGAGCCGGCCGGCAAGGTGATTGGTAGCTGCGAGGGCGGGACCAAGGAGATTGTGTACCGCCGCGGCTGATGTGTTGGCTTCTTCGCGGGCTTGCCCGCGAAGAAGGTCACGCGCTCTTGAGGGCCTGCGCCATCAGCTCATAGGACCGAATCCGGTCAGCATGCTCATACAAATCACAGGTAAAGATCAGCTCATCCGCACCGGTTTGCTCCAGCAGCACCTCCACCTTGGCCCGCACCTTCTGTGGGCTGCCAATCATCGCCAGGCCCAGGAAGCTGCCAACCGCATCCCGCTCGTGGGGCAACCACAGCCCATCCATGCTCTCCACAGGCGGCTTTTGCATCAGACTCTGCCCGCGAATCAGCGCCAGGATGCGCTGGTACACCGAGGTGGCCAGGTATTCGGCCTTTTCATCGGTATCCGCTACTACCATGGGGATGCCCAGCATCACATACGGCTTGGCCAGCGTGGTCGAGGGCTTGAAGTGGTTGCGGTAAACGCGGATCGCCTCGTGCATGTAGCGCGGCGCGAAGTGCGAGGCGAAGGCATAGGGCATGCCGCGCATGCCGGCCAGCTGGGCACTGAATAGGCTGGAGCCAAGCAGCCACATCGGTATGTCGGTGTCATACCCGGGCACGGCGATCACTTTTTGATCATCGGTGCGCGGGCCGAGGTAGCGCGACAGTTCTTCGACATCGTCCGGGAAGTCGTCCGGGCTGCCAGCGCGATCGCGGCGCAGGGCGTAGGCGGTCATCTGGTCGGAACCCGGCGCGCGCCCCAGGCCGAGGTCGATGCGCCCTGGGTAGAGGCTGGCCAGGGTGCCAAACTGTTCGGCAATCACCAGCGGCGCGTGGTTGGGCAGCATGACCCCGCCAGAGCCCACGCGAATGGTCGAGGTGCCACCGGCCAAGTAACCAATCAGCACCGAGGTGGCCGAACTGGCGATGCCGTCCATGTTGTGGTGCTCGGCCACCCAGAAGCGGTTGTAGCCAAAGCGTTCGACGTGTTGCGCCAGGTCCAACGAATTGCGCAATGACTGCGCGGGGCCAGCGTCAGCGCGCACGGGCACCAGGTCGAGGGTGGAAATCTTCAGGTCACGCAGCTGGGTCATAGGAGCCTCCGCAAAAGTGGTTGGCCAGAGGCCTTATTGACTCTGTATGGGCGTATTCGTTGGATTCAATGCTTGCTATGCGAATGATCTGAACTTGCCGTAGGCGCCTGGCCTCTGAACCCATAAGTACGTAACCCAGCGACCAGGAGGCATCATGAAAAAGACAGCATCGGCGATCTGGCAAGGTGGCCTGAAGGATGGCAAAGGCCTGCTTTCTACCGAAAGTGGCGCGCTGAAGCAGAACCCTTACGGTTTCAATACCCGTTTCGAGGGCTCGCCCGGGACCAACCCGGAAGAACTGATCGGCGCGGCACACGCCGGCTGCTTCTCGATGGCGCTGTCGATGATGCTAGGCGAAGCGGGGTTGACTGCCGAGCGGATTGACACCGCTGCCGAGGTGACGCTCGACAAGCAACCTGACGGTTTTGCCATTACCGCTGTGCATCTGGTGCTCAGGGCCAAGGTGCCGGGCGCGAGCGAGGCGCAGTTCCTGGAAATTGCCAACAAGGCCAAGGCGGGGTGCCCAGTGTCCAAGGTGCTGAACGCGAAAATCAGCCTGGATGCGGCGCTGGTGGGTTGAAGCGGTGCAATTAGGGCGGTTTGTTGTAGTCTAAACAGCGTCGGCAGCACGCTGCCCTATCAGGAGCGGTTTCATGATTCGCCTAGCAATCGCCTTGTTGGCTCCCCTGGTCGCCACCTCAACGCTGGCGGCAGTAAAGCCGTGCGAGGAACTCAAAGCCGAGATCGAGGCCAAGATCCAGGCGCAGGGGGTTGCGTCCTATACCTTGGAGATCGTGCCCAACAGCGAGGTCAAGGACCCGAATATGGTGGTCGGCACTTGCGATGGTGGGACAAAGAAGATCATCTACCAGAAGAATGATCGGTAGGTTTGGGATTCAGGGGCTTTGCGGCCCCTGAATCAAGGAATGCAGAACACCTCGCTAGGCTCGTTCACCAGTACCTTGCGGCTGGCGTCATACAGCAGCACCTGCGGCTCCATCACTGGCGCCCTCGCCTCCAGGCGATAGCGCTCGCCGGCCTTGAAGTTGTCAAAGCGTACGGTCAGGTAGCAGGTACGGTCTCTGGGCTCGGTCATGACGCCCCCCGCGTAGATTTCATAATCGAAGCGCACCACCAGTTCGTGTTTACCCGGCGTCACCTGGAAGTAGCGGCCATCGTCCAGGCGCTTGCCATCAAGGCGGTCGGCCATGATCACCCTACCGGGTGTCATGGTGTAGAGATCGACCCAGGCCTGCTTGGGGTCGACGGGCGGCAAGGGGCTGGCGCAAGCCCCCAGCGCACTGAGGGCGATCAGCATCATGGGCTGGCGCATGGCAAAACTCCCACTTGCGATTTACACCCTTCAAGCATAGCGCCGTTTGCGCGGTTCAGGTGCGTTGGCAGCCTGCAGGCAAACCCTGGCCGAGCAGTTTTTGCTGGTGGTCGTAGAGTTTGATCCAGGGGCGGAAACCGATGCTACCGGCCTGCAACTGGTAGCGCTGGCCGGCGCTGAAGTCCTTGAAGGTCAGTTTGACCTGGCAATCGCGCCACAGTGGCTGGTCGACTGGGCCAATGTTGCTGGGCGTAACTGCAAACTGATAGCGCACGGTCAGCTCGTGGCTGCCGGGCTGCACTTCGAAATAACGGCTATCAGCCCAGTCGCGTTCGTCTACCTGCACAGCGTGCAGCGAAGTGTCTTGGTACGGCGTGAGGTCGATCCAGGCCTGGTTTGGGTCTGGGTCTGGCAAGGTCGAACAGGCGGATATCAGCAACAGTGAGCCGGTGACCAACAGTGCACGCATGGCGAAACTCCCCCTTGGCGAGATAGTCTTGGAGCGAATTGGCCATGAGCGAGTCAGACAGTCCCGGATGCTTCGACTTTTTCTTATTCAGCGCTCAGGCCCTGGGGCACTCGACCGCATTTTCACCCGTTTGGTTCCGCTGCTGGCGCTGCTCCTGCTGAACGGTTGCAGCAGCGCGGCCTACTATGGCCAGCTTGCCGAGGGCCAGTGGCAGTTGCTGCGCGCACGCCAGCCGGTGGAGCAGGTACTGGCCGACCCGGCCACCTCGGTGCAACTGCGCACGCGCCTGGCGCGTGCGGAGCAGGCGCGAGCGTTTGCCAGCCAGCAGCTGAAACTGCCCGACAACCGCAGCTACCGGGTTTATGCCGACCTTGGCCGGCCCTACGTGGTGTGGAATGTCTTCGCCACGCCCGAGCTGTCGTTGCAGCCGGTGACGCACTGCTTCCCGATTGCAGGCTGCGTGGCGTACCGCGGCTACTACCAGCCCGGCGCTGCGCGTGGGGCGGCGGCATTGATGCGCCAGGGCGGCATGGACGTTTACGTGGGCGGCGTGGAGGCCTATTCCACCTTGGGCTGGTTCGATGACCCGATCCTGTCGTCGATGGTTGGCTGGGGCGACGAGCGCTTGGCCACGTTGATTTTCCATGAGTTGGCCCACCAGCGCTTGTATGTGCAGGACGACACCGAGTTCAACGAGTCGTTTGCCTCTTTTGTCGAGCAGGAAGGCACGCGGCAATGGCGACTGGCGCGTGGGCTTGCCGCGGAGGGTGCGGACCAGGGGCAGCAGCGTGACCAATTCATCCGGTTGGTGCTGGCCAGCCGCGAGCGGTTGCAGGCGATTTATGCCGGGCAGTTGGATGATGCGCACAAGCGGATTGCCAAGCAGGCGGAGTTCGAGCGGCTAAGGCAGGAGTATCGGCATTTGCGCGATGGCGCTTGGGGGGGTGACAAGCGTTATGACGCGTGGATGTATGGGCCGATGAACAATGCCAAGTTGTTGCCGTTTGGGCTGTATGACCAGTGGGTGCCGGCGTTTGCGGCGGTATTCCGTGAGGTGGGTGGGGACTGGGCGCGGTTTTATCAGCAGGTCGAGCAGTTGGGGCGGATGCCGATTGAAGAGAGGAAAGCGGCATTGCAGCGGTTGATGGTGAACCTGTGAGCATTTGGGGCCGCTTTGCGGCCCATCGTCGGCAAGCCAACTCCCACCGGTACTGCGCATGGCTTGAAATCGGTGCGGCCTGACGTGTGGCTTGCCTGCGATGGGCTGCAAAGCAGCCCCCAGGGCCATCAAGCCTTAAGGAACGCCTGATGCATCTCGGCCAAGGTAGCAAAGTGGAACGCCGGCGCCTCCGCCATCAACTCTTCCTGGCTACCAAACCCATACCCCACCGCTACCGCCTGCAAGCCATTGCTGCGCGCACCGATCAGGTCATGCTTGCGGTCACCGATCATCAGCGTTTGCGCCGGGTCTAGCCCTTCTTCATCCAGCAGGTGGCGAATCAGTTCGACCTTGTTGGTGCGGGTGCCGTCCAGTTCACTGCCGTAGATCACCTTGAAGTGCTGGTCGAAGGTGAAATGCCGGGCGATTTCCCGGGCGAACTGCCACGGCTTGGAGGTGGCGATGTACAGCGTGCGGCCTTGGCTATTGAGGGCTTCGAGTAGCTCCGGCACACCTTCGAATACCAGGTTCTCGTAGAGGCCGGTGGCGCTGAACCGCTCCCGATAGAAGTTCACCGCCTCCCAGGCTTTAGCCTCGTCGAAGTGGTAGAACTGCATGAAGGCCTGCAGCAGGGGCGGGCCGATGAAGTGTTCGAGGCGGCTCAGGTCTGGCTCGTCGATGCCCAGCTTGGCCAGCGCGTATTGGATCGAGCGGGTGATGCCCTGGCGGGGATCGGTCAGGGTGCCGTCGAGGTCGAACAGGATATGTTGCTGGTGCATTTATTGGGTTCCACGTGAGTGCTGCGTGGCCTTCTTCGCGGGCAAGCCCGCGAATGTGGTCATTCAGGTTGGTGGTAGCCTTCGGCCAGGTGCTGGTCCTTGAGCTTCACATAGTTGCTGGCACTGTAGGAGAAGAACGCGCGTTCCTTGTCGTTCAGCAGTCGGGCCTGCTTCACCGGGCTGCCCATGTACAGGTAACCGCTGACCAGGCGCTTGCCGGGCGGTACCAGGCTGCCGGCGCCGATGATCACTTCGTCCTCGACAATGGCACCATCCATGATGGTGCTGCCCATACCGACCAGGATGCGGTTGCCCAGGGTACAGCCATGCAGCATGACCTTGTGGCCGATTGTTACCTCGTCGCCGATGATCAGCGGGAAGCCGTCCGGGTTGAAAGGGCCGGCGTGGGTAATGTGCAGCACGCTGCCGTCTTGCACGCTGGTGCGCGCGCCGATGCGGATGCGGTGCATGTCGCCGCGCACCACGGTCAGCGGCCAGACCGAGCTGTCTTCGCCAATCTCCACGTCGCCCAACACCACCGCCGAACGGTCGACGAAGGCCCGGGGCCCAACTTTCGGAGTGTGTTGCTGGAAGCTTCGGATGGCCATGATAGCGTCTCTCATCTGTGCCGATAGGCAGGCTGCCTGCTGCGGTCGGCGTCGATTGTAATTAAGATGGGGCAGTGTTTCTTCTGCCAAGGTATCCAAACCGTGAGTGCGAACAACCCACTTCTGCAGTCCTACGATCTGCCGCCCTTCTCGCAAATCCGTGCTGAGCACGTGTTGCCGGCGATCGAAGCGATCCTGGCCGACAACCGTAAAGCCATTGCCGAGATCCTCGAAAAGCAGGGCAGTAACCCGACCTGGGCCGGCCTGGTGCTGGCCATGGACGAACTGAACGACCGTCTGGGTGCCGCCTGGAGCCCGGTCAGCCATCTCAATGCGGTGTGCAACAACCAGGAGTTGCGCGAGGCCTATGAGTCGTGCCTGCCGGCGCTGAGTGCCTACTCTACCGAACTGGGCCAGAACCGTGCGCTGTTCGACGCCTACCAGGCGCTGATCAACAGCCCCGAGGCCGCCAGCTTCGACGTGGCGCAAAAGACTATCCTCGAGCACGCCCTGCGTGACTTCCGCCTGTCGGGTATCGACCTGCCAGCGGACAAGCAGCAGCGCTACGCCGAAGTACAAAGCAAGCTCAGCGAGCTGGGCAGCCGTTTCTCCAACCAGTTGCTCGACGCCACCCAGGCCTGGACCAAGCACGTCACTGACGAAGCCGCACTGGCCGGCCTGACCGATTCGGCCAAGGCACAAATGGCTGCCGCCGCCCAGGCCAAGGGCCTCGACGGCTGGTTGATTACCTTGGAATTCCCCAGCTACTACGCGGTGATGACCTACGCCAGCGACCGCGCCCTGCGCGAAGAGTTGTACGCCGCCTACTGTACCCGCGCCTCGGACCAAGGCCCGAATGCCGGCCAGTTCGACAACGGCCCGGTAATGCAGGAAATTCTCGCCCTGCGCCAGGAGCTGGCCGAGCTGCTGGGCTACAAGAACTACGCCGAACTGAGCCTGGCCACCAAGATGGCCGAGTCCAGCGACCAGGTGTTGAGCTTCCTGCGTGACCTGGCCAAACGTTCCAAGCCGTTCGCCGCCCAGGACCTGGAGCAGCTCAAAGCCTACGCCGCTGAGCAGGGCTGCCATGAGCTGGCCAGCTGGGATGCCGGCTATTACGGCGAGAAGCTGCGCGAACAGCGCTACAGCGTGTCGCAGGAAGCCCTGCGCGCGTACTTCCCGATCGACAAGGTACTGGGCGGCCTGTTCAGCATCGTGCAGCGCCTGTACGGCATCGAAATCGCCGAACTCAAGGGCTTCGACAGCTGGCACGCGGACGTGCGCCTGTTCGAGATCAAGGAAAACGGCCAGCACGTCGGCCGCTTCTTCTTCGACCTGTATGCCCGAGCCAACAAGCGTGGTGGTGCCTGGATGGACGGCGCCCGCGACCGGCGTCGTACTGCCAGCGGCCAGCTGCAGAGCCCGGTAGCCAACCTGGTATGCAATTTCACCCCGGCCGCGCCCGGCAAACCGGCGCTGCTGACCCACGATGAAGTCACTACACTGTTCCATGAGTTCGGTCATGGCCTGCACCACCTGCTGACCCGCATCGAGCATGCCGGCGTTTCCGGCATCAACGGCGTGGCCTGGGACGCGGTCGAGCTGCCCAGCCAGTTCATGGAAAACTGGTGCTGGGAGCCAGAAGGCCTGGCGCTGATCTCCGGCCACTTCGAGACCGGTGCGGCTCTGCCTCAGGACCTGCTGAGCAAGATGCTGGCAGCGAAGAATTTCCAGTCGGGCATGATGATGGTGCGCCAGTTGGAGTTCTCGCTGTTCGACTTCGAGCTGCATGCCAGCCATGGCGATGGCCGCAGCGTGCTGCAGGTACTTGAAGGCGTGCGCGACGAGGTGTCGGTCATGCGCCCACCCGCGTACAACCGCTTCCCCAACAGCTTTGCACACATCTTTGCTGGCGGTTACGCGGCGGGCTACTACAGCTACAAATGGGCCGAAGTGCTGTCGGCTGACGCCTTCTCGCGCTTCGAGGAAGAAGGCGTGCTGAATGCCGAAACCGGTCGCGCATTCCGTGAGGCTATCCTGGCCCGTGGCGGTTCGCGCGAGCCGATGGTGTTGTTCGTCGACTTCCGTGGCCGTGAGCCTTCCATCGATGCCTTGCTGCGCCACAGTGGCCTGAGCGAGGACGCTGCAGCATGAGTGAGGTAGCCGTGACCAAGACCAAGAAGCGCTTCATTGCCGGGGCTGTATGCCCGGCGTGCAGCGAGCCCGACAAGCTGATGATGTGGAGCGAAGACGGCGTGCCGCACCGCGAGTGCGTGGCCTGCGGCTTTACTGACACCCTCAACGAACAGGGGTTGTCGGTGCCCAAGGAGCTTGGCACTCGGGTCAACCATCTGGCACCGAAAGCCGCGCCGGCCAAGGTGCAGACGGTGCAGTTCTTCCCTAACCCGAAGTTGAAGAAACCGGCAGAATAACGCCGTCGTGCCGCCCGGGCGCCGTGCCCGGGCAGGCAAGGCATGCACGGGTGGTAGATACTCAGGCCACCCGTTGCCCGCTGGCCATTTAGGCTCGCCTGCTCTTCATCAACAGCAGGTATTGCGCCATGGACAACCCGTTACTGCAAAAAAGCGATATCCCCGTCGATTACCCAGCAATCACCCTTGAAAACATGCGGGAGGCCTTTGCTCATGTGCTTTCAGCACATGAGCAAGGTATCGAGCGCATTCTCGTCGAACAGGGCGATATGCCGACCTGGGATGATATGGTGCTGGCGGTGGATGGCTTGGATGCGCAATTGCTGGCCGCGTTGTACGCTGCCTCGCCACTGGTTGGCAGGGATCAGGACTGGGCCAGCGCCATCATTGGCTTCTTCGCCCAGGCGACGGCGCGGTTTGAACAAAAATTCGCCGACAACAGGCTGCAAAACCTCTACGAACACTTGGCTGCCAGCGACGTTGGCAAAAATCTGGATGCCCAGAAGCGCGCCACTCTGCGCTGGCATCTTGGCAAATTCAACACCAGTGGGGCTTTGCTCGACCCGGCCGGCAAAGCACGTTTGGTCGAGCTGCAGGCTCAGATTGGCAAAGCCCTTGATGCCTTCCGCACCAATATCAACAGGCCTGGGCTGAATATCACGGATGAAGCCGAACTGGTGGGCATACCTATACGGGTACGCGACGAGTTGGCTGCAAGGGCACAAGAGGCGGGCAAGCCGGGCTGGCTGGTGGCCTGTGAAAGTGTGGCCACCGAGGCTGTACTCAAGCACGCCGACAACCGCGAGCTCCGTGAGCGCGTGTATCGGGCCTACCACACCCGCGGCGTCAGCCCTGACCCGCAGCTGGACAACGGTTCGCATCTTCAGCAACTGGCGCAGCTGCGCGATGAAAAGGCTCGCCTGCTCGGTTTTGCCAGCCATCCCGAACAGAGCCTGCAGGCCAAGAGTGCCGGCTCGCTCGAACAGGTACGCGGCTTTCTTCATGACCTCGCTGCGCAGGTCCGCCCCGCAATGCTGCAAAGGCGTTCGAGTGTCGAGCACCAGGCTGCAGCCAAGGGTATGGCTGATGTCCAACCGTGGGATGTCGATTACCTGCAAGCACCCTCGCCTACCGAACTCTCCACTGAGGCCCTGCGCGAGTACTTCCCGTTGCGCGCGGTTGTGACGGCGTTGCAGCAGCTGGCGGAAATGCTGTTTGGGGTGTTGCTGCTGCCCAAAGCGCTCCCCACTTGGGATGAAAGCGTGCAAACGTTCGAAGTGTGGCAGGACCATGCCTTTATTGGTTACCTGTACCTGGATGCCGTGCAGCATGCCGGCAAGCAGGCGAACACGGTGATGACGACCTACATACGCAACCGCCGGGTCGATGCCGAGGGGGTCTACCAGCCTGCCTCGGCGGTGGTCTTCTGTGATGTGCCGCAAGCGCCGCAGGGCAGCCAGCCACTGCTCGACCACCTGTCTTTGCGCAAGATGTACCACGAATTTGGCCATGCGCTGCACCACCTGCTGGTGCGTACAACCAACCATGTGATGTCCAACGTGACCGAACTTGGCACCGATGGTGTGGAGCTGTTCGGCAAGCTGTTCGAGCGCTGGGTATGGGACGCGGATTACCTGGTGACGGTTTCGTCGCACCAGGCAGACGGCAGCCAACTCACCCGCTCGCGGGTTAATGAGTGTTTCCAGTGGTTACGCCAGCAGGGGGTACAGGAAACCGCCGCTGAACTGAGCCTGGCGTTATTTGACATGGACCTGCATGCCACGCCGAACGACGGCAGGACACTTGCGCAGCGCATGGCTGACGCGCGGGAGCGCTGTGGTTTTTGGCCACTGGCCGACTTCGAGCGGCCTGCGCATGCCTTTGGTCACTTGGTGAATGGCTACGATGCAGGTTTTTATGCGTATCTGTGGTCGGATGTGCACGCCTTGGACCTGTTCACCCGCTTTGAAGCGGCTGGGCTGCTGGACCGCGCCACTGGCCGGGCGCTGCAGGAGGCGCTATTCGCCCCGGGGGCATCACGCCCGTTGCGCGAAGGCATCGAGGCGTTTTTGGGGCGGCCAGTGAGCCATGCGCCTTACCTGCGCTGGCATGGCTTGGCGTGAGGGTTCGCTGACCAGAGGTGCTGGAAAGATGCTGGTATGCACGATACTGTATATGAATACAGTATCGGGGTAAGCCATGATTCCTCCAGCACCGCAAAAGGGCCGTGGCACGGCGCACAATCCGCACAACCGTTTTGCTCCGAGCCATTCAGTGGCGGAGGATGATGGCTGGTACCAGGAAGTGCCGCAAACCCATGGCACCGAGGTGCGGGTTGAGACAGCCAAGTCGGTGATCAGCCGCAACACCTCCCCCGACCTGCCCTTTGATCGCTCCATCAACCCTTACCGTGGCTGCGAGCATGGTTGTATCTACTGTTATGCCCGCCCTTCCCACGCCTACTGGGACCTATCCCCTGGCCTGGATTTCGAAACCAAGTTGATCGCCAAGACCAACGCCGCTGAGGTGCTGGCGCAGCAATTGAGCAAACCCGGCTACGTGTGCGCGCCAATCAACCTGGGCTCCAACACCGACCCTTACCAGCCTATCGAGCGCGAGCAGTTGCTGACCCGGCGCCTGCTCGAAGTGCTGCTGCGCTTTCGTCACCCGGTGACCATCGTCACCAAGGGCTCACTGGTGTTGCGTGACCTTGATCTGCTGGCCGAGATGGCCCGCCAGCGTCTGGCGCGGGTGATGATCAGCCTGACCACGCTGGACGACGACCTGAAGCGGGTGCTGGAGCCGCGTGCAGCGTCACCCAAGGCTCGGTTGCGGGCGATCCGCGTGTTGCGCGCGGCGGGGGTGCCGGTCGGTGTGTTGTGTTCGCCGATGATTCCGATGATCAACGACAGTGAACTGGAGCGCCTGCTGGAGGCGGCCAAGGAAGCTGGCGCCCAAAGCGCGGCCTACATGATGTTGCGCTTGCCGCTGGAGGTGGCGCCGTTATTCGAGCAATGGCTGCAGGACCATTACCCGCAGCGGGCGGCACATGTATTGAGCCTGATCCGCCAGAGCCGCGGCGGTGAATTGTATGACAGCCGGTTTGGTGTACGCATGCGCGGTGAAGGCGTGTTCGCCGAGTTGCTGGCGCAGCGGTTTGCCAAGGCCATGAAGCGGTTGGATTTTGAAGGGCGGGAAGCACAGGCATTGGATTGCTCGGCGTTCTGCCCGCCAGGTGGGCAAATGGCGCTGTTCTGATTATTCAGCGGTTACGCGGACCTTGTGGGAACGGGCGTGCCCGCCAACACCGGCGCAGCCGGTGCCATGTACCGAGTTGCCTCCTTCGCGGGCACCCCACTCCCACAAATTTTGCGTAGACATGGGCCTATTGCCAGCCCTCAATGCAACTAATCCAAGTGGACAATTACAGTAATGACTCTTGGCAATTGATGTTTTTTTGCTATTATCCAGTTCCCGCCTTTCTCATCTGGAACATGCGTTCTAGAGCCTTCGAATTAAGTTTCAGTTAAGTTTTCCCCGCTAGCGTAGGAAATCAGTCTTCACCGACTGTGATCTATGGCCCGTGCGCGTCATCTAAAACCCTGCATAGCCAGAATCTTTCATCGGTAAAATGGACTTACCTTCACACCGTCAAGAGGATGAATCATGCCCGTCAAGGACCCATCCAAGGTCGTTCCGCAGGTCCCCGCGGAGAGCGCCGATGCCGCCCTTAAGCACATCGTCGACGGCTTCCTGCGTTTTCACCATGACGTTTTCCCCGAGCAGCAAGAGCTGTTCAAGAAACTCGCCACCGCGCAAACCCCGCGCGCCATGTTCATCACCTGTGCCGACTCGCGCATCGTCCCCGAGCTGATCACCCAAAGCTCGCCAGGCGACCTGTTCGTGACCCGTAACGTCGGTAACGTGGTACCCCCGTATGGCCAGATGAACGGCGGCGTTTCCAGTGCTATCGAGTACGCCGTACTGGCGCTGAAAGTGCACCACATCATCGTCTGCGGCCACTCCGACTGCGGCGCTATGCGTGCCGTACTCAACCCGCAATCGCTGACCAAGATGCCAACCGTTTCCGCCTGGTTGCGTCATGCCGAAGTGGCCCGCACAGTGGTCGAGAACAACTGCTCGTGCGGCAGCGAACACGAAACCATGCAGGTACTGACCAAGGAAAACGTCATCGCCCAGCTGCATCACCTGCGCACCCACCCGTCGGTGGCTTCGCGCCTGGCAGCGGGCGAGCTGTTCATCCATGGCTGGGTCTACGACATCGAGTCCAGCAAGATCGAAGCCTACGACGCCGCCAGCGATAGCTTCCTGCCCCTGGCTGCCGGCGAGCCGGTCCCCTGCGCTACTCCGAGAGGCCGCTACTAAGCGACCCATCCACCGCTAAAACCTTGATAGCCGGCTGCACCCCGTAGGGGTGTGGCGCGGCCTTCGGCTGCCTTGAATTCCCTGACTGACCTGCCGGCACAACCGCTGGCGGCCCGCGCCTGGGCGCTCGTCAGGGGCAAAACGTGCCCACGGCCAGGGGAATGGTTGTGTGACAGAGAAAGGAGAAACACGGTGAACATTACACAGTTAAAAGCGGCCCTGCCGCGTGAGTTGCTGGCGTCGGTGGTGGTCTTTCTGGTGGCTTTGCCGTTGTGCATGGGCATTGCGATTGCCTCGGGCATGCCGCCAGCCAAAGGCCTGATTACCGGCATTATCGGCGGCATTGTCGTGGGTTTCCTCGCCGGTTCACCGCTGCAGGTCAGTGGCCCGGCGGCTGGCTTGGCGGTGCTGGTATTCGAGCTGGTGCGCCAGCATGGCGTGGCCATGCTTGGGCCGATCCTGTTGCTGGCGGGCCTGTTGCAGTTACTGGCCGGGCGCCTGCGCTTGGGCTGCTGGTTTCGGGTAACCGCGCCGGCGGTGGTGTACGGCATGCTGGCAGGCATTGGCGTGTTGATCGTGCTGTCGCAGGTGCATGTGATGTTCGACACCGCGCCGCAACCGTCTGGCATGCAGAACCTGCTGGCGTTTCCTGCCACCATCGCCGCCGCCCTGCCGCTGGAAGCTGCCGGTTCGGGCTGGCAGGCAGCTGCGCTGGGCCTGGGCACCATCGTTATCATGTGGGGCTGGGAGCGCCTGCGGCCGCAGCGGCTGCGCTTCGTCCCGGGTGCCCTACTGGGCGTGGCGGCCATGACGGCCATCAGTATGTGGCTGGCCTTGCCGGTGAACCGGGTGCAGGTGCCGGCAGATCTGTCTGAAGCCATCGACTGGATCCGCCCGAATGACCTGATGCAGCTGGCCGACCCAACCCTGCTGGTCGCCGCTTTCGCCTTGGCCTTCATCGCCAGTGCCGAAACCCTGTTGTCGGCTGCAGCGGTCGACCGCATGCACAGCGGCCAGCGTTCGGACTTCGACCGTGAACTGTCGGCGCAAGGCATCGGCAACATGTTGTGTGGGGTGCTGGGTGCCTTGCCGATGACCGGGGTGATCGTGCGCAGCTCGGCCAATGTGCAAGCGGGTGCACAGACCCGGGCCTCGGCGATCTTCCATGGCCTGTGGCTGTTGGCCTTCGTGGTAGTACTAAGCAGCGTGCTGCAGCAGATTCCGGTGGCGAGTCTGGCTGGGGTGTTGGTGTTTACCGGGGTCAAGCTGGTGGACTTCAAGGCGTTTCGTGGCCTGGGCCGCTATGGCCGCATGCCGATGTTCACTTACGCGGCGACGGCCTTGGCGATCATTTTCACCGACCTGCTGACCGGGGTGCTGCTGGGCTTTGCGCTGACCTTGCTGAAGTTGGCGTTCAAGGCGGCGCGGTTGAAGATCAACCTGATCAGCCTGCAGAAGGCTGGGCACATGGAGTTGCGCCTTAGTGGTGCGGCCACCTTCCTCAAGGTGCCGGCGCTTACCCAGGTGTTAAACACTGTGCCAGCGGGGACCACCCTGCATGTACCGCTGGGTAACCTGAGTTATATCGACCACTCGTGCCTGGAGCTGCTGGAGGACTGGAGCCGCAGCAATTCGGCCAATGGGTCGCGGTTGCTGATCGAGCAGTGGCGATTGAAGCGGCGGATCGAAGGGCGGCTGCGGACTACGGCGGGGGTTGGGGCCTAGGCCGAGCCGTTGTTGGCTGAACCGCCCTCTTCGCGGGCAAGCCCGCTCCTACACAGGTGCCGTATTGACGCGAAACTGTGTAGGTGCGGGCTTGCCCGCGAAGAGGCCGGAACAGGAATATCAGGCGGGTTGACCCAGCTCGACGCCCAGCTGGCGCGACAGGCACGGCCAGCGCTTCCAGGCTGCACCGGTTTCCGGGCTGCTCAGCTTCTCGCGGTAGACCTCTACCGACTCCACCGCAAAGCTTTCGTCATTGAGCATTTCATCAACCGAGTGATGCACCACCTCATCCAGCTGGTTGGCAAAGCTCTCGCCAATCAATTGGTGGGCAATCAGGTTGGCCACCGTGGTGTCGACCGGAATCAGCGGCTGCTGGAAGTGACGGATGTATAGATCGTTCACTTCCTCTACCAGGCGGTGAGCCAGGTAGGCCTCATCCAGCAGGCAGTCCAGGCCCACATGTCCTTGCATCACGCTGGGTGGCTGCAGGAAGTAAGCCTCGGCAATTTTCAGTACAGGTGTGATCTGTGATTCGATCCCGGCCTCGCGGGCGACCTCGTGTGCGGCCTCCAGCAGTTCCGGAACCTGGTCGATGTAGGCGCTGACGAAGCGCGCCAAAGTACCCTGGGCGTCCTGCTCAGGCAGTTGAATCGAGGGGTGCAGGTGGGGCAGTTGCAGCTCGAGACGCGCTTTCAATTGGCCGGTCTGGCCTTCGTGTTGATGGGCTTGGCTTACCTGCTCGCGTACAGCAGCGATGTTCATGACAACTCCAGGGACATTACGTTTCAAACGGAAGACACTAAATTAGCTCGGTATACAGAATACCTAAGACGCATTTGTTATAAGTCGCGCAAACGTGTGCATCCTTAGGCATATCCACATGCCATTATTGCGCCATACCCTATCAAGCGCGCGGCTTTCGGCGCATTAAGCCATTTCATGAAGTTCATTTCACGGGCTTCATTGCGTGCCGTTGGTCGCTGTCTATACTCCCGGTGAACGTGATTCGTTGATGAGGCCCAACTGCTTTTGCAGGGGCTCGGTCGTCGAAGCCTGGCAGTCTTGACCGCCGTTCCCTCTTGCCGCAGGCCACGCCTCCGGGATAACAAGAACGAGAAGGGGAACCCGCAATGATGCGACATCCACATGTCTGGATGGGCCTCCTGTTGTGGTCGGTTTTTGGTCAGGCCAACGCCGCCTGGACCGTGAACATGCACCCGGGGGCGACGGAAGTCTCCAACGCCGTCTTCGACCTGCACATGACCATATTCTGGATCTGCGTGATCATTGGCATCGTGGTGTTTGGCGCGATGTTCTGGTCCATGGTCATCCACCGCCGTTCCACTGGCCAGCAGGCGGCGCATTTCCACGAGCATACCTGGGTAGAAATCCTCTGGACCGTGGTCCCTTTCCTGATCCTGGTGGTCATGGCCATCCCGGCCACCAAGACCCTGATCGATATCTACGACGCCAGCGAGTCGGACATCGATATCCAGGTCACCGGCTACCAATGGAAGTGGCACTACAAATACCTGGGCCAGGATGTGGAGTTCTTCAGCAACCTGGCCACCCCCGCCGAGCAGATCCACAACAAGGCCCCCAAGGACGAGCACTATCTGCTCGAAGTCGACCAGCCGCTGGTGCTGCCGGTGGGCGCCAAGGTGCGTTTTCTGGTGACCGCCGCCGACGTCATCCACTCCTGGTGGGTGCCGGCCTTCGCGGTCAAGCGCGATGCCATACCGGGCTTTGTCAACGAAGCTTGGACCCGTATCGAGAAGCCCGGCATCTACCGTGGCCAGTGCACCGAGCTGTGCGGCAAGGACCACGGCTTCATGCCGGTGGTAGTCGAGGTCAAGTCCAAGGCCGACTACGACACCTGGCTGGGCGAGCGCAAGGCTGAAGCGGCCAAGCTCAAGGAACTGACCAGCAAAGAATGGACCCTGGAAGAACTGGTGGCGCGCGGCGACAAGGTCTACCACACCACTTGCGTAGCCTGTCACCAGGCTGAAGGCCAGGGCCTGCCGCCGATGTTCCCGGCGCTCAAGGGCTCGAAGATCGCCACCGGGCCGAAGGAAGCCCACCTGGGTATCGTTTTCCACGGCAAGCCCGGCACCGCCATGGCGGCGTTCGGCAAGCAGCTCTCGGAGGTCGACATCGCCGCCGTGGTCACCTACGAGCGCAACGCCTGGGGGAACAACAAGGGCGACATGGTCACGCCGAAGGACGTGCTGGCGCTGAAGCAGGCAGAAGCGCAATGAACCGGGTAACTCGCGGCAATCAGTGGATTGCAGGAGACAGGACATGAGTGCAGTGATCGACGACCACGCCCACGGCCACGACCATGCGCACGGCCCGGCCAAGGGCCTGATGCGCTGGGTGCTGACCACTAACCACAAGGACATCGGCACGATGTACCTATGGTTCAGCTTCATCATGTTCCTGCTTGGTGGCTCGTTCGCCATGGTGATCCGCGCCGAGCTGTTTCAGCCTGGCCTGCAGATCGTCGAGCCGGCGTTCTTCAACCAGATGACCACCATGCACGGCCTGATCATGGTGTTCGGTGCGGTGATGCCGGCCTTCGTCGGCCTGGCCAACTGGATGATCCCGTTGATGATCGGTGCGCCCGACATGGCCCTGCCGCGCATGAACAACTTCAGCTTCTGGCTGCTGCCAGCGGCATTCTTGCTGCTGGTTTCGACCCTGTTCAGCCCGGGTGGCGGGCCCAACTTCGGCTGGACTTTCTATGCACCGCTGTCCACCACCTATGCGCCGGCCAGCGTGACCTTCTTCATTTTCGCCATCCACCTGATGGGCATCAGCTCGATCATGGGCGCGATCAACGTGATCGCCACCATCCTCAACCTGCGCGCCCCAGGCATGACCTTGATGAAGATGCCGCTGTTCGTCTGGACCTGGCTGATTACCGCGTTCCTGTTGATTGCGGTGATGCCGGTGCTGGCCGGGGTGGTGACCATGATGTTGATGGACATCCATTTCGGCACCAGCTTCTTCAGTGCCGCTGGCGGCGGTGACCCGGTGTTGTTCCAGCACGTGTTCTGGTTCTTCGGCCACCCCGAGGTGTACATCATGATCCTGCCGGCCTTCGGCGCCGTCAGCTCGATCATTCCGGCGTTTTCGCGTAAACCGCTGTTCGGCTACACCTCCATGGTGTACGCCACCGGCGCCATTGCCTTTCTGTCGTTCATCGTCTGGGCCCACCACATGTTCGTGGTCGGCATACCGGTGGTTGGCGAGCTGTTCTTCATGTACGCCACCATGCTGATCGCCGTACCCACCGGGGTGAAGGTGTTCAACTGGGTCAGCACCATGTGGGAAGGCTCGCTTACCTTCGAGACGCCGATGTTGTTTGCCATTGCCTTCGTCATCCTGTTCACCATCGGCGGCTTCAGCGGGCTGATGTTGGCTATCGCCCCGGCAGACTTCCAGTACCACGACACCTACTTCGTGGTGGCGCACTTCCACTATGTGCTGGTGCCTGGGGCAATCTTCGGCATCTTCGCCTCGGCCTACTACTGGCTGCCGAAATGGACCGGCCACATGTACGACGAAACCCTCGGCAAACTGCACTTCTGGCTGTCGTTCATTGGCATGAACCTGGCCTTCTTCCCCATGCATTTCGTGGGGTTGGCCGGCATGCCAAGGCGAATCCCTGACTACAACCTGCAGTTCGCCGACTTCAACATGGTGTCGTCGATCGGCGCGTTCATGTTCGGCGCCACGCAGATCTTCTTCCTGTTCATTGTCATCCGGTGCATCCGCGGCGGCGCACCTGCACCAGCCAAACCGTGGGACGGTGCCGAGGGCCTGGAGTGGTCGATCCCCTCGCCTGCGCCCTACCACACCTTCCAGACGCCACCGGAAGTGAAATAGGAACGCTGCCATGACCGGCCTGACGCTGAAACGCCTGGTACTGCGCCTGCTGATGCTGACGGTGGTGATGTTCGCCTTCGGCTTTGCCCTGGTGCCGATCTACGACGTGATGTGCAAGGCCTTTGGCATCAACGGCAAGACTGGCGTGCAATACGAAGGCAGCCAGGTCAGTGACCCGACGCGGTCGGTGCGTGTGCAATTCATGTCGACCAATGCCAGCGACATGGTCTGGGACTTCTATTCCACGGCCGACCAGCTGGAGGTCAACCCGGGGGCGGTCAACCAGATGATCTTCATCGCCCATAACCCCACCGATCGGCCGATGAGTGCGCAAGCCATCCCTAGCATCACCCCGGCCGAGGCCGCGGCGTACTTCCACAAGACCGAGTGCTTCTGCTTTACCCAGCAGGTGCTGCAGCCTGGCGAACGCATCGAGATGCCGGTGCGCTTCATCGTCGACCGCGACCTGCCGGCCAGCGTGAAGCACCTGACACTGGCCTACACCTTGTTCGACATCACCGCTCGCCACCCGCCCGTCGCGCATGTCGCGGCCCAGGACGTCCAGGGCGCCCGTTAAGGGAAGGAGAACAGCAATGGCAAGTCATCAGCACTACTATGTCCCGGCGCAGAGCAAGTGGCCGATCATCGCCACCATCGGCATGTTCATCACGGTGTTTGGCCTGGGTACCTGGTTCAACGATATGAAGGCAGGGCACCCGGACTCGCACGGCCCGCTGATTTTCTTCGTCGGCGCGTTGTTCCTGGCATACATGCTGTTCGGCTGGTTCGGTTCGGTGGTCCGGGAAAGCCGCGCGGGGCTATACAGCCCGCAGTTGGATCGCTCGTTCCGTTGGGGCATGAGCTGGTTCATCTTCTCCGAGGTGATGTTCTTCCTGGCCTTCTTCGGTGCGTTGTTCTATGTACGCGTGCTAGCTGGGCCGTGGCTGGGAGGTGAAGGGGCCAAGGGGGTTGCCCACATGCTGTGGCCAACCTTCGAGTTCACCTGGCCGTTGCTGCACACGCCCGACCCGAAACTGTTCCCGCCGCCCAAGGAAGTGATTGACCCGTGGCACCTGCCGTTGATCAACACCATCTTGCTGGTCAGCTCCAGCGTGACCATCACCATCGCCCACCATGCCCTGCGCCGTAACCACCGTGGCCCGCTGAAAGTCTGGATGGCCCTGACCATCATCCTCGGCATCAGCTTTATCGCGCTGCAGGCCTTCGAGTACCACGAGGCCTATACCAAGCTGGGCCTGACGCTGGGGTCGGGGATTTATGGTGCGACGTTCTTCATGCTAACCGGCTTCCACGGCGCCCACGTGACCTTGGGCACGATCATCCTGATCGTGATGTTCGTGCGCATCTTGCGCGGGCATTTCAACCCGGAAAAACACTTTGGCTTCGAGGCGGCCAGTTGGTACTGGCACTTCGTCGACGTGGTGTGGGTAGGGTTGTTTATCTTTGTATACGTACTCTGACAGGCACCCGAGAACCCGCTTGTGGGAGCTTTCCGTCATGGCGATACCGATTCAGAAGGGGGCATGTGAAACCAGCTGACCGCTGATAAAGCCCCAGGCGATCAGGCCGATGGTCAATGCCGCCAGGGTTACCCGCACAGTCAGCGCTTTCAGCAGGCGGGTTGAGTTTTCGTCGTCCTTGACCAGAAACACCAAGCCACTGAACAGGCTGGCAATCGTGGCCAACAGCATCAGGACAATCGCGGCCTTGAGCATGGCGATACTCCGGGGGGATGCGGTGATGTGGATAAGTATAGCGATCGACCTGGCGAGGCTGCGATGAGGCCGTTTCGCCCGGGCTGGTTACCCACCCTGGTAGTGCTCGCGCTGCTGCCGGGGCTGATCGCGCTTGGCTGCTGGCAACTCGGTCGCGCCGAGGAAAAGCGCATGTTGCTAGCCATCTATGCTGAGCGCCAGATCGAGGCGCCCCGGGCCACTGCGCAACTGACGGCGAGCCAAGACAACGCCTACCGCCATGTGCATCTTTATGGCCGTTTCGACGCCGAGCACAGCCTGCTGTTGGACAACCGCATGCGCGATGGCCAGGCCGGTGTCGAGCTGCTGCAGCCTTTTCATGACCAAGCCAGTGGCCTATGGCTGCTGGTCAATCGCGGCTGGTTACCGTGGCCGGACCGCCGGGTGCCGGTGCAATTCGCTACTCCTTCCCAAACGTTGGCGCTGGACGCTTCGGTGTATGTCGCGCCCGGCAGCACGTTCCAGCTGCATCCCGACCCTGCAGGCGGCCAGTGGCCGCGCCTGCTGACCGCGGTGGATGCCGCGCAGCTATGGCAACGACTCGGTCGTGAAGGCTTCGCCCATGAACTGCGCCTGCAACCTGGCCCGGCGGCCTATCGCCTGGGCTGGCCGGTAGTCGCCATGGGCCCGGAGAAACATCTGGGGTATGCCGTGCAGTGGTTTGCCCTGGCGTTCGCTTTGGTACTGCTTTACCTCTACTTCGGCTGGCACCACAACAAGGAGAAACGCCATGGCCACCGCCACTCCACTGGAAGTGCCTGAACCTGGCAAGCCCAGAGCCCGTGGGCGTTTGCAGCTGATATTAATCCTGCTGGTGGTGCTTGGGCCGATGATTCTGGCCACCAGCATGTACAAGCTCAGTTTCTGGGTGCCGGAAGGCCGCAGCTACCACGGGGTGATGATTGGCAACGGCGAGAGCCGTACCGATATCGGCGTGGCAGGCCAGGACGAGCGTTGGCAACTGCTGGTGAGCGCGCCCGAAGCCTGTGCCGAAGATTGCCAGCGGCTGGTGTACCTGGCCCGGCAGATTCAGGTGGGCCTGGGTCGTGATGCCAGCCGTGCCAGCCATGCACTGGCAGCTGCCCAGCCGGTGAGCGCTGACTACCAGGCGCTGCTTGGCCGCGAGTACCCGCAGTTGCAGCGTTACCCGCTGGATGCACAACGTTACCTGCAAAAGGTCGGCGAGGCTGGCCCGCAGCTGTGGATCGTCGACCCGCACGGCAACCTGGTGTTGCGCTACGACGCCAAGGCCAACGGTAAGCATGTGCTGGACGACCTGCGCCACCTGCTCAAGCTGTCCAACATTGGCTAGGAGCCCGCCATGGCCAGACCCGGATTCCGCCTTGCTGTGTTCGCCACCCTGCTGGCACTGTTGGTCGTCCTGCTCGGTGCCTATACCCGCCTGACCCACGCCGGGCTCGGCTGCCCGGACTGGCCGGGTTGCTATGGCTTCATTAGCGTGCCCAAGGGTGAAGCTCAGCTGGCGCATGCCGAGCTGCACTTTCCTGAGCACCCGGTGGAAGCCGCCAAGGGCTGGGCCGAGATGGTCCATCGCTACTTTGCCGGCACCCTGGCCGTGGTGATTGCCCTGCTCGCCTTGCAGGCGGTGCGCCGGCATGCCCGCGATGGTCAGCCTTATCGCCTGCCGGTGCTGTTGCTGGGCGTGGTGCTGGCCCAGGCAGCCTTCGGCATGTGGACGGTCACCTTGAAGCTGTGGCCGCAAGTGGTCACCGCGCATTTACTGGGTGGTTTCACCACCCTCAGCCTGCTGTTCCTGTTGTCCCTGCGTCTATCTCGGGCCTTTGCGCCGCTGCCAAAACTGCCATTGAGCCTGCGCCGGATTGCCGCGTTGGCGCTGCTGGTGGTGATCGGCCAGATTGCCTTGGGCGGTTGGGTCAGCGCCAATTACGCGGCTGTCGCCTGTATCGACCTGCCCACCTGCCATGGCCAGTGGTGGCCTGCGGCGGACTTCAGCAACGGTTTCCACCTCACTCAGCACGTCGGCCCCAACTACCTGGGCGGCCAGTTGGACAGTGATGCGCGCACAGCCATCCATATCAGCCATCGCCTGGGGGCGTTACTGGTGACCGGTGTGCTGCTGATGCTCAGCTGGAAACTGCACCGCTGTGGCCTACCTGGCCTGGCGCGGCTGGTGTTGCTGGCACTGGCCGTTCAAGTCGGCCTGGGCATCAGCAATGTGCTGTTGCACCTGCCACTGGCCGTGGCGGTGGCGCACAACGCTGGTGGCGCGCTGCTGCTGCTGAGCATGGTGCTGGTGAACTACCGCATCCGTGTGGTCGACAAGGTGCGCGTGGGGGTCGGCCATGGCTGGCGCTTGCGGCCGGTTGCAGGCGTCGGCATTTCCCATCACATGAGGAACGATTCGTGGCGACGCTTCTGAGCGCACGTCGGGCCAGCTGGCGGGATTACCTGGAGCTGACCAAGCCCAAGGTGGTGGTGCTGATGCTGATCACCTCGCTGGCGGGTATGTTCCTCGCCACCCGTGCGGGCGTGAGTTGGAGCGTGTTGTTGTTCGGCAACTTGGGTATCGGCCTGTGTGCCAGCGGTGCGGCGGTGGTCAACCATGTAGTCGATCGGCGCATCGACGCGCTGATGGCACGTACCCACAAGCGGCCCCTGGCCCAGGGCCGGGTCGAGCCGCTGCCAGCGCTGCTGTTCGCCTTGGCGCTGGCGTTGTTGGGCATGGCCTTGCTGCTGGTGTTCACCAATGCCCTCACCGCCTGGCTGACCCTGGCCTCCTTGCTGGGCTATGCGGTGCTCTATACCGGCTTCCTCAAGCGGGCCACACCGCAGAACATCGTCATCGGTGGCTTGGCGGGTGCCGCCCCACCATTGCTAGGCTGGGTGGCGGTCAGTGGCCATGTCAGCGCCGAGCCCTTGCTGCTGGTGCTGATCATCTTCGCCTGGACCCCACCCCACTTCTGGGCGCTGGCTATCCACCGCAAGGAGGAGTACGCCAAGGCCGATATCCCGATGCTGCCGGTAACCCATGGCGAGCGCTACACCAAGCTGCACATCCTGCTGTACACCCTGGTGTTGCTGGCGGTGAGCCTGCTGCCCTACGCCATCCACATGAGCGGCCCGCTGTACCTGGCCTGCGCCCTGTTGTTGGGCCTGCGCTTCCTGCATTGGGCCTGGGTGTTGTACCGTGGCAGCCGGCCGCACGCGGCAATCGGCACCTTCAAGTACTCTATCGGCTACCTGTTTGCGCTGTTCATCGCGTTGCTCCTTGACCACTACTTGTTGCTGAACCTATGACCCGAACCCAGAAAACCGTCTTCATCCTTGTTGCCGTGGTCGCGTTGATCATGGGCCTGACCGTCAACAAGGTCCTCAATGGCCGCGACCAACCCAACCCCACCGAGCTGATCGATGCCGGCATCATCCTGCTGCCGCAAAGCCGTACCGTGGCCGATGTGACCATGACCAACCAGGACGGCCAGCCGGTGCAACTGGACGACTTAAAGGGCAAATGGTCGCTGCTGTTCTTTGGCTACACCTACTGCCCGGACATCTGCCCGACCACCCTGGCCCAGTTGCGCCAGGTTAAGAGCGAGCTGCCCAAGGAGGCTGTGGAGCGGCTGCAGGTGGTACTGGTGAGCGTGGACCCGAACCGCGACACGCCGAACCAGTTGAAGCAGTACCTGGGCTATTTCGACAAGGATTTCGTTGGGGTGGCAGGGTCGATCGAGGATACTCAGAAACTGGCCAATGCCTTGAGCATTCCGTTCATCCCGGCGGATACCAGCAAGCCGGGGTATACCGTGGACCACAGTGGCAACCTGGCGGTTGTCGGGCCGGATGGGCGTCAGCGCGGGTTCATTCGGGCGCCATTCAACAACCAGAAGCTGGTGGCGCAGTTGCCGGGGCTCGTGAAGCGAGATTGAGTGGGCCTTAAAAGCTTCGCGGGCAAGCCCGCTCCTACAGGATTATCGATAGCCTTGGGCCTGGCGATATACCTGCAGGAGCGGGCTTGCCCGCGAAGAACCCAGCACGATTGTTGGCTTAGAACGCCGGAACCACAGCGCCTTTATACTTCTCGTTGATGAACTGCTTCACTTCAGGCGAGTGCAGCGCAGCGGCCAGCTTCTTCATCGCGTCCGAATCCTTGTTGTCTGGGCGAGCAACCAGGATGTTCACATAGGGCGAGTCGCTGCCTTCGATGGCCAGGGCGTCTTTTTCTGGGTTCAGCTTGGCTTCTAGCGCGTAGTTGGTGTTGATCAGGGCGGCATCGACCTGGGTCAGCACGCGCGGGATGGTGGCGGCTTCCAGCTCACGGAACTTCAGGTTTTTCGGGTTCTCGGCAACATCCTTCACAGTGGACAGGATGTTCTTGTTGTCCTTCAGCTTGATTACCCCAGCCTTGTCCAGCAGCAGCAGGGCGCGGCCGCCGTTGGTGGCATCGTTGGGGATGACCACGGTAGCGCCGGAGGACAGCTCTTCCAGCTTCTTGATCTTGGTCGAGTACACGCCCAGCGGCTCGATGTGCACGCCGGCTACGCTCACCAGGTTGGTGCCCTTGGCCTTGTTGAACTCATCCAGGTACGGCTGGTGCTGGAAGAAGTTGGCATCCAGGCGCTTTTCGGCAACCTGTACGTTTGGCTGGATGTAGTCGGTGAATTCCTTGACCTTCAGCTCCACGCCCTCTTTGGCCAGCGCAGGTTTGACGAAGTTGAGGATTTCGGCGTGCGGCACTGGGGTAGCGGCAACGGTGAGGGACTCGGCGTTGGCCGAGAAGGCCGCGACAGCGGCGACAACAGCAAGCAGCTTCTTCATTGATCACTCCTTGTGAGGGCCGCGACGGCCCCCGAACGGGTCGGCTGGGCCGACCCCATTGGGGTTACTTACGGGAAAAATGCACGACCAGTTTGTCGCCCACGCTCTGCAGCACTTGAACCAGTACCAGCAACAGCACCACGGTGACGACCATCACATCGGTCTGGAAGCGCTGGTAACCGAAGCGGATGGCCAGGTCGCCCAAGCCGCCGGCACCGACCACGCCGGCCATGGCGGTGTACGACACCAGGGTGATGGCGGTTACGGTAATGGCCGCGAAGATGCCCGGGCGGGCTTCTGGCAGCAATGCGCTGGTGATGATCTGCCGGGTGGTTGCACCCATCGACTGGGTGGCTTCGATGATGCCGCGGTCTACTTCACGCAGGGCGGTTTCCACCAGGCGCGCGAAGAACGGCGTGGCGCCTACCACCAGCGGCGGGATGGCGCCGGCGACGCCCAGCGAGGTGCCGGTGATCAGCACGGTAATCGGGATCATCACGATCAGCAGGATGATGAACGGCAGCGAACGCAGGATGTTGACGACCAGCGACAGCAGCGCATACACGCCCTTCTGCTCGAACATCTGCTTCGGCCCGCAGAGGAATAGCAGCACGCCCAGCGGCAGGCCCAGCAGCACGGTGAAGAACAGCGAGCCGAACAGCATGATCATGGTGTCGATGGTGGCCAGCCAGATTTCGGCCCAGTCGACGTTGGCAAAGAAATTCAGGGCGTCCATCAACGCAGTACCTCCATATGTACGTCAGCTGCCTTGAAGCGGGCAAATGCCGCTTCCATGTCACCGCCGATCAGGGCGAGGGTGAGCTGGCCATAGGGGACATCCTTGATACGGTCGATACGCCCAGCGAGGATGCTGTAGTCCACACCGGTTTCGCGGGCCACGGTGCCTAGCAGCGGCGCGTAGGTGGCGTCGCCCTGGAAGGTCAGGCGCACGATGCGGCCTGGCACATGGGCAAAGTCGTCGCGCTGCTCGCCTTCGTCGACCTGCTCGTCTTCCTGGACGAAACGCTTGGTGGTGGCGTGCTGCGGGTGCAGGAACACCTCGGCCACCGAGCCCTGCTCGACGATGTGGCCGGCGTCCATCACTGCTACGCAGTCGCAGACCCGGCGGATCACGTCCATCTCGTGGGTGATCAGCACGATGGTCAGCTTCAGTTCACGGTTGATTTCGGCCAGTAATTGCAGGACCGAAGCCGTGGTTTGCGGGTCGAGGGCGCTGGTGGCCTCGTCGCACAGCAGGATCTTGGGGTTGGTGGACAGGGCGCGGGCGATGCCGACGCGTTGCTTCTGGCCGCCAGACAACTGCGCCGGATACTTTTTGGCGTGGTCCGACAGGCCGACGCGGGCCAGCAGTTCGGTGACGCGCTTGTCGATTTCGCTGCGCGACAGGTCGCCGGCCAGGGTCAGCGGCAGCGCGACGTTGTCGGCGACGGTCTTGGAAGCCAGCAGGTTGAAGTGCTGGAAAATCATCCCGACCTGCTGGCGGAAGCCGCGCAGCTGGCTGGCGTTGAAGGCGGTGACGTCTTCGCCGTCGACGATGATCTTGCCACCAGAAGGCTCTTCCAGGCGGTTGATCAGGCGCAGCATGGTGCTTTTGCCGGCACCAGAGTGGCCGATAAGGCCGAACACTTGGCCATCTTCGATGGTCAGGCTGGTCGGATTCAGTGCGGGGATTTCCCTACCGGCAACGCGGTAGGTTTTATGTACCTGTTGGAACTCGATCACGTAGCGAACCTTGTGGGGCGCATGGAATTTGGGTCAGCGGTTAGCTGTGGTCGCGCATTTTAGCCTTTTCCTATAGCTGTTCTTAGCATTTATTTCGTAATGCACCAATCCTTCGGGCATATAGCGACAACCGGTAATTCTGATTGAACGCTCGGCAAAGCACTCCAGTCACTACTTGCACAAGCCCGACACGGGTACGCCTGAACTGATGAAGGAGAGCCGACCATGCCCAGCAAGAACACGGACGCGCCGAAGCACAGCGAAGCCGCCGGCACACAGACCCCCGACCGGGCCAACACCAATGCCAAGCTGCAGAGCCTGGAAGCTGCGCGCAGTGATGCCACAGGCCATGCACTGCGTACCAATCAGGGTGTGCGCATTGCAGACAACCAGAACACGCTGAAAGCCGGCGACCGTGGGCCCTCGCTGCTTGAAGACTTCATCATGCGCGAGAAGATCACGCACTTTGACCACGAGCGTATTCCGGAGCGCATCGTGCATGCGCGGGGTACCGGTGCGCACGGCTATTTCCAGAGCTATGGCAACCACGCAGAACTGACCAAGGCTGGCTTTTTACAGGACCCGGAGCAACTCACCCCGGTTTTCGTGCGGTTTTCCACGGTGCAGGGCCCACGTGGCTCAGCGGATACCGTGCGCGACGTGCGTGGCTTTGCGGTGAAGTTCTACACCGATGAGGGCAATTTCGACCTGGTGGGCAACAATATGCCGGTGTTCTTCATTCAGGATGCGATCAAGTTCCCCGACTTCGTCCATGCCGTGAAACCCGAACCGCACAACGAAATCCCAACGGGTGCGTCGGCACATGACACCTTTTGGGATTTCGTTTCGTTGGTGCCCGAGTCGGCCCATATGGTGATGTGGGCGATGTCGGACCGCGCGATCCCGCGCAGCTTGCGGATGATGGAAGGTTTCGGGGTTCATACCTTCCGCCTGATCAACGCCCAGGGCGAGACCAGTTTCGTCAAATTCCACTGGAAACCGCGTCAGGGTGTGCATTCCCTGCTGTGGGACGAAGCGCAAAAGCTGGCAGGCAAAGACGCCGACTTCCAGCGTCGCGACCTGTGGGAAGCCATTGAGACGGGCGATTACCCGGAATGGGAGCTGGGCGTGCAGGTCGTGCCGGAAGCCGACGAGCACGCGTTCGACTTCGACCTGCTGGACCCGACCAAGATCATCCCGGAAGAGCTGGTGCCGGTTACGCCCCTGGGCAAGATGGTGCTGAACCGCAACCCGGACAACTTCTTTGCCGAAGTTGAGCAGGTAGCGTTTTGCCCGGGCCACATCGTGCCAGGCATCGACTTTAGCAACGACCCGTTGCTACAGGGCCGGCTGTTTTCTTACACCGATACCCAGCTAAGCCGTCTGGGTGGGCCTAACTTCCACCAGATCCCGATCAACCGCCCCGTCGCCCCTAACCACAATAATCAGCGCGATGCCTTGCACCAGCACCTGGTGCACCGCGGGCGCGCTTCCTACGAGCCAAACTCCATCGATGGCGGCTGGCCGAAGGAAACTCCTCCGGCCCCGCAGGATGGCGGTTTCGAGAGTTACCAAGAGCGCATCGATGCGCACAAGATCCGCCAGCGCAGCGAGTCATTCGGCGACCACTTCTCGCAAGCGAAGCTGTTTTTCCAAAGCATGAGCCCCACCGAGCAACAGCACATTATCAAGGCGTACAGCTTTGAACTGGGCAAGGTTGAGCGTGAAACCATTCGTGCGCGGGAGGTGAACGAAATTCTCGCCAACATCGACCTCAAGCTGGCTGCGGCGGTGGCTGCGAACCTGGGCCTACCTGCGCCAAAGGCCGGCACCGTGCAGGTCAAAGCTAGTCAGCTGAACCAATCCCCTGCACTGAGCCAGATGAACCACCCAGGTACGGTCGGCATCAAGGGCCGCAAGATTGCTGTGTTGGTGGCTGATGGCGTGGACGCTGCCAGCGTAGACAAGCTGGTCAAGGCGTTGGAGGCGCACAGCGCCCGGCCGATGCTGCTAGGGCCGACGTCGGCGCCGGTGAAGACGGCGGATGGCAAGCAATTGCCGGTGGCTGCGTCGATGGAGGGGATGCCTTCGATCATGTTCGACGGCATTGTCGTGCCCGGGGGCAAGGCTTCGACGGATGGCCTGGCGGGTAGTGGCTTGGCCAAGCACTTCCTGCTGGAGGGCTACAAGCACTTGAAGGCCATGATGTTGACCAAGGAGCTATTGGGCAGCTTGGGCCTCAAAGAGGACAAGGGGCTGTTGCTGGGGGACGAGCAGAAGGTGGTGGATGCCTTTGTCAAAGCGGTCGAGGGGCATCGGGTGTGGGAGCGGGAGGCGGCTGCGGAGGCTGTGCCCGCCTGACAGGGCTCTTCGCGGGTAAACCCGCTCCTACACCGGCCGGATGCATGCCTTGGGGCTTGTGCAAATCCTTGTAGGAGCGGGCTTGCCCGCGAAGCATTTACTGTTGACGCGGAACCAGAACCACCTGCGCCGGCAGCGAACGCTGGATTTCATGCTTCTGCTTCAAATCGAAGCCACTGTCGATCTTGCGCACACGCTTCTCCAGCAGGGTCTTCAACCAAGGCGCATCTTCGGTGCGCGGCACTTGGAACAGCACCTCGCACTGGTAGCTCACCACATCGGCGGCAATTTCATCCAGTTGGCGGCGCATGGCGCGGCTGTCGGTGGTCTTCAAGGCCACCACGGTGCTGGGCGCTGTCGGGTCAATGATGCGTGCCTTAGGCTTGGCTTCGGCCGCTTTCAGCGCAGCCTCTGCCTTTTCCAGCTCGGCCTTGCGTGCCTGGCTCATGGCATCGCCACCTGTCACCGCTGGCGCTTGCGGCATTAGCGCGCGGGCACGGGCCAGGGCGGTGGCTGCAGCATTCACATCACCCTTTTGCAGCACGATCTGGCTGCGTTGCAGGTAGGCCTCGGCCAGCTGGCGCTGGTATTGCTCCAGGCGTGGGTCATCAGGCGACTGGGCCTGCAGGGCAGCCAGTTGATCTTCGGCGGTAGCCAGTTCACTACTGGCGATGTTTTGTTGCAACTGCTGCCAGGCATCGGCTTGGGCAGGTGCGGTGGCCTGTTCGACCGGTGCGCTGGAGCAGGCAGCCAGGAACAGGGAAAACGCGGCAACAAGCAGATAACGGGAGGCGAACGGCTTCATTCCTGCGACTCTCTATTTGCGCAAAAAGCGAGCAAGTCTACACCCAGGTGCGCACGCTCGAAAACAGGTCTTACAGACCCTTTACCCGCTAAAAGGTTGCAGGGCACGCCTTCACGTGCCCTGATTTTCAGCGTTTTGGCAGGGCTAGGCTCAGCAAGAATAGCACTGCTGCGCAAACCACGATCGACGGGCCGGCAGGGGTGTCCTTGAACCACGACAGGGCCAGGCCGCCGCACACTGCGGTCACGCCCAGCAGGCTGGCACCCACGGCCATCTGCTCGGGAGAGCGGGCGTGGCGCTGCGCCGCAGCGGCGGGGATGATCAGCAGCGAGGTGATCAGCAACACCCCGACGATCTTCATGGCCACGGCAATCACCACCGCGATCAGCAGCATCAGCGCCATGCGCAGGCCGGCCACGGGCAGGCCTTCGACCATGGCCAGCTCTTCGTGCACGGTCACTGCCAGCAAAGGCCGCCACAGCACGGCGAGCAGCAACAGGACCAGCGCGCTACCGCCGAGGATCCAGGCCAGGTCGGTGGGGCTGATGGCCAGCAGGTCGCCGAACAGGTAGGCCATCAGGTCAATGCGCACGTCGTGCATGAAACTCAGCACTACCAGGCCTAGCGACAAGGTGCTGGGGGCGAGTATGCCGAGCAGGGTGTCGGAGGCCAGTGGTTGGCGTTGCTGCAAGGTCACCAGCAAAATCGCCAGCAGCAGGCAGCCCACGGTTACCGCCAGCGCTGGGCTAACGTCCAGGGCAAAGCCCAAGGCCACGCCAAGCAGGGCGGCGTGGGACAGTGTATCGCCAAAATAGGCCATGCGCCGCCACACCACGAAGGAGCCCAACGGGCCAGCCACCAGCGCCAGGGACAAACCGGCAAGCAGGGCGTAGAGAAGAAAATCAGCCATGCTTGCAGTGCGCTCCGTGAACATGGGTGCCAGGGGCGACCACCGAGCCATGCAGGTCGTGGCTGTGGTCGTGATGGTGATGGTAGATGGCCAGGCTGGGGGCAGTCTGGCCGAACAGTTCGACGAATGCCGGGTCGCCGCTGACCTGCTCGGGGTGCCCCGAACAGCACACGTGGCGGTTCAGGCACACCACCTGGTCGGTGGCGCTCATCACCAGGTGCAGGTCGTGGGAAACCATCAGCACGCCGCAGCCGTGGCGGTCGCGCAGGCGGGTAATGAGGTTGTACAGCTCGGTCTGGCCGACCACGTCGACGCCCTGTACCGGTTCGTCGAGCACCAGCAACTGGGGTTCGCGCAGCAAGGCGCGGGCCAGCAGCACGCGCTGCATTTCGCCACCGGAAATGGTCTGGATTGGGTTGTCGATGACCTGCTCGGCGCCCACTTCCTGCAACGCCGAGAGGGCTGCTGCACGGTCTACGCCGGGCACCAGGCGCAGGAAGCGCAGCACCGACAGCGGTAGCGTGGCATCGACCTGGATTTTTTGCGGCATGTAGCCAATGCGCAGCTTCGGCTTGCGCCATACCTTGCCGCGGTGCGGCTTGAGCAGCCCGAGCACGGCGCGCACCAGGGTGGTCTTGCCCGCCCCGTTGGGGCCGATCAGGGTAACGATTTGGCCGGGTGCGACGGCCAGGTCGATGCTGTCGAGCACCGCCTCGCCACCAAAGGTGACGCCCACCTGCTCCAGGCGGATCAGTGCGTCGCTCATGCCGCGCTCCGGCAGTTGCTGCACAGGCCGACCACCTCCACGGTCTGGGTCTCGACCGTGAAGCTCACGCCTTTGGCGCTGCTGATGATGGCTTCGCTGATGCACGCCTGTTCGAGCTCGATGGCCACATGGCAGGCGCGGCAGATCAGGAACTGCCCCTGGTGCACGTGCTCGGGGTGGCTGCAGCCGATGAAGGCGTTGAGCGAGGCGATGCGGTGCACCAGGCCGTTGTCCAGCAGGAAATCCAGCGCGCGATACACCGTGGGCGGCGCGGCGCGGCGGCCGTCCTGTTCGCTGAGCACGGCGAGGATATCGTAGGCGCCCAGCGGCTTGTGGCTTTGCCACACCAGTTCCAGCACACGGCGGCGCAGTGCGGTCAGGCGCAGGCCTTGGCGGGTGCACAAGGCGTCAGCTTCAGCCAGTGCGCTGTGTACGCAATGGGAGTGATCGTGAGGACGGTTGGCCAGCGGCGTGATGGACATGGGCAGCGACGGTTCTGGATGGAGACGTTATTATGTTACCTGTTTCTGCCGACTCGAGTATTCACCGTGTCCCGATTCCTAGCCCTTTTTGTCGCTTTCATCGCATTTTCGGCCCATGCCGATGTGCGTGTGCTGACCAGTATCAAACCGCTGCAGCAGATAGCCGCCGCCGTGCAGGATGGCGTGGGCAGCCCCGAAGTACTGCTGCCGCCTGGCGCTTCGCCGCACCACTACGCACTGCGCCCGTCCGACGTACGGCGGGTGGGCGATGCCGACCTGCTGTACTGGATTGGCCCGGACATGGAGAGCTTCCTGCCGCGCGTTCTGGGTAGCCGCAGCAAGGCCACGGTTGCCGTGCAGTCGCTGCCGGGCATGAAGCTGCGCCACTTTGGCGAGGACAGCCATTCCCATGAGGAAGAAGGCCACGACGACCATGACCACGACCATCGCCCAGGCAGTTTGGATGCGCACTTGTGGCTTTCGTCGGCCAACGCGCAGGTAATTGCCGCGAAAATGGCAGCGGACCTGGCCCAGGTCGATCCGGCTAATGCGGCGCGTTACCAGAGCAACCTGAAGGCTTTTGCCGAACGCCTGGATGCGCTCGATGAGCGGATCAAGGCACGGGTGGCCGGAATTGCCGACAAGCCGTACTTCGTGTTCCACGAAGCGTTCGATTACTTCGAGGCTGAATATGGCTTGAAGCACACTGGCGTGTTCAGCGTGGCCTCCGAAGTGCAGCCGGGGGCGCAACATGTGGCGGCCATGCGCAAGCGCCTGCAGGAAGTGGGCAAGACCTGCGTGTTCAGCGAGCCGCCGTTGCGGCCACGGCTGGCCGAGACATTGACCGCCGGGCTACCGGTGCGCCTGGCCGAGCTGGATGCACTGGGCGGTACCGAGCCGGTGGATGGCAAGGGCTATGAGCGCTTGCTGGAGAAGCTGGGTGGCGATCTGGCTGGGTGCCTGGAGCAGCTGTAAGCCTGTACCGGCCTCTTCGCGGGCACGCCCGCTCCCACAGGGATAACACCAACTTGTAGCTGTGGGAGCGGGTGTGCCCGCGAATGAGGCGGATGCGGTCTAGAGGGCGAACGGCAGGTGCAAAGCCACCTGCTGGCGCTGCGCCAGGCGCACTTCGAACTCGCTCGGGTCGTGGATCATCACATCCATCCCGGCAAACGACTCCGCTGCAATCAGGCGCGACAGCCAGAAGCGCACGCAGCCTACCCGCAACATTTCCGGCCACAGTTCAGCCTCGGCGGCAGTGAACGGCCGCAGCGCCGCATAGGCCGCCAGCAGCGCCTGGGCACGCGGTACATCGACTGCACCGTGCTCGTCCAGGCACCAGTCGTTCACGGTGATAGCGATGTCATACAGCATCGGCCCGGAGCAGGCGTTGTAGAAGTCGATCACCCCCGTCAGGTGGGTGCCTTCGAACATCACGTTGTCGCGGAACAGGTCGGCATGCAGGTTGGCCCGTGGCAGGGCCAGAATCTGCGCCTTGTGCGCGCTGATTTCATCCAGTGCCGGCTGCAGCAGCGCAGTTTGCTCGGCAGTCAGGCGTGGCAGCAGCTCGGCACCCGAGGCCAGCATCCAATCCAGGCCACGGTCGGTGCGGCGCTCGATGATGTGCTCGCGGGTGGCCAGGTGGATGTGCGCCAGCAGTTCGCCTACCTGGGCGCAGTGCTGCGCATTGGGGGCCTTGATGTGTTTGCCGGACAACCGTGGCTGCAGCAGTGCCGGTTTGCCGCACAGTTCGCGCAGGCCATTGCCGTCGCGGTCACGGATCGCATAGGGCACCGGCATGTCGGCAGCGTGCAGGGTGTCGAGCAGCTCGATGAAGAACGGCATGTCCTCGCTGGGCCCGCGCTCGATCAGCGTCAGGACGAACTCCCCCTGTTCGAGGCTGACGAAGAAATTGCTGTTCTCGGTGCCGGCGGCAATGCCTTGGAAGTCGAGCAGACGGCCCAGCTCGTACGGCGCCAGAAAGGTTTCCAGCTCAGGCCGGGTCACGGGGGTGAAGACTGACATGATGAAAAATTGCCCATACGGGCACTTCCGCCGGGAAGTGCCGGGTTGATGTGAACGGTGCGCGTCAGATTACCACTCGAAGATCTTCCAGGACGGGATCAACATGTCCGGCTGGTCGGATCGAATGAAATTACCATCAGAGCCATCGGCGCGTACCAGGAAATAAGGCTTGCCGTTTTTCGGCGTGATCTTGATCGCATACAGGAACCCGTTTTGCCGGTACTCCTGGATGGTTTTGTCGCCTTCCGTGCGAATGGTCACCTCGGGATCGGCCGAGGGGGCGTCGTCCGCCGCCAGGGTGACGACTGGCATGGTTGCCAACAGACCGAGCAGTAACAGGCGATTGAGTGCACGCATGATAACCTTGTCCCTTTGTCGTCAATGATTCTGGCTATTCTAGCGCCGGACCCGTCGAAAAGGTTGATTCTGCTCATGAGCCAAGCGCCCCTCGTCCTGGTGGACGGTTCCTCCTACCTGTACCGCGCCTTCCACGCGCTGCCGCCGTTGACCACTTCCAAGGGCATGCCGACCGGTGCGGTGAAGGGTGTGTTGAACATGCTCAAGAGCCTGCGCAAGCAATACCCCGACAGCCTGTTTGCGGTGGTGTTCGACGCCAAGGGCGGCACCTTCCGCGATGCGATGTTCGCCGAGTACAAAGCCAACCGCCCCAGCATGCCGGACGACCTGCGGGTGCAGATCGAGCCGCTGCACGCCAGCGTCAAGGCCCTAGGCTACCCGCTGTTGTGCGTCGAGGGTGTCGAGGCCGACGACGTGATCGGCACCCTGGCGCGCAGCAGTGCTGCGCTGGGCCGTCCGGTTGTCATCTCGACCGGTGACAAGGACATGGCGCAGCTGGTAGACGGGCACATTACCTTGGTCAACACCATGACCGGAAGCGTGCTGGACGTGGCTGGCGTGCACGAGAAATTTGGTGTCGGCCCGGAACATATCATCGACTTCCTGGCGCTGATGGGTGACAAGGTCGACAACATCCCCGGCGTACCGGGTGTGGGCGAAAAAACCGCTGTTGGCCTGCTGACCGGCATCGGCGGCGGCCTCAGCGACCTGTACGCCAACCTGGACAAAGTGCCGACGCTGGCCATTCGCGGCGCCAAGACCCTGCCGGCCAAGCTCGAGGAGCACCGCGACGCGGCGTTCCTGTCCTATGAGTTGGCCACCATCAAGGTCGACGTACCGCTGGACGTCGAGGTCGAGGCGCTGGTGTGTGGCGAGCCCGACCGCGACGCCCTGCTGGCGCTGTACACCGAGATGGAGTTCAAGAGCTGGGTTGCCGAGGTGCAGCGTGAAGCAGCCAGGGCCGGTGACGACCTGGCGCCGGTCGCGGAGCCGGCGGCCAAGGTTGAGCCCACCTACGAAACTATCCTTGACCAGGCGCGTTTCGACTTCTGGCTGGAGAAGCTGCGCCAGGCTCCGTTGTTCGCCTTCGACACCGAGACCACCAGCCTGGACGCCCAACAGGCGCAACTGGTCGGCCTGTCGTTCGCTGTCGCACCGCATGAAGCAGCCTACGTGCCGCTGGCCCACGACTATGAAGGTGCGCCGGCTCAGCTGGACCGCGAGGCGGTACTGCTGGCGCTGAAAGCGCTGCTGGAAGACCCGACCAAGGCCAAGGTCGGGCAAAACGCCAAATACGATATCAACATCCTCGCCAACGGTTCGCCGGCCATTGAAATGCGCGGCGTGGCCTACGACACCATGCTCGAGTCGTATGTGCTGAACTCCACCGCCACCCGTCACGACATGGACAGCCTGGCGCAGAAGTACCTCGACCACACCACCATTGCCTTCGAGGACATCGCCGGCAAGGGCGCCAAGCAGCTGACCTTCAACCAGATCCACCTGGACAAGGCCGGCCCCTACGCCGCCGAAGACGCCGACATCACCCTGCGTCTGCACTACGCGCTGCAAGCACGCCTGGCGCAAACACCGAGCGTGCAGCCGGTACTGATGGACATCGAGATGCCGCTGGTGCCGGTGCTGGCCAAAATCGAGCGCCAGGGGGCGCTGGTCGATGCTGCGCTGCTGCAGGTGCAGAGTGGTGAGCTGGGGGTGAAGATGGCCGAACTGGAGCAGCGCGCCTACGCGCTGGCCGGTGAGCAATTCAACCTTGGCTCGCCCAAGCAGTTGGGCGCGATCCTCTACGACAAGCTGGGCATGCCAGTGCTGAGCAAGACCACCAAGGGCCAGCCATCCACGGCGGAGGCGGTGCTCGATGAGCTGGCCGAGCAAGGCTACCCGCTGCCCGAGGTACTGATGCAGTACCGCAGCTTGAGCAAACTCAAGAGTACCTACACCGACAAGCTGCCAGGGCAGATCAACCCGCGCACTGGGCGTATCCATACCTCGTACCAGCAGGCTGTGGCGGCGACTGGCCGGCTGTCGTCGAGCGACCCGAACCTGCAGAACATCCCGATCCGTACGGCCGAAGGCCGGCGCATCCGCCAGGCGTTCATTGCCAGCCCCGGGTACAAGTTGTTGGCGGCGGACTACTCACAGATCGAGCTGCGCATCATGGCCCACTTGGCCAAGGACGAAGGCCTGCTGCACGCCTTCCGCAACGACCTTGACGTGCACCGCGCCACGGCGGCGGAAGTTTTCGGCGTGGCATTAGCCGACGTCACCACCGACCAGCGCCGTAGCGCCAAGGCCATCAACTTCGGCCTGATCTACGGTATGAGCGCCTTCGGCCTGGCCAAGCAGATCGGCGTCGACCGCAAGCAGTCGCAGGATTACATTGACCGTTACTTTGCCCGCTACCCGGGCGTGCTGGCCTACATGGAGCGCACCCGCGCCCAAGCGGCCGAGCAAGGCTATGTCGAGACCCTGTTCGGCCGTCGTCTGTATCTGCCGGACATCAACGCCAAGAACCCAGCCCTGCGCAAAGGTGCGGAACGCACGGCGATCAACGCGCCAATGCAGGGCACCGCCGCCGATATCATCAAGCGGGCCATGGTCAATGTGGACAACTGGCTGAGCGAAAGCGGGCTGGATGCACGGGTGATCTTGCAGGTACACGACGAACTGGTGCTGGAAGTTCGCGAGGATTTGGTGGAGCAGGTGAAAGATGAAATTCGCCTGCACATGAGCCGCGCTGCGCAGCTGGATGTGCCGTTGCTGGTCGAGGCAGGAAGTGGGGCGAATTGGGACGAAGCTCACTGATTGAGCGGGGAAAGCTGTGTAGGATCTGCGATCTAGGGGCGCGGATCCTGGCAGCGCTCAGTGCCGTTGGTACTGAAACTTCGTGAAACTAGCGCAAATAGTTTTCAGCGTTTTGGAACTAAACCGGTGAACCGGAACTCAGAGTAACTGAATGGCTGGTGAAGCCCTTCGATGCTCCTATGTTGTGTTAAGTGTTGGCAGATATCTGGACCCCGCCCTAGCGGTCCGGACTTGGACCCCGAACTTCCCCCTCCCCATACGAAGTCCGGGGTTTTTTTTGCCTGGAATTTACCTAAAGGCTTGCAGTAAACCCTGTGGGGACGGGTTTTACCCGCGAATGCGAGGTCGGATGCCCCGCCGCATTCGCGGGTAAAACCGCTCCTACAAAGTAACGGCCAACTTTCAGGCGACGGGCTTGTCCTCCAGCTCCATCCAGTCCGCCAGCACGCGGTAAGCCTCTTCGAGGCCTTGGCGCTTGGGCGCCGAGAACAACTGAATACTCGCCGCGTCACCCCAGCCCTTACGGATTTCCGACTGCACTTTGAGCAGGGTGTTCTTGCCTGCGCCGTGGGTCAGCTTGTCGGCCTTGGTCAGCAGGATGTGCATGGGCATGCCGCTAGCCTTGGCCCAGTCGAGCATCATCTTGTCGAAGTCGGTCATCGGGTGGCGCACGTCCATCATCAGGATGATGCCGCGCAGGCATTCACGGCTGCCCAGGTAGGCTTCCAGGTGTTTCTGCCAGTGCTGCTTCAGCGGAATCGGCACTTTTGCATAACCGTAGCCCGGCAGGTCGACCAAACGCCGTTCATCGTCCAGACTGAAGAAATTCAACAGCTGGGTGCGCCCGGGAGTTTTCGAGGTGCGCGCCAGGCTGGCATGAGTCAGGGTGTTGAGGGCGCTGGATTTGCCGGCGTTGGAGCGGCCGGCGAAAGCCACCTCGTAACCCTGGTCGTCCGGGCATTGTTCGACCTTGGCAGCGCTGAGGGCGAATTTGGCTTTCTGGCAGAGGCCGAGGATGGGGTTCTTGACTTGCATGGGATATCCGATGTGGGTGTTGCCTGACTCTGTAGGCCCGAGCCTGGCAAGCGGTGTCGTTTCCGTTTGGATGGCGGAAGTATATAATGCCCCAGTTTTTGTGTGCTCATTCTCCAAGCGAAGGGGAATGGGCATGGGGTGTCGAACAATAGCTCGCGCAACAGAACGCAGCGCGGCCCCCAACCCTGAAGGTCGTTCCGCATGGCGAAATGGCTGCTTGCTGTCGGTATATTCCTGCCGGTTTTCAGCGCACAGGCTACACAGGATCCCGAGGTGTTGTACAACCGCACGTGTGCGGCCTGTCACACCGGGCAGTTGCCACAGGCACCCAGGCAGGGTGACCGGGCAGCTTGGGAGCCAAGGCTGGCGCAAGGCATGGATGTACTGGTTAAGCACGTCACCCAGGGTTTCAAGGCTATGCCGCCGCGTGGATTGTGCATGGACTGCAGTGCCGAGGACTACCGTTTGGTCATCCTTTGGATGAGTGGCAGTCCCGATACATAACATTTCACCCTTAGCCGTGTTGGATTAGCTGATGAACAAACTAGTCGTGAGTCTGCTGTTGACCTTGGGTGTCGCAGGTGCGGCCACTGCTGCGCAACCCGTCAAAGGCGATGCCGCCGCCGGCCAAGCCAAGACGGCCGTCTGTGGCGCCTGCCACAACCCCGACGGTAATAGCCTGGCACCGAACTTCCCGAAACTGGCTGGCCAAGGCCAGCGCTACCTCGAAAAACAACTGCACGATATCAAGTCGGGCAAGCGCACTGTGCTGGAGATGACTGGCATGCTGGCCGCGTTCAGCGATCAGGACCTGGCCGATATCGCCGCCTACTTCGCCAGCCAGAAAGGCAGCGTGGGCGCGGCCGATCCCAAGTTGGTCGAGCGTGGCCGTGCGCTGTTCAACGGTGGTGACCTGGAAAAAGGCATGCCTGCCTGCACCGGTTGCCACTCGCCGAACGGCGCGGGCATCGCCCTGGCCGGCTTCCCGCACTTGGGCGGGCAGCACTCGCAGTACGTGACCAAGCAACTGACCGACTTCCGTGAAGGCAACCGCACCAACGACGGCGATGCCATGACCATGCGCACCATCGCCGGCAAGCTGAGCAACCACGACATCGAGGCGTTGGCCAGCTACATCCAGGGCCTGCATTAACTTTCAGTTAATGTTGTAGGCCAATGATGAAAGGGCGGCTGCACCGCCCTTTTTTCCGTCCGCTGCCGTTACACTACAGAACTCGCGCCCTTCCCGGCCTGTCTCATTACAGGTTGCGTCGAGGCGACCCATGACTGCTCAGGAGTAAAGCATGCGTAAACTGATTCTCAGCGCCGCGCTGGTCGCCGCCAGCGTATTCGGTATGACTGCCGTTCAGGCCGCCGAGCCTGTTGCTGGCAAGGAATATATCGAGCTGAGCAACCCTGTTCCGGTTTCCGTGCCTGGCAAAATCGAAGTGGTCGAGCTGTTCTGGTACGGCTGCCCTCACTGCTACCACTTTGAGCCTGTCATCAACCCATGGGTCGACAAGCTGCCCAAGGACGTCAACTTCAAGCGCGTACCGGCCATGTTCGGTGGCCCATGGGACGCTCACGGCCAGATGTTCCTGACCCTCGAAGCCATGGGTGTCGAGCAGAAGGTGCACGCGGCGGTGTTCGATGCCATCCAGAACCAGCACAAACGCCTGACCGACCCGCAGGACATGGCTGACTTCCTCGCCACCCAAGGCGTGGACAAGGACAAGTTCCTCGCCACCTTCAACTCGTTCGCCATCAAGGGCCAGGTCAAACAGGCCAAGGAACTGGCGAAGAAGTACGAAATTACCGGCGTACCAAGCATGGTGGTCAACGGCAAATACCGTTTCGACCTGGGTACCGCTGGCGGGCCGGAAGGCGTGCTGAACGTCGCCGACCAGCTGATCGGCAAGGAGCGCGCCGCTAAGTAAGCGGCGCAAAACAATGCCCCGCTTCAGGTCTACGCGTGGCATTGGCCTGCACCAGCCGCAGGTCAACGCGCATCACCTGCAGGCCCCCGGCCTGCCCGAGGATGGTCGCCTGCGGCTGCTCAGTTTCAATATTCAGGTCGGTATCAGCACCGAGCGCTACCGGCATTACCTGACCCGTAGTTGGCAGCACTTGCTGCCACACAACGGGCGTGCCGGCAACTTGCAGAAGATTGGCAAGCTGCTGGGCGACTTCGACCTGGTGGCCTTGCAAGAGGCCGATGGCGGTAGTCTGCGCTCAGGCTACGTCAACCAGGTGGAGCACTTGGCCCATCTGGGTGCCTTTCCCTACTGGTACCAGCAGCTCAACCGCAACCTTGGGCGTTTCGCCCAACACAGCAATGGCGTGCTCAGCCGCCTGAAACCGCATCTGCTCGAGGATCACCCGTTGCCCGGCCCCGCTGGGCGTGGTGCGATTCTGGTGCGTTTTGGCGAGGGCGAAGATGCGTTGATCGTGGTGATGATGCACCTGGCGCTGGGTGCCAAGACCCGCGCCCTTCAACTGGGTTACATCCGCGAACTGATTGGTGGCTACCGCCATCAGGTGCTGATGGGTGACATGAACACTCATGCCACCGACCTGCTGGAGCATTCGCCGCTACGTGACCTGGGCCTGGTTGCCCCGCAAGTCGAGGCCACCTTCCCCAGCTGGCGACCGCAGCGTTGCCTGGACCACATCCTGCTCAGCCCAAGCCTCACGCTGGAGCGTGTCGAGGTGTTGGCACAACCCATTTCCGACCACCTTCCGGTCGCCGTAGAGATCCGATTGCCTGATGCATTGACTGTGGATACGCTGCCGGTCTTGAGCTGAATCAGCTAAAGCCTCGCACGCCCTCAAGTGTTCGCGGTGCACGCCGACAGCGTGTAATCAGACAGCCCAGATGTATCACCCGTCGCGGATCCAGGCATGACCGAAGAAGCAGAGCGCTGGAAAGAAAAATACCTGAAAAGCATCGAGCAACAGGAAAAGCTCGAACGCCGTTGGGACGCCCGATTCGACCTGCTGCGCCGCGGCCTGGTGCGCAGCACCCTGGCTGCTGAAGGCAGTGACAAGGTGGTAGACCAGTGCATGAAGGAAATGCGCGAGGTCATTCGCAGCGATAACGTGGACGCCGGCCTTGCCGGGCTGATTCCGCGGCTTGAAAAAGCGGTACTGGACTCCGAACAACGCCGTGAAACGCGCATGAACCAGGTCAGCGATGCGCTGACCGCGCTGGTTGACCAACTGCAAGGCCTGCCGCTGCCCAGCGATATCTCAAGGCCGCTAAAAAAGCTGGCGAAAAAACTTGACGGTGGCGTTGCCCAGTCACGCGACTTGCCGCCGCTGTTGGGTGAGTTGAGCGGCCTGCAGGGCCGGGCACTGTCGGCCCTGGGCAAGCCGGGTGAAGAAACCCGGCCAGGCTTTTTGCAACGCTTGTTCGGCAGCCGCGAGGATGACGCGCAAGACGAACCAGCGCTTGTGCCGGTGCTGGTGCCTGCGGCCGAAACGCCGCCCCACGCAGCAGCGGGCAGTGTCGATGTCGCGCAGCCCGACGAGGTGGATGCGCTGCTACCGCTGCCCGGCCCCGCCACCGAGCCGGTAGTAGCGCCCGAGTTCGAGGCATTTGGCCCCGCGCTGATCGATACGCCCGACACGTCGCCCGCCCCGCGGTCGCAGCCACTGCAGGACGAAGTGCCTGGCGAAATACTGGGCCCAGGAGTGGGCGAAATGCTCAGGCCTGAAGCTGCCGGCAGCGAACTGTTGGCTAAAACAGAGCCGCTACAAACCCTCGAAGAAACCTTCGGCGAGGACGGCCCCTATGCCTTGCCCTATGCGGTGGAGCCACCCTATAGCCAGGTTGCTGCGCATATCGAGCAGACCCTGATCGGCCTGCTCGATGACCTTAGCCTGCCCGAGCGGCATAAGGCCCAAGCGCTGGAGATGCGTGAGCGAGTCGCACGCGGCTTGAACTGGTATGAGCTGATCCCGGTGCTGGATGACCTGGCCGTGCTCATGTTGGCGATCACCGACAGTGGTCAGCACGAATTCGAAACCTACCTGCAGCAGCTCAACGAACGCCTGGAAGGCTTCCAGAGCCACCTGCACGAAGCCAGCGCCGGCCACGCCGACAACAGTTCTGCCGCCCGAGAACTGGATACCCAACTGCGTGAACACGTCGATGGGCTGCAGAGCAGTGTGCAAGGTGCCGCCGATGTGGACAGCCTCAAGCACATCTTGGAAAACCGCCTGGAAGGCCTGCTAGTGACCATGGACGCACACAAGCATGAGCGCGATCGCCGTGAGCATGAGCTGGCCGGGCGCCTGCAAGGGCTGGCGGAGCGGGTGGCGAATATGGAGCATGAGGCACTTGGCTATCGCGAACACCTGGAGGAGCAGCGGCAAAAAGCCCTGCTCGATCCCCTTACCGGCCTACCCAACCGTGCGGCGTGGAGCGAGCGGGTTGAGCGCGAAATCATCGAATGGCAGGAAAACGGCGGCCACTTGGCGATGGCCATCCTCGACCTGGACCATTTCAAGCGTATCAACGACAGTTATGGGCACTTGGCCGGGGACAAGGTACTGAAGATTGTCGCCGACCAGTTGCGCAAGCGCCTGCGCGGCCGCGACTTTATTGCCCGTTTTGGCGGCGAGGAGTTTGTCCTGCTCCTGCCGCAGACCACCCCGGCCGCAGCCGCCCAGGTGGCCGAGGTGCTGCGTGCCACAATCGAAGCCTGCCCGTTCCACTTCAAGGGCGAACGGGTGGTGATCACCACGTCCATTGGCCTGGGCGCATTCCGTTCAGGCGAGCGCGGCGACCAAGTGCTCAAGCGCGCCGATGCGGCGCTGTACCGGGCCAAGGAGCTGGGGCGCAATCGCGTCGAACAGGGGTAGATAGTTACCACGTTCGCGGTGGTGTGTGGGTTGACACTGGCAGGCCTGGCCAGCAGGTGGCTGGCCTTCGTCGATCCACACAAGGAACCTGAACATGAAAATACGAGCATGGTACCTGCCGCTGATGGTCGGGCTGGCGTTCCAGGCCGGCGTCCACGCCGAGCCAACCCTCCTGACTGCGCATGTCGCTGCGGATGGCACGCTGCTGCAGCAGTCCCCTGAATGGGTCAGCAGTGTCGAACTGCAGGCGCAACCCAACTATTTCAATCAGTACAAGATTTTGCTCAAGCCTTCGGCCGTGTCAGGCAACCCTCGTTTCTGTGTAGCTTCGCCAATCGACGCCAGTACCTATGAGCGGCAACTGCATGGCCAGGCCAAAGTCATTGGTGCTCCGCTAACCAGCCATGTGACCGTCATGACCCAATTGGTGGATGTGGAAAGCGCAAGCGGCGACAACGCGCTGGAGTTCATGCTGATGTGCAGCAGCTGACTCGCGGCAAGCACGGCGGTGGGGGAGCACGTTATACTGTAGCGCTAATACGCTGAGGCCACTGATGTGCTTTCCACGCTTAAAAAAAACCTGATTTCCCTTTTGCTACTGTCTGTTGCCGGGTGTTCGACGGGCCTTCGCATTGACCGTAGCCACCCTTCGGTCAACCAGGACAACCGTATCCAGTTTGTGGTCCTCCATTACACCAATGCTTCGCTGGAGCGGTCCCTGGCGCTGCTGACCCATGGCGAAGTCAGTAGCCATTACCTGATTGGCGATGGCCCGGCCACGGTCTACCAGTTGGTGGATGAAAACCGCCGTGCCTGGCATGCCGGTGACAGCCAGTGGCAAGGACGGACCTGGCTGAATTCTTCTTCCATCGGTATCGAAATCGTCAACCCGGGCTTTACCGACACCCCGAATGGCCGCGTCTGGCACCCCTATAGCGAAGCGCAGGTGCAGTCGCTGATCGCCCTGCTCAAGGACATCGTCAAGCGCAACAACATTGAGCCACGGCACATCATCGGCCACAGCGATATCGCACCGTTGCGTAAACTGGACCCGGGGCCGTTGTTCCCCTGGAAGCGCCTGGCCGATGCCGGGCTGGGCGTCTGGCCGGATGCCAATGCGGTTGCGCGGCAACAGGCCTATTTCAGCGTCAACCCACCGAGCGTTGGCTGGTATCAGCAAGAGCTGGCGCGATTTGGCTATGCGCTCGAGCAGACCGGGGTGCTGGATGTTGCCACCCGCCATGTGATCGCCGCATTCCAGATGCGCTTCCGCCCACAGCGTTTCGATGGCACACCGGATGCCCAGACGGCAGCAATGTTGCAGGTACTCAATCGGATGCGTTGAGCCCGTAGGTGGCTTGTAGAAGTTCCAGCGAAGCGCCAAACGGCGAGGATGATTCTTGATTCAGTTGCTATACCTTGGTAATCAACTGGATGCCTTCGATGTCAGCTCTCATCGTCTTGCTGCGCCAAATTTTTTACCGTCCCTGGATGCTGGCCACCTTGGCAGCATTGACCAGCGCCGCGGTTTTGCTTACTGCCAGCATCGGCATTGCCTTGCAACAGATGAAGCAAAGCGAGAGCGAACAGATGAATGCCCAGGGCGAACGCTTTCTCGAGCGCCTCGAGCAGGTATTCGGCCAGTTGCGTGAAGGGGTCGACCTGCTGCAGGCGCAGCCCTTGCGCGGCTGCAGCCCGGCGATGTTGGCGGCATTGCAGCAGGTAGGGCTGAGTTCGCGGTTCATCTATGAAGCGGCGTATGTGGATGGCAACGTTGCCTGCTCCAACCGCGGTGACGAGCGGGCGTTCGAACCCTTGCGCGCGCCTGACATTCAGGGGCCGACCTACAGCTACTGGCTGAACACCACGACCGAGCCGAACGAGAATTTGGCCGCGCTGATGCTGGGGCGGGGCAAGTTCGTTGTCTCGACTTCCCGTGGGCACCTGACCGATGTGGTCGACCTGCCGCCGGGCGGTAGCCTGGTGGTGGTACTGGACAACGGCGCCCGGGCCATCCCGGTATTGGGCCCGCCGCAGGTATGGCCGCCGCCCTCGGCCTGGTCGACCAGCCACAAGTCGCTGCTCGAACTCAGTGACCGCCTGATCTACCGTATGCCGACCAAGTCACCGGACTATCAACTGGTGCTGATTGCCCCGCGTGCCAGCCTGCCGCTGAGGATGAATGGCATGCTCTGGCTGCTGTTCCCCGGTAGTGTGCTGGCGGCTTGTTGCATTGGCTGGCTGGTGCTGCAGTTAATCCTGCAACGGCGCTCGATGAGCTCGGAATTGCAAAATGCCTTGCGCCGTGGCGAGCTGCAGGTGCTATACCAGCCGATCTTTGAACTCGACAGCCGGCGTTGCGTGGGGGCCGAGGCTCTGGTGCGCTGGCGCCGCCCGGATGGCACCCTGACCAGCCCGGACCTGTTCATCCCGTTGGCGGAAAATACCGGCCAGATTCGCCAGATCACCGACTTTGTCCTGCAGCGCGTGCTGGAACAGCTAGGGCAACTGCTGCGCTCGCATCCCAACTTGTACATTTCGGTCAACCTGGCGGCCTGCGATGTGATGGTGCCGCGTATCGGCCGGGTGGCTGCACGTCTGTTGGCCTTGCACAGGGTGTCGGCTAGCCAGATTGCTTTTGAGGTGACCGAGCGCGGCCTGATCGATGTTGTGGTGGCCCGTGACAACCTGCAGGCGTTGCGTGCGGTGGGCCACCAAGTGCTGATCGATGACTTTGGTACCGGCTATTGCAGCCTGGCTTACTTGCAAACCCTGCCGGTAGACTGCCTGAAGATCGACAAGGCGTTCATCGATGCCTTAGGGCACGACGCCGCCAGCAGCGGTGTGGCGCCGCATATCATCCGCATGGCCCATGACCTGCATTTGCGGGTGATTGCCGAGGGCATCGAATGTGAGGACCAGGCCGTGCTGCTGAACAGCGAAGGGGTCAATTATGGCCAGGGCTGGCTGTTTGCCCGGCCGCTGAACGCCCGGCAGTTTGCCGAACTGGTAACCCGCGGGCGGCTGCCGAAACGGGTTGAGCATTGAGTGTTATCTGGCTGCCTGCGCGCCCTCTGTGTTCTGGCTGAGTCAGACCGGCAGCGCCATGTAGAACTGGGTGCCCTGCCCCGGCCGCGAAAACACGCCCATGCGCCCGCCATGCAGCTGTACGATCTCCTTGCACAGCGCTAGCCCCAGCCCCGCACCACCTTTTTTGCGCCCTACCTGCACGAAGGGCTCGAAGATACGTCCCTGCTGCCCGTAGGCAATGCCTTCACCATTGTCCTCGACGCTGACGATCACCCGCTCCGCATGCCGTCGCGCATGCAAGCGGATACGCCCACCGCTGGCGGTATGGCGGATAGCGTTGTGCAGCAGGTTGTCCAACACCCGGTCAAGCTGGGCGACGTCGGCCTGGATACGCGGCAGCGGCGGCTCCAGTTCCTGGATCAATTCGATTTGCTTGTGTGCAGCCTGCTCGGCAAAGCGCAGCTGTGCGCGCGCCAGCAATTGATCGATAGCGCAGGGGGCCAGGTCAAGCTTCTGCAGCCCGCTTTGGTAGCGGGAGAAGTTGAGCAGGTCGTTGATCAACTGGGTCAGCCGCTGCATTTCCTCGCTGATGGTTTCCAGCAGGTCGTGCTCGCGCGCCTCGGGCGGGAATTTGAGCCGTTCACGCAGCAAGCCAAAGGCCATGTGCATGCCGGTCACCGGCGTGCGCAACTCGTGTGAGGCACGCAGCACGAACTCACTGCGCACGCGCTCGAAGGCCCGCTGTTCGGTGACATCGTGCAGCACCATCACCGCGCCAAGGATCGGCCCTTGCGGGTGGCTGACCGGGGTCAGGCTGTAGGTGAGCAGGCGCGTTTCTTCATCAACCTCCATGTTCAGGTCGTCCGGTGGGCGGTCGAGGCTGCCACCGCGCAGTACCTGGCGTAGCTGCTGCTCCAGCTCCGGGCGCTGCAGGGCCTCGGCCAGGCTGCTGCCCACACGGCTGTCGGTCCAGCCCAGCTGGCGCTGCGCGACCGGGTTAAGGTGCTCCAGACGGCCTTGGCGATCAATGATCAGCAGGCCATCGTCAATGCTGTCCAGTACGGCCTGCAAGCGCTGCTGGCCGGCCAGCAGCTCATCGACGTTAGTGGCCTGGTGCTTGCGCATGGCTTCGGCCATCAGGCCGAAGCGGCGGGTTAGCTGGCTCAGCTCAGTGGCTTGGGTAACCGGTAGGGTGACGTCGAAATTGCCCTCGCCGAGCTGGTCGGCTGCTTTGGCCAAGGCTTCGATCGGCTGGCCGAAGCGCCGGGCGATGTTGTGCGCGGTGACGAAGCCCAGTACGAGTACCAGCAGGCCCATGAGGCCAAGCACGCCGCTAACCAGCAGTGCGCGGTCACGCGTGTATTCCTCGCTGCGGGTGATGTGCTCCAGCGCTTGCTTGTTGGAGTCGATCAGGTCGGTACGGACCTGATTGAACGCAGCGCCTAGGGGTTGCTCCACGCCCATGCTGTGGGCGGGTGCATTGCTGTTGCGGTAAGCCTGGAGGAAGGCCTGGTAGTTGCTGCGGGCTTTGCTGAACCCGGTACGCTCGCCGCCCTGTTCCAGCCCTTGGTTAAGCAGGGCCAGGAAGTTGTCCTGCAGCAGCCGGAGGTTCTCCGGGGCGGTGTCTTCATCAAGCAGCAGGGTCAATTGCTCGCCAAGGTTTTGCCGCAACTTCAGCCCAACTTCTAGGGTGTGGGTAGTGTCGCGGACCAATTGCTGCTGCACGGTAGCCATCTGCAGCACGCTGACCAGGCCCAGCAGCAGCCCGAGCAGGGCCACGGTGACCAGCGCCGAGATGCTGAGGAAAAGCCGCGTGCGCAGCTTCATGGGCGGCCACTTCATAGGTTGTACTGCTTGCGCTTGCGGTACAGCGTGGAGGCATCGATGCCCAGGGTCTTGGCGGCCTGGTCCAGGGTGTCGCTAGCGGCCAGCACCGCGCCAATGTGGGCGCGTTCCAGTTCATCCAGGCTCAGCGCTGCGCCGACGCGCGGGGCATTGCCGGCGGGCTGCTCGCCCATGCCCAGATGGCTGACTTCCACGCGTTCTTGTGGGCAGATGATACTCGCCCGCTCGACCACGTTGCGCAGTTCGCGAATGTTGCCGGGCCAGCGGTAGTTGAGCAGGGCCGTTCGCGCTTCCTCACTGAAACCACGGGCGGGCCGGGAGTATTCCTTGACGAAGCGGGCGAGGAAACGGTCGGCCAGGGTAAGGATGTCTTCACTGCGCTCGCGCAGGGGCGGCAGGTGCAGGGTAATGACGTTCAGGCGGTACAGCAGGTCTTCGCGGAAGCGGCTTTCGCGCACCATCTCTTCGAGGTTGAGGTTGGTGGCGGCGAGGATGCGTACATCGGCACGGCGGGTGACCGGGTCGCCGACGCGCTCGTATTCCTTGTCCTGGATGAAGCGCAACAGCTTTGGTTGCAAGGTCAGTGGGAAATCGCCGATCTCGTCGAGGAACAATGTGCCCCCATCCGCCTGGTTGACCCGCCCCAGGGTACTTTCGCTGGCGCCGGTAAAGGCGCCGCGGGTGTGGCCGAACAGCTCGCTTTCCATCAGTTCGGCATTCAGCGACGGGCAGTTGATGGTCACGCAGGCTTTGCGCGCCCGTTTGCTCCAGCCATGGATGGCACGGGCCAGCTCGCCTTTACCGGTACCGGACTCGCCAAGAATAAGAATATTGGCGTCGGTGGTGGCGACCTGACGGGCGGTTTCCAGCACCGCCATCATGGCCGGGCTATGCGAGTCGAGGCCGTCCTTGGGTTTGCGTACTTCGCCTTCCAGGGCTTCCAGGCGCGCGGAAAGCTGGCGCACTTCCAGTTGCTTGGCAGTGGCCAGGCGCAATTGGTCGGGGCTGCACGGCTTGACCAAGTAATCGGCGGCACCGGCTTGGATCGCATCCACCGCGGTGTCGATCGCCGAGTGCGCAGTGACAATCACCACTCGCATCCAAGGAGCCTGGATACGCATCTGCGCCAGCACATCGAGGCCGTTGTCTTCACCCAGACGCAAATCCAGGAAGCACAGGTCGAATACCTGACGCTGCAGCAGGGTTTCGGCCTGTGCGGCGCTGTTGGCCGTGGCCACACTGTAGCCCTCGTCCTCGAGGCAGTAGCGGAACGTGCGGAGGATCGCGGACTCGTCATCCACCAGCAGAATGCGGCCTTGGTTGTCCTGGGCTGATTCCATGTCCTGCGCTCCTTAGGGATAGATCTTCAATTAGTGTGGGAAAAATCGGGCAAGTTGCATGGTCAATTCTGAAGGATTCTGTCCTTTGCATGCTAGCCAATGGCCAAGCGCCCCCGGTAAACCGCGCTATCCCGATGATTTGCTTAGAGGCACGCGCTGGCACATTGGTTGCGACGATTTTCAGTTAATGCCTACAAAAAGGAGGCGCGACCATGCCTTTATCTATCCGTACCGCCGTTTTGGCGGCCGCTTTGCTGCCGGTGTTCACCCCGGCATTTGCCGACCCGGTACAGGACGCGCGCCTGGAAGGTGCCCTGCAAACTGCCCTGTCATTGAACCGCATGCTCGACCCTTTCAGGATTGAGGTGCAGGTGGATGGCAAGCAAGCGCGGCTTTCCGGTGAGGTTGAGAACGACGTCGAGCGGCAGTTGGCCGAGCATGTTGCGTTGGCCACCCGCGGCATTGAAAAGGTCGACAACCAGCTGCGGGTCAACGCCCAACTGGTGGAGCGCCCGCTAGCGTTGCGTGCCTACGCCCAGCGCCTGGAAGACGCCACCCTGGCGGCAGTGATCCGTGCGCGGCTGCTGTGGAGCCGCACCACGGAGAAGGCACCTATAGAAGTACAAAGCAGCGATGGTGTGGTGACCCTGCGGGGCAAGGTCGACAGTGCCGAGGCCAAGGAGTTGGCTGGTGTGGTGGCGCGTACTACGGATGGCGTTCACTTGGTCAACAATCTGGTCAGCCTTGATACCACCGCGATGGCAAAGGCGCGAGAAACCCCGGTTGGGGCGCCCACTGGGCCGCAACCGAGCGATAGCTGGATAATCGACAAGATTCAAAATAGCTACCGCTTCAGCCGCAATCTCGATGGCCTCAACCTGAAAGTGGCCAGTGAAGAGGGCTTGGTGCGGCTGTCGGGCGAAGTGGTCAGCAACGAGCAGAAAACCATCGCCGTGGAGATCGCCCGGCAGATAGTGGGTGTGCGCGGGGTGGATGCCGACCTGCTCAAGGTGGCGACCAAGGTTGAGGGCTAATCGTGCAATTCGCACGACGCTGGCGGGCCTATCGTGCAGGATACGTCCTCGTCGACCTGGCATATCTTTCATAACTTGTTGATTTAAAAGATTTTTATTAGATAGGGAAGGCTGGCATGCAGGCTGCAATTACCTGTTCAGGTTTGAACAAGAATTACAGCAGGAGGAGCCGGCATGAACCGCCAATCCGTCAACCGCTCGCAGACCGCTGCACTGCCCCTGCGCCAGATGCTGTCACTTGGCATGGCGCTGCTGCTGACCTTGGCCGCTGGCCTCTTCTATTACAGCTGGCAGACCGCGCGGCTGGCCGAGCAAGTGGCGGCGCAGACAGCCCTGTTGACGCAGATTCAGGCATCCCGTGCCAACACCCTAGTCAAGGCCGCTGACCCGCTGCAAACGGGCCAGGCCTCTGCCTCACCGGCCACCCTGGAAAATGTCGTACCCCAGGACCGCTGGGTCTTTTGACCTGCCGGCCGGACTCATCCCGATAAAGAAAGGAGAACCACCATGCTGAGCTGGGCTATCACTTTCCTCATCATCGCCATTGTTGCCGCTGTGTTGGGCTTCGGTGGTATCGCGGGCGCTGCCACGGGTATCGCGAAGATTCTGTTCATTGTCTTCCTGGTACTGTTCGTAGCCTCCTTCTTCTTTGGACGTGGACGAGGTTGAAGATGGGCAGGATGCACTGTTCAGCCCTGGCTGCTGCGCTGTTGCTGGGTAGCAGCGCTGCGGCGATGGCGGCCAATGACGGCCAAGTCCGGGCCGACCAATTGCTTGGTTCAGACCCGGAGTACCGGCAAGCCTGGCAGGACACCATTAAAGGCGAGGAACGCTTACCCGATTGGGTGGTCAATTTGACCGGCAGTGCCCAGCAGCAGATGTCTGCCGTCACCGAAGATGGCGAGCAGTACTTGGTGGGCCCGTTGTGCGAGGCCCACACTAACTGCACTTACAAGCGCCTGATCGTGGCGTTCAGCTGGGACAAGGACGATGCCTACGGGATGCTCGTGGAAGTACCCGAAGGGTTGCCGAACGACAAGTCGCCCACCCGCCACGCGCAGTACCGCTGGTTGGGTAAGCCGGACGACGGCATGAAAGCAATGCTGCAGGAGCAGCTTAAGCGTGACCCGAACTGGTACTGAGCGTTGGCAGCCGGTACGAATGAAAGTCATGCACTGTCACGTAATAGAAGCTGAACCTTTCTATATTTCAGCCTTCTATGATGCGCCGCCCCGAGGAGGGGCAGCACATGACCAAGGGGCCGGGCTGTTCTGATTGTTGCAGGATCGGAGTGGCCTAGGGGTACAGGGAGTGCCTCCAGCATTGGGCCGGGTCAGGAAAGGCGAAATCGGAAGCATCAGGTCGACGGTGTCATTGGGGCATCTTGTCAGACCTGACTTCCGAGGAGCCATGTAGGAAACTTCGCTTCCCCTGCGCGATTTGTTCTTCAAGACACATTTTGTCTTAACCGTATATCAGTTTTTTTTCCCCTTCCCCCTCCCGCGTTCAAGTGCCTTTTCTGCCATTCGGATTGTCGAACAGGCCATTTTTCATGCACGTTCGCTACGGCTAAATCTGCCGAAATATGGCGGCTTGGTCTTGTTCGGGTTTCCGAACGTTATAAATCAATCACTTACAAAGCCCTCGTAATGGCCAGAAACATTATGCGTAAATGGTATGGGCTATGCGTTTCAGGCATTAGATTTCCCCCTTTGCCATCGCAATAGTTGCCGCCTTTTTCGCCGGCCCGAGCACCCCGTTGCTCGCCTGCGGTGTCCTTACATGAAGTTGCCGGACGGAACAATATGTTGCCCCTTGACCTAGCCGATGGCTCTGTTACGGGCGTTTCCGTTAGGTGCCCATGACCACTACAACAAAGGGTAAAGACATGAAGAAGGCAAAACTGAGCCTCGCCTGGCAGATCGTCATAGGTCTGGTCCTGGGTGTTGCAATCGGCGCGCTACTGAATCATTTCAGTGCAGAAAAGGCATGGTGGATCAGCAACGTCCTCCAGCCCGCTGGTGACATCTTCATTCGCCTGATCAAGATGATCGTCGTCCCGATCGTGATTTCCTCGCTGATCGTGGGTATCGCCGGGGTTGGCGATGCGAAGAAACTGGGCAGTATCGGCCTGAAGACCATCATCTACTTCGAGGTGGTGACCACCATCGCCATCGTCGTCGGCCTGGTGCTGGCCAACCTGTTCCACCCGGGCGCCGGCATCGACATGAGCACCCTGGGTACCGTAGACATTTCCAAGTACCAGGCCACTGCTGCCGAAGTGCAGCATGAGCACGCGTTCATCGAAACCCTGCTCAACCTGATCCCGTCGAACATCTTCGCAGCGCTGATGCGTGGCGAAATGCTGCCGATCATCTTCTTCTCGGTCTTGTTCGGCCTGGGCTTGTCGAGCTTGCAGGCAGACCTGCGTGACCCGCTGGTACGCACCTTCCAGGGCGTCTCGGAAACCATGTTCAAGGTCACCCACATGATCATGAACTACGCCCCAATCGGCGTGTTTGCCCTGATCGCTGTGACCGTTGCCAACTTCGGCTTCAGCTCGCTGCTGCCACTGGCCAAGCTGGTAGTGCTGGTGTACTTCGCCATCGCCTTCTTTGCCTTCATGGTGTTGGGCCTGGTGGCGCGCCTGTTCGGCTTCTCGGTGATCAAGATCATGCGCATCATGAAAGATGAGCTGATTCTGGCCTACTCCACCTCCAGCTCGGAAACCGTGCTGCCGCGCGTGATCGAGAAGATGGAAAAGTACGGTGCGCCGAAGTCGATCTGCTCCTTCGTGGTACCGACCGGCTACTCCTTCAACCTCGACGGTTCGACCCTGTACCAGAGCATCGCGGCCATCTTCATTGCTCAGCTGTACGGTATCGACCTGTCGTGGAGCCAACAGCTGCTGCTGGTACTGACCCTGATGGTCACCTCCAAAGGTATCGCTGGCGTACCGGGCGTTTCCTTCGTGGTGCTGCTGGCCACCCTGGGCAGCGTGGGCATCCCGCTGGAAGGCCTGGCCTTCATCGCCGGTGTCGACCGCATCATGGACATGGCCCGTACCGCCTTGAACGTGGTGGGCAACGCCCTGGCAGCCCTGGTCATTGCCCGTTGGGAAGGCATGTACGACGCAGCCAAAGGCGAGAAGTACTACGCCTCGCTGATGGCCGGCAAGCAGCAAACGGCTGTGGTTGGCGAGACCGCCAAGCGCTGAGCCTTATGTGCTGAACAAGAAGCCCCGACCTGTCGGGGCTTTTTGTTGTCTGTGAGAATCTCAGGCGCCTGTACCGGCCCTTCGGCGGCAAGGCAGCTCCCACAGATACCGCGCTGGCTTCGGGCCTTGTGACATCCCTGTGGGAGCTGGCTTGCCGGCGATGAAGCCGGTACAGACAACTTCCGCTATTATTCGGGCATTTTTCAGGGGGTACACACGGATGCTCAACGGCCTTTGGCTTGGCTTTTTCCTGGTGGCGGCAGTGTCCGCCCTGGCCCAATGGCTGGTAGGCGGCAACGCCGGCATCTTTGCGGCGATGGTCGAGAGCATCTTCGCCATGGCCAAGCTGTCGGTCGAAGTGATGGTGCTGCTGTTCGGCACGCTGACCCTGTGGCTGGGCTTTCTCAAGATCGCCGAGCAGGCCGGCATCGTCGAGTGGCTGGCCAAGGTGCTTGGCCCGCTGTTTGCCCGCCTGATGCCGGAAGTGCCACCCGGACACCCGGCCTTGGGCCTGATCACCATGAACTTCGCCGCCAACGGTCTCGGTTTGGACAACGCCGCCACGCCAATTGGCCTGAAGGCCATGCGCGCGCTGCAGGAGCTTAACCCCAGCAGCACCACGGCGAGCAATGCGCAGATCCTGTTCCTGGTGCTCAATGCTTCGTCGCTGACCCTGCTGCCGGTAACCATCTTCATGTACCGGGCGCAACAAGGTGCGCCAGACCCGACCATGGTGTTCTTGCCCATCCTGCTGGCTACCAGTGTCTCGACCCTGGTCGGCCTGCTGTCTGTGGCAGTGATGCAGCGCCTGCGCTTGTGGGACCCGGTGGTGCTTGCCTACCTGATCCCCGGTGCCTTGCTGCTGGGTGGCTTCATGGCCTTCCTTGGCACCTTGTCGGCGGCCGCGCTGGCCGGCCTGTCGTCGATCTTGGGCAACCTCACGCTGTTTGGCGTGATCACCTTGTTCCTGGTGATTGGCGCCTTGAAGCGGGTGAAGGTGTATGAAACCTTTGTCGAAGGTGCCAAGGAAGGCTTCGACGTGGCCAAGAACCTGTTGCCCTACCTGGTGGCGATGTTGGTGGCGGTCGGTGTGCTGCGTGCGTCCGGCGCCCTGGAGCTGGCCCTGGACGGTATCCGCCATGCGGTGACCTGGCTGGGCCTGGATACCCGCTTCGTCGAGGGCCTGCCCACGGCGCTGGTCAAGCCGTTCTCTGGTAGTGCCGCGCGGGCGATGCTGATCGAGACCATGCAGGCCCACGGTGTAGACAGCTTCCCGGCACTGGTGGCGGCAACCATCCAGGGAAGTACCGAAACCACCTTCTATGTGCTAGCGGTGTACTTTGGTGCCGTGGGTATCCAGCGGGTGCGTCATGCGGTGGGTTGCGCGCTGCTGGCCGAATTCTCAGGTGTGGTCGCAGCAATCTTCGTCTGCTACTGGTTCTTCGCCTGACGCGCGCCCACCCAAAAGCGTGCAGGCCTTTAGTGAGCGTAACTGCTGCCAGCTTGGGCAATGGTCCAGCTCACCACCTGCCCGGTCAGTTGGTCGCAGGCCTGGCCAAACCCGGCAACCACCGCTGATACCTGCTTGTCAGCCAGCGGCTGGCGGATCTCGAAGCGTTTGCTAGCCAAGATGCGCTGGCTGCGGCCCTGGACCAGGCGTGCGTCATAGCGGATCACCACCTCCACAGCACCGTCTGCACGGTATTCACTCTGGAACGCTTGCAGTTCGCCGGCCAGCTCGTAGTCGGCTTGCAGGTTACTGTCGTCGGCGCTCAGGCGCTGTACCTGGCCGTCACGCTGGAAGCCGTCGAGCAGGCGGTTACGCAGCAGCACCGGCACTGCATCGCCCCAGCGCGCGCCTTTGTAGCTGCTAACCACATCGCCCTGGGGAATAACGGCAATCCGTGGCCCGGCCAGCACTTCGCTGGCCAGCGGCTTGTTCAGGCGCAATGACCAGCCCAGTACCGGCGGCGTGCGGCTAGGCTGGTTCACCGGCAGGCGGTAGAGGTCGACGGGTTCGCTTTGCGGCAGGATCGAGCAGGCACTGGCCAGGCTCAGCGCGGCCGCCAGGGCCAGCAGGCGCAGCGACGGTTTCATGGCTGGAACTCCTTGTTGTTGTCGCGGCCGAGCAGGTAGCCGCTGGGGTCGGCTTCCAGTTGCCGGGAAATGCCTTTGAGTGCGTTGAGGGTTTCGCGTAGCTCGCGAATCGCCGGGGTCAGCTGGTTCAGACCCTGGGCCCCGTCGCCGATGGCTTCGCTGTTGTCTTTCAGCAAGCTGTTGATGGTGGCGGTGCTCTCGGCCAGCGCCTGCATGGCCTGCTCGGCGCTGCCGATGGCTTGTTTGCCTTCGCTACCCAGCAGGCCGTTGGCATTGCGCATCAGCGCCTGGGTTTCGGCCAGGGTGGCACTGGCCTGCTTGCCCACCAGCACCAGTTGCTCGATGGCCTGGGCGATGCTGCCGTGCTGGCCGGCAAAAGCGCCGGTGGTCTTGTCGAGGTTGGCCAGGGTGTTGCTGAGGTGGCCGATGTTGTCGTCGGAGAACATCTGGTTGGCGTTGTGCAGCAGCAGGTTGATGTTGGTCACCAGGTCGCTGCTGTCATTGAGCAGGCGCGAGATCGGCGAGGGCGAAGCAATGATCACCGGCAGCTTGCCATCCTTGCCCTTAAGCTCAGGGCTTTTCGGGGTGCCGCCGCTGAGCTGGATAAATGAGTTACCGGTCACGCCGGCCAGGGTGAGCTTGGCCTGGGTATCTTCCTTGACCGGGGTGTCGGCGCTCAGGCGCACCCGTGCCAGTACCCGGCGTGGGTCTTTTGGGTCTAGGCGTAGGGTCGACACGTCGCCAACCTTGATGCCGTTGTACTGCACCGGGCTGCCGCGGGATAGGCCCGAGACGGCCTCGTTGAATACCACCTCATAGTCCTTGAAGGCGTCGTCGACACTGGATTTGGTCAGCCACAGGCCAAACAGCATGGCGCCGGCCACCACCAGGACAGTGACCAGGCCGATGAGGACGTGATGGGCTCGGGTTTCCATTGTTCAGCGCTCCTGCCCGGCACGGGTGGCGGCCTGTTCGGCTGCCCGCCCGCGCGGGCCATGAAAGTATTCTTGAATCCAGGCGTCGTTGGTTTGCTCGACCTCGGCCAGCGGGCCGGCCACCAGGACCTTCTTTTGCGACAGCACCGCGATGCGGTCGGTGATGGTGTACAGGGTGTCGAGGTCGTGGGTGATGAGAAACACCGACAGGCCCAGGGCGTCACGCAGGGTTAGGATCAACTGGTCGAAGGCGGCCGCGCCGATCGGGTCCAGGCCGGCGGTTGGCTCGTCGAGGAACAGGATGTCAGGGTCCAGTGCCAGGGCCCGAGCCAACGCTGCGCGCTTGATCATGCCCCCCGATAGCGAGGCTGGGTACTTGTCGGCAGCCGAGATCGGCAGCCCGGCCAGGGCCAGCTTAACCCCGGCCAGGTGCTCGGCATCTGCACGCGACAGCCCGGCGTGCTCGATTAGCGGCAAAGCCACGTTTTCGGTCACGGTCAGCGAAGAAAACAGCGCGCCCTTCTGGAACAGTACGCCGAAGCGCCGCTCGACCAGTGAGCGCTGCTGTTCGCGCAGGCTGGCTAAGTCTTGGCCGAACACCTTGATTTGCCCTTCATTGGGCCGCCGCAGGCCGATGATGCTGCGCAGTAACACCGACTTGCCGCTGCCCGACCCGCCGACCACGGCAAGAATCTCACCGCGGTACAGGTCTAGGTCGAGGTTTTCGTGCACGCTCTGGCGACCGAAGCGGTTGCAGATACCACGCGCCTCGATCACGGTTTCCTGGCCACTCACCAGCCCATCTCCATGCAGAACAGGGCGGCCACTGCGTCCAGCACGATGACCACGAATATCGATTGCACCACCGCCGAGGTGGTATGCGCCCCTACCGATTCGGCGCTGCCGCTGACTTTGAAGCCTTCCAGGCAGCCGATGGAGGCGATCAGGAAGGCGAAGAACGGTGCCTTGGCCAGGCCGACCAGGAAGTGCTGCACGCCGATGTCGCTTTGCAGCAGCGACAGGAACATCGCCGGTGAGATGTCCAGCGATAGCGCACACACCACAGCACCGCCGACAATGCCGCAAATCATCGCGATGAAGGTGAGCAACGGCAGCGATATCAACAGGGCCAGTACCCGCGGTACCACCAACAGTTCCATAGGGTTCAGCCCCAGGGTGCGGATGGCGTCGATTTCTTCGTTGGCTTTCATCGAGCCGATCTGGGCGGTGAATGCGCTGGCGGTGCGGCCGGCCATGAGGATAGCGGTCAGCAGCACGGCGAACTCGCGTAGGAACGAGAACGCCACCAGGTCGACGGTGAAAATGGTCGCGCCGAAGGCAGCCAGCACCGTGGCGCCGAGGAACGCCACTACCGCACCTACCAGGAAGGTCAGCAAGGCAACGATAGGTGCGGCGTCCAGGCCGGTCTGCTCAATGTGTGCCACGACCGGGGTAATGCGCCAGCGGTGGGGCTGCAGGGCACGGCGCAGCAGGGTTTCGAGGATTACGCCGACGAAGCCGAGCAATTGCATGGTGTCTTGCCACAAGGTGCCGACGGCGCAACCGATGCGCTCCAGCAGCAACAGCAGCACATTGCGCTCGGGCTCCTTGACTGGGATGCAGTAGTCCTGCACCGAGCAGTAAACGTTCTTTAGCAGTGCGCGGCTGGCTTCGGGCAGGCCGTGGGTACAGCGCGACAGGCGCTCGGAACCGAGCAGCTCGGCCAGTAGTGAGGCACCGGCGGTGTCCAGGCGGCCAAGTTGGCTAAGGTCGGCGACGGTGTCGGCGGCGTATTGCGTACGCAGGCGCTCGCTCTCATGCTTGAGGCTGGCGTAGTGCGCCAGGGTCCAGTCACCGGTAATGCGCAGGCAGGCCGGTTGGCTACTGGTGTCCAGGGTGGCGCTGGGGGTGGTCATAGGCTCCATGCAACTGACTCGGCACTAAGGCGTAGGGGCTGATCATAGCGCAGCGGGCCTGGGCTGTTTGGTGATTATGTGCTGTCTGAAGGGGCCAGGGGCTGCCTAGCAGCCCCTTTTCAATCATTGCGCCGGTGTATCGTCGACCACCTTGAAGCGCAGCACGCCAATTACCTGGCCGTCCTCGGTCAGCACCCTCACCTGCCACTTGCCCACCGGGTTCGGCGGGAAGTTCTGCTTGTGGGTCCAGGCCCGGTAGCCCTCCTTGCGCCCGCCGTGGATGTCCAGGGCAATACGGTCGACCTCTTTGCCGTCCTTTTGCCACACGTGGTAGATGCGCTCGTTCAGGCCACGTGGCGCGTTGATCGCGGTGTAGGCGTACAGGCCGCTGCTGCGAATACGGCTGGCGGCAATTTCGTCCAGCGAATCGCCCGGTTGGCGGTTCAGCACTTCGGTGCTGACCGCCACTTCGGTCATCCACAGGGTGGCTGGCGGCACCCAGGAGCGCAGCAGCCAGCCGCCGCCGCCGACCGACAACGTCACCAGTACCAGCGCGACGGCGCGGCGCCAGTTGTTGATCGGGAAGCTGCTGGCCAGGCTAGGGAACGACAGGGCCATGGCCGCGATCAAGGCCAGTTTGAAACTTTGCGCGGTGGTCAGGTGCAGGATGATCGGCAACGCTGTCAGCAGTGCGGCGAACAAAGTCAGGGTATGCAACGCCAGGAACAGCCAACGCCGCGGTGCCAGCCACTTGTAGTACAGCGGGTCGATGATCGAGATCAGGCCGGCTGCAGTGAGCAAGCCGGTGAACACCAGCTGGCTGCTGTTCCAAGTGGTGGTGATGAAGAAGAACGGCAGCACGAAGAACAGCGATTCCTGGTGGATCATCTGCGTCGCGTAGCGCAACAGCGGCTGTGGGATTTCGCGGTTGAAGGTGCGTGCGAACAGGCCGGTGAGGGTGTTCTCCAGCATCAGCCAGACCCAGCTGACCAGCATGAGTACGGCCACCCAGCTGGCCAGCCCAGCTTGGCGGTCAACCAGGATGAAGCTGCCGATGCCGGAGAGGAAACCGCCAAGCGCGATGATGCCGGGGTAGCGTTTGAGCAGCTCGATGATGCGTTGGACGACTTGGGGGATTTGGGGCATTGGGGGCTACAACAGAAAGGATGGGGGTTGTGCCGGCCTCTTCGCGGGCACACCCGCTCCCACTGGGTCCGGGTTGTCGCTGAACTCTGTGGGAGCGGGCGTGCCCGCGAAGAGGCCGGTAATGGCAAAAGGATACCGCCGATTCACCGCTACCGTGTAGCACCGCTCGGCTTTTCAGGGCCATGCCGACGCCAGCGCAACAGCCCCGCTGCCAGGATCAGCCCTAACAGCAAGGCAACCAGCCCGTAAAGCTCATCATAGCCAAGCAACGGCTTTTCGATACGCACGTACCCCTCCTCCTTGAGCAGGCCCTTCAGCGCCTCATTGGCCTGCGCCAGGCTGACCTGGCGCAACTTGCGCACCGGGTTGGCAAAGCGCCCATCGGTATAGTCGTTCAATGCCCCCCAGTAGTAGTCGGCCAAGGCGCTGTTGCCCTGGGTGCTCCAGCTTTCCTTGGCGACACTGGCGTACTTGATGCGGGCGAAGGTATCCGGGTCGAGCCCTTCCTTGCGCAGGTGCGCGAACAACGCCTGCATCACCTCGACGGCCTGGTCGATGTCCTCGCGTTCCAGGTCGGCATTGAGGCTGAGCAGGCCGGTGTCGCCAAAGCTTTCGCGTTGTACCGAGGGCCCGTAGGACAAGCCGTTGCGTAGGCGCAGCTGGTCATACAGCGCCCACTCCAGGTAGCGCGACAACAGGTCGAGGGTGGCCTGGTGATCGTTGTCCAGCACCGGCTCAATGAACAGCCAGTGCAGCTTGACGCTGTCGCCCAGCCAGCCGCGGGTCAGGTCGCGACGCTGCTCAGCTGGCTGGCTGATGCTTTCCAAGGTGCGGCGTTCTTCCGGTTCGGTGGCTGGCAGTTCGCCAAAGGTGCGCTCCAGGTACGCCGGTAACAGGCGGTCGAGGCCGCCGACCATGATCAGGGTCATGTTGTTGGCGGCGTACCAGTGGTCACGCAAGGTTTGCACCTGCTCTAGGGTCATGCTGTCGAGGTTGGAGCGTTCGGGGCACTTCAAACCCAGTTCTGTGGCCAGCTGGTCGCTGGCGGGGTGGCCGATGTCCTGGCGGTCGAGCCAACGCTGCAGGTGGCCATAGTGGCCGCCATCCTCGCGCTCGATGATGTGCTTGGCATTGGCCAGGGCCTTGGCATCGATGCGGGTGTCGCGGATAACTGCCAGCAGCAGGTCGAGGACTTTGCGCTGGTTGCGCGCCGGGGCTTCGATAACAAAGGTGGTGTCGGCGCTGCTGGTGTAGGCGTTCCACTCCCCGCCCAGCGATTGCAAGCGCTCCTCCAGGCCGCCCTCGCCAGTTTCGTCTATCCCGCCGAAAAGTAGGTGCTCGAGCAGGTGCGGCAGCTCTTTCTGCTCGCAATTGAAATCGTCCAGGCCTACCCCGACCACCAGGCGAATAGCCACATGGTCACGTTCATAGCCGTCTTTGAGGATGACCTGCAGGCCATTGGGCAACAGGTAGCCCTCAACGCGCGAGCGGTCGAGGGCGAATGAGGGTAGGCCGCAAATCAGCAGGCAAACGAACATCAGGCAACGCATGGGCGAGCTTTGGTCCTCAGGTAGGCAAAATCACGGCAGGCGGGCTTCGTCCGGCACGCTGTCGAGCATCAGCCCGCCCGTGTCCGAGCCGCCCAGTACCACATAGGCACTGCTACAGAACAAAGAGTTCAAACGCTTCATGTCGGCGATCAGCTCCAAGTGTAGCGAACTGGTCTCAATACTTTGTACTACCTTGCGTTGCAGGCGGCTGACATGGGCGTGGGCAAGGCGCCGCTCCTGGGCGCGAAAGCGGCGTTTTTCCCGTAGCAGCAAGCGGGCGCTTTCTGGGTCGGCACTGAGGAATACCGACAGCCCAAGGCGCAAGTTGGCCAGCAACTGCTCTTGCAGGCCGGTCAGCTCGTCCAGGCCCACTTGAGAAAACTCCCGGCGCTGGCTGGTTTTCTGCTGCTGGACTTTGCGCAACATGCGTTCGATCAGGTCGCAGGCCAACTTGAGGTTAATCGCCAACTCGATGATTTCGGCCCAGCGGCGGTTGTCTTGTTCGCTGAGGTCTTCGCGCGACATCTGCGCCAGGTACAACTTGATTGCACTGTACAAGGCTTCAGCGTCCTCGCCCAAGGCGCGGACTTGCTGTGGCAAGGCGGTGTGTGTGCCGCGCAGGGCGCCGAGCATGGCTTCGAGCAGGCTGTCGACGATATCGCCCAGGCGCAGGGTTTCGCGGGCGGCGTTGGCCAGGGCCAGGCTGGGCGTTTCCAGTGCCGAGGTGTCGAGATGGCGCGGGCGTACCTGGCCATTACTGGCCTCGCGCTCGGGCAGCAGGCTATTGCACAACCGGCCCATGGGTTTGACCGTGGGCAGCATGATCAGGCAACGAAGCGTGTTGTAGAGCAGGTGAAAGCCGATGACCAGTTCCTGCGGGCTGAAACTTAGCGAGTCCATCCACGCCACCAGCGGGTGCAGCACAGGGATGATCAGTAGCAGGCCGATCAGCTTGTACAGCAGGCTGCCCAGGGCCACTCGGCGCCCAGCGGCGTTTTGCATGCTGGTGCTGATGAAGGCCAGCAGCCCGCTACCAATGTTGGCGCCGACCACCAGGCCGATGGCCACCGGCAGGCTGATCACTTCGGCACCGGCCAGCGTCGCAGTGAGCAGCACGGCAGCCAGGCTGGAATAGGAAATCATGGCGAACAGCGCACCCACCAAGGCATCGAGCATAATGTCGCCGGTGAGGGAGGCGAACAGCACTTTAACCCCCTGGGCGTGGGTGATCGGTGTCGCTGCCTGCACGATCAGCTCCAATGCCAGAATGATCAGGCCAAGCCCAATGCCTACCCTGCCCAGTTGGCCAGCACGTGTCTGCTTGCGCGAGAGGAAAAAGATCACGCCAAGGAAGATGAGCAGCGGCGACAGCCAGGACAGGTCCAGGGTCAGCACCCGAGCCATCAGCGCGGTGCCCACGTCGGCACCGAGCATGATTGCCAGGGCCGGAGTCATGGCCATCAAGCCTTGGCCGACGAACGATGTGACCAGCATGGCGGTGGCGTTGCTGCTCTGTACCATGGCCGTGACCAGAATACCGGCGATAAACGCCAGCGGACGCTTATTCATGTTCTGGTTGATGATGCGCCGCAGGCCCGAGCCGAATACCCGGAGAATGCCGGTACGCACGATGTGGGTGCCCCAGACCAGAAGCGTCACGGCCGAGAGCAGGTTGAGCAGGGTCAGCATGGCGAAGGCCCCCTGTTGCACTGGCCCAGTGGGCCAAGAGACGAAGCGTGAGCGTTTGAAGAATTTTCAGTGCTCACTCAAAGCTTTAGTTGTTTTACGTAGCTGTCGCCAGCTTCGCATGCCTGCCATTTATTTGAAACACGGGGCAAATGAATGATTGCGGTACGGGCCTATCCGCAGGCTTGCCCGCGTAAGCGTCAATACGGGCATGAAAAAGGGCCCCGAAGGGCCCTTTGTGTCCTGCACTTCCTGATCTTATTGACCCGGAATGTCCTTGCGCAGTTTCACCGGCTCATGCTCTTTGCCGTTCTTGCGCGCCAAGGCGGTGCGCATGCGGATGTTGATGGCCTCTACCGCCAGCGAGAAGGCCATGGCGAAGTAGACGTAGCCCTTTGGCACATGCACGTCGAAGGCTTCGGCGATCAGTACGGTACCGACCACGATCAGGAACGACAGCGCGAGCATCTTCAGCGACGGGTGCTTGTCGATGAAATTGCTGATGGCGCCGGCGCACAGCATCATCACCAGCACGGCAACGACGATGGCGGCGATCATTACCGGTACGTGGGAAACCATGCCTACCGCAGTGATTACCGAGTCCAGCGAGAACACGATGTCGATGATGGCGATCTGGATGATGGTGTAGAAGAACTTGCCACCCGCGCCTTTCGGCTCATCCGCGTTCTCGTCCTCGCCTTCCAGGCCGTGGTAGATCTCTTGCGAGCTTTTCCACAGCAGGAACAGGCCGCCAAAGAACAAGATCAGGTCGCGTCCAGAGATGCCTTGGCCGAACACCACGACCAAGTCGGCGGTAAGGCGCATGACCCAGGTGATCGACAACAGCAGCATGATGCGGGTGACCATGGCCAGGGCCAGGCCGAAGATCCGGGTACGCGGCTGCATGTGCTTGGGCATGCGGCTGACCAGGATCGAGATCATGATGATGTTGTCGATACCGAGGACGATCTCAAGCGCGGTAAGGGTAAAAAAGGCAACCCAGATTTCCGGGCTGGTCAGCCATTCCATGTGTTTTCCTTCGAGCGGTAAAGGCGACGCGCCCGATCAGGGGCGCGCCGCGGTAGCTAATACGTGTTTATTAAAGACTACTGAACAGCGGGAAAATGCCCATCAGCAGTGCGGCGAGCATTATGCACAGGCACACCAGTACTGCCCACTTCAAGGTGAAGCGCTGATGATCGCCGAACTCGATACCGGCCAGGGCCACCAGCAGGTAGGTGGAGGGTACCAACGGGCTGAGTAGGTGTACCGGCTGGCCGACGATCGACGCACGGGCCATTTCCACCGGGCTGATACCGTAATGGCTGGCGGCTTCGGCCAATACTGGCAGCACACCGTAGTAGAACGCGTCGTTGGACATGAAGAAGGTGAACGGCATGCTCACGATGGCGGTGATTACTGCCAAATAGGGCCCCAGCGCATCGGGGATGACCGACAGTAGGCTCTTGGACATGGCGTCGACCATGCCGGTGCCCGACAGGATACCGGTGAAGATGCCAGCGGCGAAAATCAACCCGGTGACAGCCAGCACGCTGCCAGCGTGGGCGGCGATGCGGTCCTTTTGCTGCTGCAGGCACGGGTAGTTGACGATCATGGCGATGCTGAAGGCGATCATGAACAGCACCGGCAGCGGCAGCACGCCGACGATCAGGGCGACCATCAGGGCGGCGGTGAGGGCGCCGTTGAAGTACAGCAGTTTTGGCCGGCGTGCATCCGGGTACTGCGAAACGGTGATTTCGCTGTGGTCGATATCGTCGGTGGGCAAATGCAGTTCGCCCAGGCGGGCACGTTCGCGCTTGCCGTACATATAGGCGATGGCCAGGATCGCCAGCACTCCGAACAGCATGGCCGGGATCATCGGCACGAAGATGTCCGACGGGTCCACATGCAGGGCGCTGGCGGCGCGAGCGGTCGGGCCACCCCAGGGGGTCATGTTCATCACCCCGCCGGCGAGGATGATCAGACCGGCCATAATCCGCGGGCTCATACCGAGGCGGCTGTACATCGGCAGCATGGCGGCGCAGCAGATCATGTAGGTGGTAGCGCCGTCACCGTCGAGTGAGACCACCAGGGCCAATACTGCGGTGCCGACAGAAACTTTCAGCGGGTCGCCCTTGACCAGCTTGAGGATCTTGCGCACGGCTGGGTCGAACAGCCCGGAGTCGATCATCAGGGCGAAGTACAGAATGGCGAACATCAGCATCACGCCGGTAGGCGCGAGCTTGCTGATGCCTTCGAGCATCATGGGGCCGATCTTGGCGGAAAAACCGCCGAACAGGGCGAACAGGATCGGTACCAGGATCAGTGCGATCAAGGCCGATAGGCGCTTGGTCATGATCAGGTACATAAAGGTGATGACCATGGCAAAGCCGAGGAAGGTCAGCATGGCAATACTCCAGGCGTGGCGCGGCGAAGGAAAAGTCGATTCGGGCGGATCAGCGCGTTGGGCGCTGCGCAGGGAGCATGCGGAGGGGCACTACGGGAAGGCGGGCACAGGAATACATCAGAATCACCATTGTTGTTGTTGATTGGGCCGGGCGCGGTGCTGACCGGGTGCCCTGGCTGACCGGTCTGGTGCCGGTAGTGGGGCTATCCTAGGGCGGTAAGCTTTCAGCCAGCTTTCGCTTAGGCAAAGGCGACGGGAGGTAGGTGATGCAGAATGTGACCGAAGGTGGCTGCCATTGCGGCGCTATACGTTATCGCTTGGAGGGTGACCTGACGGACATTGCCCACTGCCATTGTTCGATCTGCCGGCGGGTCAGCGGCGGGCTGGTGGTGACCTGGCTCACCCTGCCCCGTTCAGGGTTTCGGTGGCTGGCCGGGGAGCCGAACTGCTATGTGGCGCCGGCCAGTTGCAGCCGCTACTTCTGCGGGCAATGCGGGGCGCATGTGGCGCTGGTGACCACGCATAGCCCGGAGACGGTGGATGTGACGGTGGCTACGCTGGACCATCCAGAGCGGGTGCGGGCCAACCGGCATATCTGGGTGGGTAGCCGGTTGCCGTGGTTGCATCTGGATGAGCACTTGCCTTCGGAGGCTGAGGAGAAACTGTAGGCCTTGTGTTGTCTGTGCTGGCCCTTTCGCGGGTAAACCCGCTCCTAAAGGGTACGGCGCCGCTCTCAGGTGCTGTGTAAATCCTGTGGGAGCGGGTTTACCCGCGAAGAGACCGGCATGGCAAACATCACAGTTGCAGGCCACCGGCGGCCTTGTGCAGCGCTCGTAAATGTTCGCCAATCTGCTTCACATTGGCCTCAACCGCGGCAATTTCCTTGGCCCGCGACGGCTCCAGCAGCGCCCTCACCTCTTTGTCCAAGGTTGTGCTCAGGCGCAGCAGCTGCGCCTGCCGCTCGCTGCTGACTTGCTCCAGGTGCTTGCGCTCCTGCGGCTGCGGCAGCCCGTAACCCTTGGCATCGAGCAACTCTGCCGGGCGGCTGAGGAAGCCGCTATTGGCGAGCATTTGCTTGAGGGTCGCATCGGCCTTGCTGACGCTGCCATCATTCAGCGCTGCGGCATTCAGGTAGCGTTGCTTGACCTCGTCCTGAGCCAGCAGCAATTGCTGGCGCAAGCTGGCCTGTTCGAGCAGCAGCAAGGCGGCGCTGGTGCGCAGGTCGGCTTTGGCAAACCAGCCACGGCGCTGCTCGGCATTCAGGGCCAGCCAGTCTTCGACCTTGGCCTGTTTGATCGGCAGTTGTTTTCGCAACACGTCGAACATGGCCTGGTAGCGGTCACGGTAAGAATCGAATCGATAGCCCAGGCGCAGAGCCTCGCGTGGGTCGTCGAGCACGCTGGTGTCGGCCAGCCCCCTACCCTTGAGCACCGCCAGCAAGCCATTGGGCATGATGCTGTCGAGGTCGTTCAGGCGTGGGTTGGCGGTGCCGCTGCGCAGCAGTTTCAACGACTCCACCGCGCAATTGTTCGATAGGAACCAGTAGTTGCCGTCGTAGCTCCAGTGCATTTCGGCGGCCTGGCGCACCAGGTTTTCGATCTCGTCGCGGTTGAGCCGCAACGGCACCGAGGCCAGGCTACGCAGTTCGGTCTTGGTGTATTCATCGATGACCTGGCCCAGCGGCAGCACGAACAGTCGCGAGGGGTAGGCACCGACCAAGCCGTCCCAGCTCGAAAGCTGCACATCGTTGACGAAGGCGCGGTACGACAGCACCAGGCTCTGGTCGAGGTCCAGGCGACAGTCGGGCCCGCGTGGGCGGCCCGGCTTGCAGATTACCAGGCGCAGCATGCTGTGGCCCCAGCGGCTGACCAGGTTCTGGTTGGCTTCGGCTAGCAGGTAGTCCACTTCATAGACCCGCTCAGGGTCGATTTCACCCAGCGGCAGGCGGGCGAAGTCGCTGCCAGCGTTGATGAATGGCAGGCCCTTGGCACAGGTGTCCTGTTGCGGTGCCCAGCCGAAGTGCTCGCGCAGGTACTGGTTGAGCGACGGGCGGCGGCAGCCGTAGCTCGGGTCGAGGAGGAAATACTCCATGTTGACCGCGATGTACTCTTTGGGGCTGCTCAGTTCATAGCTGTCGGGGCTGCGCACGAATTGGCCGTTGTGCTGCTCACGCTCGCCACGTCGGCCCACGTACTGCTGCCAGCCAGCCAGGTCGAGCAAGCGTGGGTCGTCACTGAGGGTAAAGCGGCGCTCGGCCTGGCCGCGGCATGCCTCGGGCAGGCCGACCTTGCCCAACGTGCCTTGCTGGCGCTTGCAGCGGGCGATCAGTGTGTGTTCGGCGCTAGACCACAGGCGGGCGCGGTCGTAGATGTGGGTGAGCTCGTGCAATACGGTCGCCAGCAGCTCTTCACGCACCGTGCCATGCGGGCGGTTGGTGCGCTGGGTGGCGGCGCTGCCATCGGTGAGGCTGGGCAGCAAGCGGCGGTTGAGCTCCAGGGTGGACACCAGCGATGCCTGGCCATAGGCATCGACCGGCATGTTGTCGCTCCAGCTGACCTGCACGCGGCGGTTTAGCTGTTGCTTGAAGCGAGGGGGCAATTTGCCCAGCGCTTCATCAAGCAGAGTCTGGCTGGCTTGGGCCTGTTGCGGATCAAGGCCGGACGCCTGCAGCTCAAGCTGCAGGTCGGCCAAGGCGGGCGTGCCGAGCAGCGTCAGGGCGCAGCCGAGCAGCCAGGCGCGCACGCGATTCACAGCGCGAGGATGGCTTCGGCCAATACTTGGTCGCTGGCGTCCCGTGCTTGCGGTACACGCTCGCGCAGGGTGTTGAAGGCTGCCTCAAGTTGGGCGCCGCGGATGTCACCGTTGCTGGCGACGAAGCTGGCGGCGTCGTCGTGGGCTTCGCGCACTACTTTCGAATCGCGGATTGAAGTGGTGGTGTCAGAGGTGAAATCGATCGAGCGGCCAAAGGCACGCACGATGATGTTGCTGGTGGCCACCAGGGTTTGTGCCTGGGCCAGGTCGGCCAGCAGCAACATGCCGAGGGTAGCGGCAATCAGCGGTTTACGCATGGAGCATCTCCGAAAAATACAGGGAGTCGGGTGTAGTTATTGGACGAGAATTGCCTGCGCCAGTTCCAGGTCGCCGACGGTGTGCCGTGCGCAATTGTGGCGTAATGATTCCAACGCAGCCTCCAACCGCGCACCGCGGATCTGACCGTCGCTGGCGACGAAGGCAGCGGCATCGTCGCGGGCCTGGTGGACCAGTTTACGGTCAAACGGTGCGCTGGTGACTTGGCTGGTGACATAGCCAGTGATGACCAGGCTTTGCGTGGTGGTATCCATGGCATGGACGTTGGCCATGCCAACGAGGGAGAACAGCAGCGGCAACAGATAACGCATGGGCTCTACAAAAGCTGGAAACGTGGGCGGCAATGGTAGGTACGGCTGTGCTGGTGGTGACCAACACAGCCGAAAGGGTCAACCGGCGTCAGAGTGCCAGGATGGCCTGGGCCAGTTGTGCGTCGCTGGCTTGCAGGGCTGGCATTTGCGAGCGGATGTGCAGGAAAGCGCTCTCCAGCTTGGCACCGCGGATGTCGCCTTGGCTGCCAACGAAACTGGCGGCGTCGTCACGGGCGGCCTGGACGATCTTGTCGTCACGGAACGAAGAGGAAATATCGGAAGTGGCATCAGTGGACGCGGCCACCGCGCCAACGACGGCGTCAGTGGTGACAACGAAGCTGGTGGCGTTTGCGGTGCCGGCCAGGCTCAGCATCATGGCGGCGCCAAGAAGGTATTTACGGGACATGATCATGAACTCCTGGGCTAGGGTCGGGTTGTTCTGCTTTATCGGACGCTTGCACAACTCGTCGCGGTACTTTTAACAGCGGGTTTTACCAAACTGCCGAGCCAAGCGTATCACGCACCGGGGTTCTTGAACGCTGACGACGTGTCGGCAGGAATTGTACTGGTGTTTTTTGAAATTTATTAAACTGTACATGTCGACCAGTAAGAGGCTCTAGCATGCGGCCTAGAAACAAAAAACCCGCTGCAGTCACCTGCAACGGGTTTTAGGAATTCGCGGTGCCGGCCAAAGCCGGCAATACGGAGCTTAGCGCCAGAACGGCTTGCTCAGCTCTTCGTAACGCTGCGACTCACTGATACCGGCGTCGGCCAGCAGGCGGGCGTCCAGGCGAGCCAATTGACGGCGGCTAGCCATACGGCGCTGCCACAGCAGCAGGGTGGACAGGGCGCGCAGCGGCATCGAAGCGTGGGATTGCTGGGTGTTGCTTTCAAAAACCAGACCGGAACTGAGGGTACGTTCCATGATGTTTCATCCTTCCGCTTATGGCGGGATTAGGTAGTGATTTAACTGATGCCAATGATCCTCCTCTGTCGTCCAGAACAGTAGATACAGTTTGGTGGAAAGACGATGGCTCAGTTAACTGTGTAACCCTACTGTTGCACTCGAAATAGGCATAACTGTACTGGTCTGCACAGATATGGTGCGTTTTGAGCTTAAGGTTGAGTTTGCTACGCCGTTGAAAGGTAAAAATACCAGTACAGTAGAACAGTTTTTAATCGTGCCGGCTTGGCTGTGCAACACAATGGTGTAGACGCGGCCGTGTGTCGCAGCAGGGCCGCACAGCGGCCCAGGATTTCACGATAGAGAAATCAAGAGCGGAACAGTGGAAGCAGGGCCACTGTTCCGAACCACGATGGGATCAGCCCACCAGCATACGCCCGGTTTCTTCCAGGTTTTCGTGCCAGCTCAGTGCTTCACGCAGGATGTGCGGGGTGTGACCGCCGCGCTGGCAGGCACGCTCGAAGTAGTCGTTCAGCGCAGCGCGGTAGTCTGGGTGCACACAATTGTCGATGATCGCCCGGGCCCGTTCGCGCGGTGCCAGGCCACGCAAGTCGGCCAGGCCTTGCTCGGTAACCAGGATGTCCACGTCATGCTCGGTGTGGTCGACGTGGCTGACCATCGGTACCACACTGGAAATCGCGCCACCCTTGGCAATCGACTTGGTGACGAACACAGCGAGGTGAGCGTTACGGGCAAAGTCACCCGAGCCACCGATGCCGTTCATCATCTTGGTGCCGCAGACGTGGGTGGAGTTGACGTTACCGTAGATATCGAACTCCAGTGCAGTGTTGATACCGATGATGCCCAGGCGACGTACCACTTCCGGGTGGTTGGAAATTTCTTGCGGGCGCAGGACCAGCTTGTCCTTGTAGCGCTCCAGGTTGCCGAACACGTCGGCGTTGCGGCGGGTCGATAAGGTGATCGAGCTGCCCGAGGCGAAGCTCAGCTTGCCGGCGTCGATCAGGTCGAAGGTGGAGTCCTGCAGCACTTCGGAGTACATGGTCAGGTCTTCGAACGGCGACTCGATCAGGCCACACATCACCGCGTTGGCGATGCTGCCGATACCAGCCTGCAGCGGGCCGAGCTTGTTGGTCATGCGGCCAGCGTCGACTTCCTGCTTGAGGAAGTTAATCAGGTGGTCGGCGATACCCTGGGTCTCGTCATCTGGCGGCAGAACAGTGGACGGCGAGTCCGGCTGGTCGCTGATAACGATACCGACGATTTTGGCTGGGTCGATCGGGATAGCGGTGCTACCGATACGGTCATCCACCTTGACCAGCGGGATTGGCGTGCGGGTCGGGCGGTAAGTCGGGATGTAGATGTCGTGCAGGCCTTCGAGGTTGGTATTGTGCGAGAGGTTGATCTCGACAATCACCTGCTTGGCGAAAATCGCGAAGCTGGCCGAGTTGCCCACCGAAGTCGTGGGCACGATGTGGCCTTGCTCGGTGATGGCCACGGCTTCGATGACCGCGATGTCCGGCAGCTTCAGCTGCTGGTTGCGCAGTTGCTCGACGGTTTCCGACAGGTGTTGGTCGATGAACATCACCTTGCCGTCGTTGATGGCTTTGCGCAGGGTGCTGTCGACCTGGAACGGCATGCGGCGAGCCAGCACGCCGGCCTCGGTCAGTTGCTTGTCCAGGTCATTGCCCAGGCTGGCGCCAGTCATCAGGCTGATTTTCAGTGGCGACTGCTTGGCACGTTCGGCCAGTGCATGCGGTACGGCCTTGGCTTCGCCGGCGCGGGTGAAACCGCTCATGCCGACGGTCATGCCGTCCTCGATCAGACCAGCGGCATCAGCCGCACTCATTACCTTGCTGTGCAGGGAGGACAAGCGGATACGATCACGGTACATGGATTGTTATCTCGGGCTACTGAAACTACTGCAGCGCAGTCTAGAGACTTCGCCCCTTGCCGTCCCACGACCATGGTCGTATGAGAAGCCCGGGAGTAGAGCCGTTGATCCGGATCAATAAAAGAAAAGCCCCGGCAGATTCTGACCGGGGCCTTCTTTATAGCAGCTGGTTTGCAGCGGCCGTTGTCACTCTACCGCCTTCACCATGTCTTCGATGACCTTCTTGGCGTCGCCGAACACCATCATGGTCTTGTCGAGGTAGAACAGCTCGTTGTCCAGGCCGGCATAACCGCTGGCCATGGAGCGCTTGTTGACGATGATGGTCTTGGCCTTGAACGCTTCGAGGATCGGCATGCCGGCGATCGGCGACTTGGGGTCGTTCTTCGCCGCCGGGTTGACCACGTCGTTGGCGCCCAGTACCAGCACCACGTCAGCCTGGCCGAACTCGGCGTTGATGTCTTCCATCTCGAACACCTGATCGTACGGCACTTCTGCCTCTGCCAGCAGCACGTTCATGTGCCCCGGCATACGGCCTGCCACTGGGTGGATCGCGTACTTGACGGTGACGCCGCTGTGGGTCAGCTTTTCGGTCAGTTCCTTCAGCGCGTGCTGGGCGCGGGCCACCGCCAGGCCGTAGCCCGGGACGATGATCACGCTGTCGGCATTGCTGAGCAGGAAGGTGGCATCGTCGGCCGAGCCGGACTTCACCGGGCGCTGCTCCTGCGTCCCTTGCGCCGCGCCGGCATCGGTATCACCGCCGAAACCACCGAGGATGACGTTGAAGAACGAGCGGTTCATCGCCTTGCACATGATGTACGAGAGGATGGCACCGGACGAACCCACCAAGGAGCCGGCGATGATCAGCATCGAGTTGTTCAGCGAGAAGCCGATACCGGCCGCTGCCCAGCCCGAATAGCTGTTGAGCATCGACACCACCACCGGCATGTCAGCACCCCCGATCGGAATAATGATCAGTACGCCCATGATAAAGGCCAAAACCAGCATCAGGGTGAAAGCACTGTAATGGCCGGTGAAGGTGAACAGCAGGCCGAGGGCGATGGTGGTCAGGCCCAGGATCAGGTTCAGCTTGTGCTGGCCGGGGAACTGTACCGGTGCGCCTTGGAACAGGCGGAACTTGTACTTGCCCGACAGCTTGCCAAAGGCAATTACCGAACCGGAGAAGGTAATGGCACCGATGGCCGCGCCAAGGAACAGCTCCAGCCGGTTGCCGGTGGGGATCGGGTCGCTGATAGCGGCAACGATGCCCATCGATTGTGGCTCCAGCACGGCGGCGATGGCAATGAACACCGCCGCCAGGCCGATCATGCTGTGCATGAAAGCGACCAACTCCGGCATCTTGGTCATCTCGACGCGCTTGGCCATAATCGACCCGGCGGTGCCGCCGACCAGCAGGCCGACGATGACATAGCCGATGCCAGCGGTAGCAAGCTCAGCCCCGAGCTTATAAATGAGGCCAACCGTGGTGAGGATGGCGAGCCCCATGCCGATCATGCCGAACAGGTTGCCGCGCCGCGAGGTGGTCGGGTGCGACAGGCCCTTGAGCGCCTGGATGAAGCACACCGAGGCGACGAGGTAGAGGAGCGTTACCAGATTCATGCTCATACTTACTTCTGCGCCTCGTTCTTGGTTTTCTTCTTGAACATCTCAAGCATGCGGCGGGTGACCAGGAAGCCACCGAACACATTGACTGCGGCCAGGGCCACGGCGAGGGTACCCATCAACTTGCCGGCCGGGGTAACGGTCAGGGCAGCTGCCAGCATGGCGCCGACGATGACGATTGCCGAGATGGCGTTGGTAACTGCCATCAACGGGGTGTGCAGCGCCGGGGTGACGTTCCACACCACGTGGTAACCCACATAGATCGCCAGCACGAAGATGATCAGGTTGTAGATGCCATGGGAAATCAGCATGTCTTCCATTGTCGTGCTCCTTAGCCGTTGTTGCGGACGATTTGGCCATCACGGCACATAAGGCAGGCCGCGACAATGTCGTCTTCGAGGTTGATGACCAGCGCGCCGTCTTTGTCGAACAGCAGCTTCATGAAGTCCAGCAGGTTGCGTGCATACAGTGCCGAGGCGTCAGCACCCACCTGGGCCGGTAGGTTGGTCGGGCCGACGATGATCACGCCGTTCTCCTGCACCACCTGGTCGGCAACGGTCAGCGGGCAGTTGCCGCCCTGGGCGGCGGCGAGGTCGATGACCACCGAGCCGGGCTTCATCTGCGCCACGGTTTCGGCGCTGAGCAGGGTCGGCGCCTTGCGCCCCGGGATCAGTGCGGTGGTGATAACGATATCCGCCTGCTTGGCTCGCTCGTGTACGGCCTGAGCCTGGCGCTGCATCCAGCTGGCCGGCATCGGTCGGGCGTAACCGCCGACGCCTTCGGCGCACTCGCGTTCCTCATCGGTTTCGAAGGGCACGTCGAGAAACTTGGCACCCAACGATTCAATCTGCTCCTTTACGGCCGGGCGTACATCGGATGCCTCGATCACCGCACCCAGGCGCTTGGCCGTGGCGATGGCCTGCAGGCCGGCAACACCCGCCCCCAGGATCAGCACGCGCGCGGCCTTAACGGTACCGGCAGCGGTCATCAGCATCGGCATGAAGCGTGGATAGTGATGAGCAGCCAGTAACACCGCCTTGTAGCCGGCGATGTTGGCCTGGGACGACAATACGTCCAGGCTCTGTGCCCGTGAGGTGCGCGGTGCGGCTTCCAGGGCGAAAGCGGTAATGCCGCGTTCGGCCATCTTGCCAATCAGCTCGCTGTTGAAGGGGTTGAGCATGCCCACCAGGAGGCTGCCACTGTTTATCAGGGCCAGTTCCTGGTCACTGGGAGCGACCACTTTGAGGACCAATTGGGCGCCATAGGCATCGGCTGCACTCCCCAGGGAAGCACCCACGGCCTCATAGGCACTGTCCGGAATGCTGGCGTTGAGCCCTGCCCCCCGTTGGACGGTGACCTGATGACCCTGGCCAATCAGTTTCTTGATGGTTTCTGGGGTCGCTGCGACCCTTGTCTCACCGGTCTGCGTCTCGAGAGGAACACCAATGTGCACGACTATTTCTCCTGCGGTGACCTTTTGTTTTGTAAAAGCCAGCACACTGCGGGTGGTGCACTGGGGCGGCTGTGGAGCGCCGACCCGCCGAATCCTGGGCGGGGGAAGCATTTTGCAGACGAACCCAGAGGCCTTCAACAGGTTCTGGAGCGAAACTAAGTCAAAACTACAAGTCACCCTGTGACCGTATGTCGCAACGGTCCGACTGCAGCCCGTCAACCATGGGCTATTGGCAGACTAGGAGAAAAAAACAAAAAAATTGCGATCAATTCGCTGATGACTTTGTGAATGTCGCAAAATCACCCGCAAAGCCGCGTAGTGAGCAGGGTTAACGGGCTTTTTCAGGCGGGCATAACAGTTTACGTAAATGCGACAAATACATATATCTGTAGGTGTTCAAAATAATTGACTACGAGGTCAATTTGTCGCGTTTGCTTACGTTTTTGCTGTGTACGCCTGGGCCTGGCTTAACAGCCAGTCGCGGAAGGCGCGCAGTGATGCCGATTCCACCTTGCGCTCCGGAATCATCAGATAGTAGGCCTTGTCGCTCCTCAGGGCGTATCTGTTAGCGACCACTAACCTACCCTCTTCCAACTCGCGCTGGATCAGGAACGGTGGGATCAAGGCGATGCCCATCTCATGCATGGCCGCCTGGGCGAGCATCGAGAATAGTTCATATCGCGGGCCTGTCATGTCGCCCTCTACATTCATACCGACGCTGCCGAACCATTGCCGCCAGGCATAGGGGCGCGTGCTCTGCTGCAGCAGCGGCAGTTGCGCAATGCACTGCGCATCTAGCATACCTTGGCCGCCCAGCAGGGTTGGGCTGCATACCGGTACCGGGTTCTCGCCCATCAGCCGGTGCGACTGGGTGCCGGACCAATCGGCGTCGCCGAAGTAGATGGCGGCATCGAAGGTGGTGTCGGCAAACAGGAAGGGCCGGGTGCGGTTGGTGAGGTTGACTGTGACCTCGGGGTGGCGCTGCTGAAAGTCCTTGAGGCGTGGCAGTAGCCATTGGGTGCCGAAAGTAGGCACCACGGCCAGTTCGATCACGTTGGCGCCCTGTTGGCGCATCACCGACAAGGTGTCACGCTCTACCGCGTCCAGTTGGGCGGCAACCTGACGGCTGTAGGAAAGGCCTGCCTCAGTCAGCTTCACGCCCCGCCGCGAACGGCGGAACAGTTCCACATTAAGGAAGGCCTCAAGGCCACCTATCTGCCGACAAACGGCACCTTGGGTGAGGGCCAGCTCCTGAGCGGCCTTGGTAAAGCTCTCGTTGCGCGCCGCCGCTTCAAAGCAGACCAGGGCGGCGGTACTGGGGATCTTGCGGCGCATGTACGTCAACCTCACTCGTAAGGCTGTCAATATGGCGTTTTGCCGATTTACGAAGTGACAAATTATCACTAATTGGTGCGCAATCCTCGTTTGTCCCGGCGGCTGATCAGGCCTAGGCTCAAAGGCACAAGAAACTGCCCCCTATTTCGAGGATTTCGCTCATGGCCGGTAAAGCAAGCTTCAACTGGATCGACCCACTGCTGCTTGATCAGCAGCTCACTGAAGAAGAGCGCATGGTGCGTGACAGCGCTTATCAGTTCGCCCAGGACAAGTTGGCACCGCGCGTGCTCGAGGCCTTCCGCCATGAGCAAACCGACCCGGCGATCTTCCGTGAAATGGGTGAAATCGGCCTGCTGGGTGCCACCATTCCTGAGCAATACGGTGGCAGTGGCCTTAACTATGTGTGCTATGGCCTCATAGCGCGTGAGGTAGAACGCATCGACTCGGGTTACCGCTCGATGATGAGCGTGCAATCGTCGCTGGTAATGGTGCCGATCAACGAATTTGGCACCGAGGCACAAAAGCAGAAGTACCTACCCAAGCTCGCCAGTGGCGAGTGGATCGGTTGCTTTGGTCTGACCGAACCCAACTACGGCTCGGACCCGGGCTCGATGATCACGCGCGCTAGGAAGGTCGACGGTGGCTACCGCCTGACTGGCAGCAAGATGTGGATTACCAACAGTCCAATCGCCGATGTGTTCGTGGTCTGGGCCAAGGATGATGCTGGCGATATCCGCGGCTTCGTCCTGGAAAAGGGCTGGGAAGGCCTCAGTGCCCCGGCAATCCATGGCAAAGTTGGCCTGCGCGCCTCGATTACCGGCGAAATCGTCATGGATAACGTGTTCGTGCCAGAGGAGAACATCTTCCCGGATGTGCGTGGTCTCAAGGGCCCTTTCACCTGCCTGAACTCGGCCCGCTATGGCATCTCTTGGGGTGCGCTGGGTGCCGCTGAGGCCTGTTGGCACACCGCGCGTCAGTACACCTTGGACCGTCAGCAGTTCGGCCGCCCGCTGGCTGCCAACCAGCTGATTCAGAAAAAGCTGGCCGACATGCAGACCGAAATCACCCTGGCGCTGCAGGGTTGCCTGCGCCTGGGGCGGATGAAGGACGAGGGCACGGCTGCGGTGGAGATTACTTCGATCATGAAGCGCAACTCTTGCGGCAAGGCGCTCGATATCGCCCGTATGGCGCGTGACATGCTGGGTGGTAACGGCATCTCCGACGAGTTCGGTGTCGCCCGTCACCTGGTCAACCTTGAGGTGGTCAACACCTATGAAGGTACCCACGATGTGCATGCACTGATCCTTGGGCGTGCGCAAACCGGTATCCAGGCCTTCTATTAATAAGGAGCCAGCCCATGGGCGCGCTATCACATCTGCGGGTGCTTGACCTTTCGCGCGTATTGGCTGGCCCGTGGTCGGGCCAGATCCTCGCTGACCTTGGTGCTGATGTAATCAAGGTCGAGCGCCCTGGAAGTGGAGACGATACACGCTCGTGGGGGCCGCCTTTCCTCAAGGATGCCGAGGGCGAGAACACCAGTGAGGCGGCCTATTACCTGTCCGCCAACCGCAACAAGCGCTCGGTGACCATAGATTTCACCCTGCCCGAGGGGCAGCGCCTGGTGCGTGAGCTGGCGGCCAAGTCAGATATCGTCATCGAGAACTTCAAGGTGGGTGGGCTGGCTGCCTATGGCCTGGACTACCAAAGCCTGCAGGCGATCAACCCTCAGCTTATCTATTGTTCCATAACGGGGTTTGGCCAGACCGGGCCTTATGCCAAGCGCGCGGGTTATGACTTCATGATCCAGGGGTTGGGTGGGTTGATGAGCCTGACCGGCCGCCCGGAGGGTGAAGATGGGGCGGGGCCGGTTAAGGTGGGGGTGGCGCTAACCGACATCCTTACCGGGTTGTATTCCACAGTAGCAATCCTCGCTGCCCTTGCTCATCGGGAGCAGGCTGGGGTGGGCCAGCATGTCGACATGGCATTGCTCGATGTGCAAGTCGCCTGCCTGGCGAACCAGGCAATGAACTACCTGACCACAGGGCGCCCGCCTCGTCGCCTGGGCAATGCGCATCCTAATATCGTGCCTTACCAGGACTTTCCGACAGCGGATGGCGATTTCATTCTTACCGTGGGCAACGACAGCCAGTTCCGCAAGTTCGCTGAAGTCGCTGGGCAGCCGCAATGGGCGGACGATCCGCGTTTCATTACCAACAAGCTCCGGGTAACCAACCGGGCTGAGCTGATTCCGCTCATTCGCCAGGCCACGGTGTTCAAGACCACGGCCGAATGGGTGAGCCAATTGGAGGCTGCAGGGGTCCCGTGCGGGCCGATCAACGACCTGGCGCAGATGTTCCAGGATCCCCAGGTGTTGGCGCGTGGGCTGGCAGTAAGTATTGCGCATCCGTTGGCGGGGAGTGTGCCGCAAGTAGCGAGCCCTATACGGTTGTCGGAAACGCCGGTGGAGTATCGCCGGGCGCCGCCGCTATTGGGTGAGCATACCGAGGTGGTGCTGGCGGATGTGTTGGGGCTAGATGCCGATGAAGTGCAACGGCTACGCAGCGCCGGTGTGCTTTAAAGGCGGGTGATTTTGATGAAAAGCGGGGAGGCCGTCAGGCCTCCCCGCTTTGCTTTTCGGCGATATTAAGGTTTCTTGAAATTAAAGGTTGACGGGCCTTCGAATCCCCTTATAATGCGCCCCACTTCCAGCGACAACGGAACGACAAACTCCTTGAAATTCAACGAGTTAAGTAGTTCAGAAGAAGCTGAAAGGGCTACGATCGAATGATCGAAAGCGGTTGAGATGATGGTTGACAGCGTTGCTAAACGCTGTATGATTCGCCTCCCGCTACGAGAGATCGCAGCGAGCCAAGTGTTTGAAGCTAAACGAGTTTCTCGCGAAAAACTTCAAAATAAACGCTTGACAGGCTCTGAGGAAAGCGTAGAATGCGCGCCTCGGTTGAGACGAAAAGCTCTTAACCAAACGCTCTTTAACAAATTGAATCAAGCAATTCGTGTGGGTGCTTGTGAGTATGGACTGATAGTCAAAAAGATTATCAGCATCACAAGTGACCATGCGAGAAATCACATAGTCATTTGAGATTGCTGAGCCAAGTTTAGGGTTTCTTAAAAACCCAAGCAGTATTGAACTGAAGAGTTTGATCATGGCTCAGATTGAACGCTGGCGGCAGGCCTAACACATGCAAGTCGAGCGGATGAGAAGAGCTTGCTCTTCGATTCAGCGGCGGACGGGTGAGTAATGCCTAGGAATCTGCCTGGTAGTGGGGGACAACGTTTCGAAAGGAACGCTAATACCGCATACGTCCTACGGGAGAAAGCAGGGGACCTTCGGGCCTTGCGCTATCAGATGAGCCTAGGTCGGATTAGCTAGTTGGTGGGGTAATGGCTCACCAAGGCGACGATCCGTAACTGGTCTGAGAGGATGATCAGTCACACTGGAACTGAGACACGGTCCAGACTCCTACGGGAGGCAGCAGTGGGGAATATTGGACAATGGGCGAAAGCCTGATCCAGCCATGCCGCGTGTGTGAAGAAGGTCTTCGGATTGTAAAGCACTTTAAGTTGGGAGGAAGGGCAGTAAGCTAATACCTTGCTGTTTTGACGTTACCGACAGAATAAGCACCGGCTAACTCTGTGCCAGCAGCCGCGGTAATACAGAGGGTGCAAGCGTTAATCGGAATTACTGGGCGTAAAGCGCGCGTAGGTGGTTTGTTAAGTTGGATGTGAAAGCCCCGGGCTCAACCTGGGAACTGCATCCAAAACTGGCAAGCTAGAGTACGGTAGAGGGTGGTGGAATTTCCTGTGTAGCGGTGAAATGCGTAGATATAGGAAGGAACACCAGTGGCGAAGGCGACCACCTGGACTGATACTGACACTGAGGTGCGAAAGCGTGGGGAGCAAACAGGATTAGATACCCTGGTAGTCCACGCCGTAAACGATGTCAACTAGCCGTTGGAATCCTTGAGATTTTAGTGGCGCAGCTAACGCATTAAGTTGACCGCCTGGGGAGTACGGCCGCAAGGTTAAAACTCAAATGAATTGACGGGGGCCCGCACAAGCGGTGGAGCATGTGGTTTAATTCGAAGCAACGCGAAGAACCTTACCAGGCCTTGACATGCAGAGAACTTTCCAGAGATGGATTGGTGCCTTCGGGAACTCTGACACAGGTGCTGCATGGCTGTCGTCAGCTCGTGTCGTGAGATGTTGGGTTAAGTCCCGTAACGAGCGCAACCCTTGTCCTTAGTTACCAGCACGTAATGGTGGGCACTCTAAGGAGACTGCCGGTGACAAACCGGAGGAAGGTGGGGATGACGTCAAGTCATCATGGCCCTTACGGCCTGGGCTACACACGTGCTACAATGGTCGGTACAGAGGGTTGCCAAGCCGCGAGGTGGAGCTAATCTCACAAAACCGATCGTAGTCCGGATCGCAGTCTGCAACTCGACTGCGTGAAGTCGGAATCGCTAGTAATCGCGAATCAGAATGTCGCGGTGAATACGTTCCCGGGCCTTGTACACACCGCCCGTCACACCATGGGAGTGGGTTGCACCAGAAGTAGCTAGTCTAACCTTCGGGAGGACGGTTACCACGGTGTGATTCATGACTGGGGTGAAGTCGTAACAAGGTAGCCGTAGGGGAACCTGCGGCTGGATCACCTCCTTAATCGACGACATCAGCCTGCTGATGAGCACCCACACGAATTGCTTGATTCAAGAAGTTGAAGACGATCAAGACCCTATATAGGTCTGTAGCTCAGTTGGTTAGAGCGCACCCCTGATAAGGGTGAGGTCGGCAGTTCAAATCTGCCCAGACCTACCAATATGCGGGGCCATAGCTCAGCTGGGAGAGCGCCTGCCTTGCACGCAGGAGGTCAGCGGTTCGATCCCGCTTGGCTCCACCACTTACGCTGTACTGCTTGATCAAACTCAGAAATGAGCATTCGCTTCGAATGTTGATTTCTGGCTTTTGTCAGATCGTTCTTTAAAAATTCGGATATGTGATAGAAATAGACTGAACACCAGTTTCACTGCTGGTGGATCAGGCTAAGGTAAAATTTGTGAGTTCTGCTCGAAAGAGCGACGTGCGAATTTTCGGCGAATGTCGTCTTCACAGTATAACCAGATTGCTTGGGGTTATATGGTCAAGTGAAGAAGCGCATACGGTGGATGCCTTGGCAGTCAGAGGCGATGAAAGACGTGGTAGCCTGCGATAAGCTTTGGGGAGTCGGCAAACAGACTGTGATCCAGAGATCTCTGAATGGGGGAACCCACTCAGCATAAGCTGAGTATCTTGTACTGAATACATAGGTGCAAGAGGCGAACCAGGGGAACTGAAACATCTAAGTACCCTGAGGAAAAGAAATCAACCGAGATTCCCTTAGTAGTGGCGAGCGAACGGGGACCAGCCCTTAAGTTGGTTTGAGATTAGTGGAACGCTCTGGAAAGTGCGGCCATAGTGGGTGATAGCCCCGTACACGAAAATCTCTTATCAATGAAATCGAGTAGGACGGAGCACGAGAAACTTTGTCTGAATATGGGGGGACCATCCTCCAAGGCTAAATACTACTGACTGACCGATAGTGAACTAGTACCGTGAGGGAAAGGCGAAAAGAACCCCGGAGAGGGGAGTGAAATAGATCCTGAAACCGTATGCGTACAAGCAGTGGGAGCCTACTTTGTTAGGTGACTGCGTACCTTTTGTATAATGGGTCAGCGACTTATATTCAGTGGCGAGCTTAACCGAATAGGGGAGGCGTAGCGAAAGCGAGTCTTAATAGGGCGTTTAGTCGCTGGGTATAGACCCGAAACCGGGCGATCTATCCATGGGCAGGTTGAAGGTTAGGTAACACTGACTGGAGGACCGAACCGACTACCGTTGAAAAGTTAGCGGATGACCTGTGGATCGGAGTGAAAGGCTAATCAAGCTCGGAGATAGCTGGTTCTCCTCGAAAGCTATTTAGGTAGCGCCTCATGTATCACTGTAGGGGGTAGAGCACTGTTTCGGCTAGGGGGTCATCCCGACTTACCAAACCGATGCAAACTCCGAATACCTACAAGTGCCGAGCATGGGAGACACACGGCGGGTGCTAACGTCCGTCGTGAAAAGGGAAACAACCCAGACCGTCAGCTAAGGTCCCAAAGTCATGGTTAAGTGGGAAACGATGTGGGAAGGCTTAGACAGCTAGGAGGTTGGCTTAGAAGCAGCCACCCTTTAAAGAAAGCGTAATAGCTCACTAGTCGAGTCGGCCTGCGCGGAAGATGTAACGGGGCTCAAACCATGCACCGAAGCTACGGGTATCATCTTATGATGATGCGGTAGAGGAGCGTTCTGTAAGCCTGTGAAGGTGAGTTGAGAAGCTTGCTGGAGGTATCAGAAGTGCGAATGCTGACATGAGTAACGACAATGCGAGTGAAAAACTCGCACGCCGAAAGACCAAGGTTTCCTGCGCAACGTTAATCGACGCAGGGTTAGTCGGTCCCTAAGGCGAGGCTGAAAAGCGTAGTCGATGGAAAACAGGTTAATATTCCTGTACTTCCAGTTATTGCGATGGAGGGACGGAGAAGGTTAGGCCAGCCTGGCGTTGGTTGTCCAGGTTTAAGGTGGTAGGCTGGAATCTTAGGCAAATCCGGGATTCTAAGGCCGAGAGCTGATGACGAGTTGCCTTTAGGCGACGAAGTGGTTGATACCATGCTTCCAAGAAAAGCTCCTAAGCTTCAGATAACTGGGAACCGTACCCCAAACCGACACAGGTGGTTAGGTAGAGAATACCAAGGCGCTTGAGAGAACTCGGGTGAAGGAACTAGGCAAAATGGCACCGTAACTTCGGGAGAAGGTGCGCCGGCGAGGGTCAAGGACTTGCTCCGTAAGCCCATGCCGGTCGAAGATACCAGGCCGCTGCGACTGTTTATTAAAAACACAGCACTCTGCAAACACGAAAGTGGACGTATAGGGTGTGACGCCTGCCCGGTGCCGGAAGGTTAATTGATGGGGTTAGCGCAAGCGAAGCTCTTGATCGAAGCCCCGGTAAACGGCGGCCGTAACTATAACGGTCCTAAGGTAGCGAAATTCCTTGTCGGGTAAGTTCCGACCTGCACGAATGGCGTAACGATGGCGGCGCTGTCTCCACCCGAGACTCAGTGAAATTGAAATCGCTGTGAAGATGCAGTGTATCCGCGGCTAGACGGAAAGACCCCGTGAACCTTTACTATAGCTTTGCACTGGACTTTGAATTTGCTTGTGTAGGATAGGTGGGAGGCTTTGAAGTGGGGACGCCAGTTCTCATGGAGCCATCCTTGAAATACCACCCTGGCAACTTTGAGGTTCTAACTCAGGTCCGTTATCCGGATCGAGGACAGTGTATGGTGGGTAGTTTGACTGGGGCGGTCTCCTCCCAAAGAGTAACGGAGGAGTACGAAGGTGCGCTCAGACCGGTCGGAAATCGGTCGTAGAGTATAAAGGCAAAAGCGCGCTTGACTGCGAGACAAACACGTCGAGCAGGTACGAAAGTAGGTCTTAGTGATCCGGTGGTTCTGTATGGAAGGGCCATCGCTCAACGGATAAAAGGTACTCCGGGGATAACAGGCTGATACCGCCCAAGAGTTCATATCGACGGCGGTGTTTGGCACCTCGATGTCGGCTCATCACATCCTGGGGCTGAAGCCGGTCCCAAGGGTATGGCTGTTCGCCATTTAAAGTGGTACGCGAGCTGGGTTTAGAACGTCGTGAGACAGTTCGGTCCCTATCTGCCGTGGACGTTTGAGATTTGAGAGGGGCTGCTCCTAGTACGAGAGGACCGGAGTGGACGAACCTCTGGTGTTCCGGTTGTCACGCCAGTGGCATTGCCGGGTAGCTATGTTCGGAAGAGATAACCGCTGAAAGCATCTAAGCGGGAAACTTGCCTCAAGATGAGATCTCACTGGGATCTTGAATCCCCTAAAGGGCCGTCGAAGACTACGACGTTGATAGGTTGGGTGTGTAAGCGCTGTGAGGCGTTGAGCTAACCAATACTAATTGCCCGTGAGGCTTGACCATATAACACCCAAGCAATTTGCGCACGAAGCCAAATTGTGGTGGTGAAGATGATACGAACCGAAAGTTCGCAACGAACCACAAATATCACATATCCGAATTCGCTGGGCTGTCCATCTGGACATTCTGGCTACAGAATTTCTTGACGACCATAGAGCATTGGAACCACCTGATCCCATCCCGAACTCAGTAGTGAAACGATGCATCGCCGATGGTAGTGTGGGGTTTCCCCATGTGAGAGTAGGTCATCGTCAAGATTCATTTCGCAAAACCCCTATCTGCGCATGCAGGTAGGGGTTTTGTCTTTAAGTAGAAGCTATCGCTTCTCCTGGTAGGCTGAAAGCCAGCTGGTGGCAAAAAAGGTGGTTGACAGCGTTTTTGAATGCTGTATTATTCACCTCCCGCGACGAGAGATCGAAGCGAGTTAAGTGTTTGAAGTTAAACGAGTTTCTCGCGAAAAACTTCAAAATAAACGCTTGACAGGCTCTGAGGAAAGCGTAGAATGCGCGCCTCGGTTGAGACGAAAAGCTCTTAACCAAACGCTCTTTAACAAATTGAATCAAGCAATTCGTGTGGGTGCTTGTGAGTACGGACTGATAGTCAAAAAGATTATCAGCATCACAAGTGACCATGCGAGAAATCACATAGTCATTTGAGATTGCTGAGCCAAGTTTAGGGTTTCTTAAAAACCCAAGCAGTATTGAACTGAAGAGTTTGATCATGGCTCAGATTGAACGCTGGCGGCAGGCCTAACACATGCAAGTCGAGCGGATGAGAAGAGCTTGCTCTTCGATTCAGCGGCGGACGGGTGAGTAATGCCTAGGAATCTGCCTGGTAGTGGGGGACAACGTTTCGAAAGGAACGCTAATACCGCATACGTCCTACGGGAGAAAGCAGGGGACCTTCGGGCCTTGCGCTATCAGATGAGCCTAGGTCGGATTAGCTAGTTGGTGGGGTAATGGCTCACCAAGGCGACGATCCGTAACTGGTCTGAGAGGATGATCAGTCACACTGGAACTGAGACACGGTCCAGACTCCTACGGGAGGCAGCAGTGGGGAATATTGGACAATGGGCGAAAGCCTGATCCAGCCATGCCGCGTGTGTGAAGAAGGTCTTCGGATTGTAAAGCACTTTAAGTTGGGAGGAAGGGCAGTAAGCTAATACCTTGCTGTTTTGACGTTACCGACAGAATAAGCACCGGCTAACTCTGTGCCAGCAGCCGCGGTAATACAGAGGGTGCAAGCGTTAATCGGAATTACTGGGCGTAAAGCGCGCGTAGGTGGTTTGTTAAGTTGGATGTGAAAGCCCCGGGCTCAACCTGGGAACTGCATCCAAAACTGGCAAGCTAGAGTACGGTAGAGGGTGGTGGAATTTCCTGTGTAGCGGTGAAATGCGTAGATATAGGAAGGAACACCAGTGGCGAAGGCGACCACCTGGACTGATACTGACACTGAGGTGCGAAAGCGTGGGGAGCAAACAGGATTAGATACCCTGGTAGTCCACGCCGTAAACGATGTCAACTAGCCGTTGGAATCCTTGAGATTTTAGTGGCGCAGCTAACGCATTAAGTTGACCGCCTGGGGAGTACGGCCGCAAGGTTAAAACTCAAATGAATTGACGGGGGCCCGCACAAGCGGTGGAGCATGTGGTTTAATTCGAAGCAACGCGAAGAACCTTACCAGGCCTTGACATGCAGAGAACTTTCCAGAGATGGATTGGTGCCTTCGGGAACTCTGACACAGGTGCTGCATGGCTGTCGTCAGCTCGTGTCGTGAGATGTTGGGTTAAGTCCCGTAACGAGCGCAACCCTTGTCCTTAGTTACCAGCACGTAATGGTGGGCACTCTAAGGAGACTGCCGGTGACAAACCGGAGGAAGGTGGGGATGACGTCAAGTCATCATGGCCCTTACGGCCTGGGCTACACACGTGCTACAATGGTCGGTACAGAGGGTTGCCAAGCCGCGAGGTGGAGCTAATCTCACAAAACCGATCGTAGTCCGGATCGCAGTCTGCAACTCGACTGCGTGAAGTCGGAATCGCTAGTAATCGCGAATCAGAATGTCGCGGTGAATACGTTCCCGGGCCTTGTACACACCGCCCGTCACACCATGGGAGTGGGTTGCACCAGAAGTAGCTAGTCTAACCTTCGGGAGGACGGTTACCACGGTGTGATTCATGACTGGGGTGAAGTCGTAACAAGGTAGCCGTAGGGGAACCTGCGGCTGGATCACCTCCTTAATCGACGACATCAGCCTGCTGATGAGCACCCACACGAATTGCTTGATTCAAGAAGTTGAAGACGATCAAGACCCTATATAGGTCTGTAGCTCAGTTGGTTAGAGCGCACCCCTGATAAGGGTGAGGTCGGCAGTTCAAATCTGCCCAGACCTACCAATATGCGGGGCCATAGCTCAGCTGGGAGAGCGCCTGCCTTGCACGCAGGAGGTCAGCGGTTCGATCCCGCTTGGCTCCACCACTTACGCTGTACTGCTTGATCAAACTCAGAAATGAGCATTCGCTTCGAATGTTGATTTCTGGCTTTTGTCAGATCGTTCTTTAAAAATTCGGATATGTGATAGAAATAGACTGAACACCAGTTTCACTGCTGGTGGATCAGGCTAAGGTAAAATTTGTGAGTTCTGCTCGAAAGAGCGACGTGCGAATTTTCGGCGAATGTCGTCTTCACAGTATAACCAGATTGCTTGGGGTTATATGGTCAAGTGAAGAAGCGCATACGGTGGATGCCTTGGCAGTCAGAGGCGATGAAAGACGTGGTAGCCTGCGATAAGCTTTGGGGAGTCGGCAAACAGACTGTGATCCAGAGATCTCTGAATGGGGGAACCCACTCAGCATAAGCTGAGTATCTTGTACTGAATACATAGGTGCAAGAGGCGAACCAGGGGAACTGAAACATCTAAGTACCCTGAGGAAAAGAAATCAACCGAGATTCCCTTAGTAGTGGCGAGCGAACGGGGACCAGCCCTTAAGTTGGTTTGAGATTAGTGGAACGCTCTGGAAAGTGCGGCCATAGTGGGTGATAGCCCCGTACACGAAAATCTCTTATCAATGAAATCGAGTAGGACGGAGCACGAGAAACTTTGTCTGAATATGGGGGGACCATCCTCCAAGGCTAAATACTACTGACTGACCGATAGTGAACTAGTACCGTGAGGGAAAGGCGAAAAGAACCCCGGAGAGGGGAGTGAAATAGATCCTGAAACCGTATGCGTACAAGCAGTGGGAGCCTACTTTGTTAGGTGACTGCGTACCTTTTGTATAATGGGTCAGCGACTTATATTCAGTGGCGAGCTTAACCGAATAGGGGAGGCGTAGCGAAAGCGAGTCTTAATAGGGCGTTTAGTCGCTGGGTATAGACCCGAAACCGGGCGATCTATCCATGGGCAGGTTGAAGGTTAGGTAACACTGACTGGAGGACCGAACCGACTACCGTTGAAAAGTTAGCGGATGACCTGTGGATCGGAGTGAAAGGCTAATCAAGCTCGGAGATAGCTGGTTCTCCTCGAAAGCTATTTAGGTAGCGCCTCATGTATCACTGTAGGGGGTAGAGCACTGTTTCGGCTAGGGGGTCATCCCGACTTACCAAACCGATGCAAACTCCGAATACCTACAAGTGCCGAGCATGGGAGACACACGGCGGGTGCTAACGTCCGTCGTGAAAAGGGAAACAACCCAGACCGTCAGCTAAGGTCCCAAAGTCATGGTTAAGTGGGAAACGATGTGGGAAGGCTTAGACAGCTAGGAGGTTGGCTTAGAAGCAGCCACCCTTTAAAGAAAGCGTAATAGCTCACTAGTCGAGTCGGCCTGCGCGGAAGATGTAACGGGGCTCAAACCATGCACCGAAGCTACGGGTATCATCTTATGATGATGCGGTAGAGGAGCGTTCTGTAAGCCTGTGAAGGTGAGTTGAGAAGCTTGCTGGAGGTATCAGAAGTGCGAATGCTGACATGAGTAACGACAATGCGAGTGAAAAACTCGCACGCCGAAAGACCAAGGTTTCCTGCGCAACGTTAATCGACGCAGGGTTAGTCGGTCCCTAAGGCGAGGCTGAAAAGCGTAGTCGATGGAAAACAGGTTAATATTCCTGTACTTCCAGTTATTGCGATGGAGGGACGGAGAAGGTTAGGCCAGCCTGGCGTTGGTTGTCCAGGTTTAAGGTGGTAGGCTGGAATCTTAGGCAAATCCGGGATTCTAAGGCCGAGAGCTGATGACGAGTTGCCTTTAGGCGACGAAGTGGTTGATACCATGCTTCCAAGAAAAGCTCCTAAGCTTCAGATAACTGGGAACCGTACCCCAAACCGACACAGGTGGTTAGGTAGAGAATACCAAGGCGCTTGAGAGAACTCGGGTGAAGGAACTAGGCAAAATGGCACCGTAACTTCGGGAGAAGGTGCGCCGGCGAGGGTCAAGGACTTGCTCCGTAAGCCCATGCCGGTCGAAGATACCAGGCCGCTGCGACTGTTTATTAAAAACACAGCACTCTGCAAACACGAAAGTGGACGTATAGGGTGTGACGCCTGCCCGGTGCCGGAAGGTTAATTGATGGGGTTAGCGCAAGCGAAGCTCTTGATCGAAGCCCCGGTAAACGGCGGCCGTAACTATAACGGTCCTAAGGTAGCGAAATTCCTTGTCGGGTAAGTTCCGACCTGCACGAATGGCGTAACGATGGCGGCGCTGTCTCCACCCGAGACTCAGTGAAATTGAAATCGCTGTGAAGATGCAGTGTATCCGCGGCTAGACGGAAAGACCCCGTGAACCTTTACTATAGCTTTGCACTGGACTTTGAATTTGCTTGTGTAGGATAGGTGGGAGGCTTTGAAGTGGGGACGCCAGTTCTCATGGAGCCATCCTTGAAATACCACCCTGGCAACTTTGAGGTTCTAACTCAGGTCCGTTATCCGGATCGAGGACAGTGTATGGTGGGTAGTTTGACTGGGGCGGTCTCCTCCCAAAGAGTAACGGAGGAGTACGAAGGTGCGCTCAGACCGGTCGGAAATCGGTCGTAGAGTATAAAGGCAAAAGCGCGCTTGACTGCGAGACAAACACGTCGAGCAGGTACGAAAGTAGGTCTTAGTGATCCGGTGGTTCTGTATGGAAGGGCCATCGCTCAACGGATAAAAGGTACTCCGGGGATAACAGGCTGATACCGCCCAAGAGTTCATATCGACGGCGGTGTTTGGCACCTCGATGTCGGCTCATCACATCCTGGGGCTGAAGCCGGTCCCAAGGGTATGGCTGTTCGCCATTTAAAGTGGTACGCGAGCTGGGTTTAGAACGTCGTGAGACAGTTCGGTCCCTATCTGCCGTGGACGTTTGAGATTTGAGAGGGGCTGCTCCTAGTACGAGAGGACCGGAGTGGACGAACCTCTGGTGTTCCGGTTGTCACGCCAGTGGCATTGCCGGGTAGCTATGTTCGGAAGAGATAACCGCTGAAAGCATCTAAGCGGGAAACTTGCCTCAAGATGAGATCTCACTGGGATCTTGAATCCCCTAAAGGGCCGTCGAAGACTACGACGTTGATAGGTTGGGTGTGTAAGCGCTGTGAGGCGTTGAGCTAACCAATACTAATTGCCCGTGAGGCTTGACCATATAACACCCAAGCAATTTGCGCACGAAGCCAAATTGTGGTGGTGAAGATGATACGAACCGAAAGTTCGCAACGAACCACAAATATCACATATCCGAATTCGCTGGGCTGTCCATCTGGACATTCTGGCTACAGAATTTCTTGACGACCATAGAGCATTGGAACCACCTGATCCCATCCCGAACTCAGTAGTGAAACGATGCATCGCCGATGGTAGTGTGGGGTTTCCCCATGTGAGAGTAGGTCATCGTCAAGATTCATTTCGCAAAACCCCTATCTGCGCATGCAGGTAGGGGTTTTGTCTTTAAGTAGGAACTACAGAGATTCGCAGGCACGTCCGAAGGACGGGCCAGCACACAGAATTTCTTGACGACCATAGAGCATTGGAACCACCTGATCCCATCCCGAACTCAGCAGTGAAACGATGCATCGCCGATGGTAGTGTGGGGTTTCCCCATGTGAGAGTAGGTCATCGTCAAGATTCAAATCCAAAGCCCCTGTCTGCGCTGCAGACAGGGGCTTTGTCTTTTCCGGGCTTGCCAACAGAGCCCGTATAACCCGAGTTGGGAGCGGGCCTGACAGTTTCTAGCTGTCGGTCACCTGCACATCGTTGGGTAGCGCCCAGTGCAATATCGCTACCAGGTTAGTCTCCCAGCTGCGTATCCAGGTACTTCCGGATCACCCGCGCACCCTTATTCAGGTGGTTTTCCAGCACTGCTACCGCCTCATCCACCAGCTTGTCGCAGGCTGCATCCACCAGCGCGTTGTGATCGTCCTGGGTGAGCTTTCCCAGTCCCATGGACGATAGATGGAAACGCAGGAAGCGTTCTTCCTCATTCAGTTCGTCCTCGATCAGGCGCAGCAGTTTTTTGTTCGGCGACTTGTTGTACAACGCCATGTGGAACAGGCGATTGAGGCGACCGATTTCGGCGTGGCGGGTTTCGTTCTCCAATTGCTGGATATAGCCCCGGGCGTTGGCGATGTCGTTGGCATCAAGCAGCGGAATCGATTGGCGTAGTGCTTCCGCCTCGAGCAGGATGCGCAGGGCATAGGTGTCCACCGCATCTTCGCCGATCAACGGCGCAACCACTGCGCCTTTGTGCATCTCCACTTTCAACAGTGATTGCGCCTCAAGCTGGCGCAAGGCCTCGCGCACGGGCATGCGGCTTACACCGAACAGGGTGGCGAGCTCTTGTTGTCGCACAGCCGTACCCGGGGGCAAGCGGCCATCAAGAATGGCACTGCGCAGGCGTTCTTCAATCACGCCACGGGCCTGGTGCGGCAACAGCTGTTCGCTGGCCAGCACATTGCTCAATTTGATTTTCTCGGCCACGCAACGCCTGCCTTAACAATGACTAAAGTTGGATCCAATGACACTAGTAACAGCTCATGGGAGTGTCAAACTTGCAGCCGAACTGGAAGGGTGCCCCAAAAGCGCGGCTATGGTGGATGAAGTCGCCTGTCAAAGGAAGCAACCTACAGAAGGTTATAAGCATAAAGTGTAGGTCGGCTGACCAGCGGGTGCATGATTGCAGGGTGCCATTGTTTTTTGCCGTGGCAAGCCGCACCATCGCTGCTTTCGACTGGCCTGAACAGGGCTTCGCAGTGGCGATATCCTGGATGCTAAAAACCGTTGTGCAACGTGTCGGCCTTGCCGCGCTGCTGGGCATTCTGCTGCTTGGCGGCTTGCACGCGGATTGGGACTTTTCCCAGATCAGCCGCAAATCGCAGGCCTTATATGGCCCGCTGGGGAGTGGGCAGGGCCGTATCGATGCTTGGCAGAACCTGATGACCACGCAGAAACAGGGTACTGAGCTTGAGCGCTTGCAGGTGGTCAACCGATTCTTCAACCAGCAACTGCGCTATGTCGAGGACATCGATCTGTGGCATGAGGTCGATTACTGGGCCACACCGGTGCAGGCGCTGATAAAGGGCGCAGGGGACTGCGAGGACTACGCTATCGCCAAGTATTTCAGCCTGCGGCGCATGGGTATCCCCAGCGAAAAACTGCGCATCACCTATGTCAAGGCGCTGCGGCAGAACCGGGCGCACATGGTCCTGACCTATTATTCAAACCCACAAGCACAGCCGTTGGTGCTCGACAGCCTGATGGATGCCATCAAGCCAGCCAGCCAGCGTACCGACCTGTTGCCGGTGTATGCCTTCAATGGCGAGGGGCTGTGGTTGACGGGCGCTGCAGGCAACAAGAAGGTCGGCGATACCAAGCGGCTGTCACGCTGGCAGGATTTGCTGAAGAAAATGCAGGCCGAAGGGTTTCCGGCCGAGCCGGTTTACTGAAGGAGCACAGATGTCATTGTTCAAACAATTGCTGTTGGCCATTTGCCTGTTCCTGGTGATCGCCTTCAGTGGCAGTTTCATGGTCAGCCTGGAAAGCTCACGTAGCCAGTACGTCAACCAGTTGCGCTCGCACGCCCAGGATGCGGCGACCGCGCTGGCGCTGTCGCTTACGCCGAATATCGATGACCCAGCGATGGTCGAACTGATGGTCAGCTCGATTTTCGACAGTGGTTATTATGCAAGCATCAAGGTGGTCGACCTAGGCTCCAATGCCGTGCTGGTGGAGCGCCACGCCGAGCCGGACCCAAGCGGTGTACCGCGCTGGTTCGTGCACTTGATCGGTCTGGAGGCTGCCGGTGGCGATGCCATTGTCAGCCGCGGCTGGCAGCAGGCTGCGCGGGTTGAAGTGATCAGCCACCCGATGTTCGCCATCGCCAAGCTCTGGCAAAGCGCTCTGGGCAGCCTGGGCTGGCTGCTGTTGTGTGGTGCGGCCAGTGCTGTGCTTGGGGCCTTGCTGTTGCGCCGCCAGTTACGGCCGCTGGACTACATGGTGGAGCAATCTCACGCCATTGCTCGCCGCGAATTCCTCAGCCTGCCAGAGTTGCCGCGTACACCAGAACTGCGCCGGGTGGTGCAGGCAATGAATCAGATGGTCGAAAAGCTCAAGGCATTGTTCACCGAGCAGGCCGAGCGCAGTGAGCGACTGCGTGCCGAATCCTACCAGGACAGCCTGACTGGGCTGTCCAACCGCCGTTATTTCGAGATGCAGCTGAACGCCCGGGTGAGCAACCTGGAAGAAGCGCGCACCGGCTACCTGCTGTTGCTGCGGGTCCAGGGGCTGGCGGGGTTGAACGCTCGCCTTGGCGGCCAGCGTACCGACCAGCTGCTGCAGGCAGTGGGTGAGCAGTTGCGCCGCACCTGTGCCACTTACCCGGAAACCAACGACCTGATTTCCCGCAGCCGTGGCGGCGAGTTTGCCGTGCTGGCACCAGGCATGGTGCATGAGGAGGCGGTGCAACTCGCTCAGGCCCTGGAAGCGACGCTGCAAAGCCTGCATGAAACCGGCGCCAGTGATATCGATCCGGTGGCCTGCATCGGCCTTGCGCCCTACAGCCCTGGTGACGCACCACAGGCGCTACTCAAGCTCGCAGACGAGGCACTGGCCCGCGCCGAGAACCAGCCGACGCCAGGCTGGGTCTGCCTGGAGCAGGGTGTGGCTGCCGTCGCAGCGGACAGTCAGCACGCTTGGTACGAGCGGCTTGACCAAGCGTTCATCCGCGGCCATTTCCAACTGTTCTTCCAGCCTGTGGTGGACTGCACCACTGCGCAACGGATACTGCACCACAAGGTGATTTCGCGCTTGCAGGAGGGGCCCGACGAGGCGCTGCCGGCGGGTCGCTTCTTGCCCTGGCTGGAGCGTTTCGGCTGGATGTCACGGTTGGACCTGCTGGTACTGGAGAAGGTGCTTGCGCACCTGCGTGGGCATGACCAGGTGCTGGCGATGAACCTGTCAGCCGCTACCCTGGCCGACCCCAAGGCACTGCAGCGTGTTTACGAATTGCTGGGCCAGCATACGGCGCTGGGGCCGCGGCTGGTCTTCGAAATTGGCGAAGAACAACTGCCCGAGCAGTCTGCCCTCGAGCAGCTGAATCGGCGCTTGCACGCGCTAGGGTTCGGCTTGGCCCTGCAACGCTTTGGTGGGCGCTTCAGCATGATCGGCAACCTGGCGCACTTGGGCCTGGCCTACCTGAAAATCGACGGCAGCTACATCCGCAATATCGACCGTGAGCAGCACAAGCGGCTGTTCATCGAAGCCATCCAGCGCGCGGCGCACAGCATTGACCTGCCGTTGATTGCCGAGCGTGTAGAGACGGAAGGGGAGCGGCTGGTGTTGCAGGAGATGGGCGTGGGCGGGATTCAGGGGCAGTTGGTTGGCGAACCTGCGCCTTGGCGCTGACTGGCCCTACGCGACCCCTGTAGGAGCGGCTTAGTGTAGCGAAAGGGCCGCAGAGCGGCCCCAGGGTTAAGCAGCGATCCTTGAAGTGCTGGGCCGCTCTGCGGCCCTTTCGCTACACAAAGCCGCTCCTACACAGAGCGGCGGTAGGGTTGGCTATCAGCGCTCGCGCAGCGCTTCTGAACGTGCCTTCATGATTGGCTTGAGCAGGTAGCTCATGATGGTCTTTTTACCGGTCATGATATCTACCGTGGCCACCATCCCCGGAATGATCAACAGCGGCTTCTCGTCAGTACCCAGGTGGCTGCGATCGGTGCGCAGCCTGATCAGGTAGTAGGTAGTCTTCTTATCTTCATCGGTGATGGTGTCGGCGCCAATCTGCTCCAGCTTGGCCTTGAGCCCACCGTAGATGGTGTAGTCATAGGCCGTGAACTTGACTGTCGCTTCCTGGCCGGGGTGGAGGAAGGCGATGTCCTTGGGCAGGATCTTCGCTTCGATTACCAGCGTGTCGTCCAGTGGCACGATTTCGATGATATCGCTGCCGGGCTGGATCACTCCGCCAATGGTGTTCACCAGCAACTGCTTGACGATACCGCGCACCGGCGAAGTGACCATGGTGCGGTGCACGCGATCATCCAGCGCCTTGCTGGTGGCGGTGGTCTTGTTTAGCTCGGTGCGCGCTTCGTTCAGCTGGGTCAGCGCTTCGCTGCGGAACTTGCCACGGGTTTCTTCAATCTTGCTTTGCACCTCGCGGATGGCTGCCTCGGCACGTGGAATGGCCAGAGCGGTGGAATCCAGTTGGCCGCGGTTTTCCACTTCGGCACGGCGCAAGCGCAGTACCTCCACCTGGGAAATCGCCCCCGTGGCAACCAGCGGCTCGGACATGTTGATCTCTTTGCGCAGCAGTTCCAGGCTGTTGGCGTACTGGGCGCGTTTAGAGCTGTATTCACGCAACTCCTGCTGGCGCTGTACCAGTTGCTGTTGCAGGCCGCCAATTTCGTCTTGCAGTTGCTGGCGCCGGCTCAGGTACAGCGACTCTTCGCCGGCGGCCTGGCTTGGCGCGGCCTTGCGTAGTGCCTCATCGATTTTTAGCGGGCTGTCTTCCACCTCGGCGCTCAGACGCTCCACCCGCAAGGCCATGGCCAGGCGGTCGGCCTCGGTTTCACCCACGTTGGAGGCGAAGCGGGTTTCGTCCAGGCGTAACAGCGGCTGGCCCACTTCGACGATCTGCCCTTCCTTGGCGAAGATTTCAGCGACGATGCCGCCCTCCAGGTTCTGGATCTTCTGCACCTTGGAAGATGGAATGGCCTTGCCTTCACCCCGCGTGACCTCATCGATGGGCGCGACGCTGGCCCACACGATCAAGAACACGAAGAACAGGATCACCCCCCAGATGGTCAGCCGCACAACCCGTGGCGCATCCTCGATCAGGGCCTTGTTGACCTCGGGCAGAGGCTGGCCGCCCAGTGAGTCGGAGCCTTTGAAATAGCGCCTCAGGCCGTCCTTGAATTGTCCCATATCCAGCTTATGCAACACTGATCTGCCCCTTTTTCAGCGCATCCATGACCGCGGCTTTCGGGCCGTCGGCGACAATCTGCCCGCGATCGATCACGATCAATCGGTCTACCAGTGACAGCAGCGAGGCACGGTGCGTAACCAGCAGAACTGTCTTGCCTTCCACCACTGCCTGCAGACGCTGCTTGAGGCGTTCTTCACCGGTGTTGTCCATGGCGCTGGTCGGCTCGTCCAGCAGCAGGATTTGCGGGTTGAGCAACAGTGCGCGGCCCAGGGCTACGTTCTGCCGCTGGCCGCCGGACAGGTTCTGCCCCCGCTCACCCACTTGCAGCTCGTAGCCGTCCGGGTGCAGCCGGGCGAACTCATGCACGCCAGCCAACTCGGCGGCCTGCAGGATCAACTCATCCTCAATATAACGGGCGCCGCTGACCAAGTTGTCGCGCAGAGTGCCTGCCAACAACTGGATGTCCTGCGGAACGTAGCCGATGTTGTGGCGCAGTTCGCTGACGTCAATCTGGCGAATGTCCACGCCATCGACCAGCAGCGACCCACTATTGGCCTCGTACAGGCCAACGATGAGCTTGGCAAGCGAACTCTTGCCCGAGCCGCTGCGGCCGATGATGCCCACCTTTTCGCCGGGACGAATGGTGAGGTTGATGTTTTTCAAAGCCTGGTTTTGCTGGTTCGGGTAGGTAAAATCAACGCCGCGGAACTCTACGCTGCCCTGCAGCACCCTACGGCTAAGCGGGCGCTCTTCAAAGTTGCGCTCTTGCGGCAGCTCCATCATGTGGTCGGTGGAGACCATGGTCACCTTGGCCTGCTGGTAGCGGGCGAGCAGGCCGTTGAGCTGGCCCAGCGGGCCGAGGGCGCGGCCGCTGAGCATGTAGCAGGCAACCAGGCCGCCCATGCTCAGGTTACCGTCAATGATCAGGTATACGCCGACGCAAATCATCGCCACACCCGCCAGTTGCTGGATCAGCAGGGTGATGTTCATTGCCAGGCTCGACAGCACCTTCACGCGCAGTTCCAGGCGGCTGAGGGTGCCAAGGGTCTGCTCCCACATGTACTGGCGTTCGCTTTCGGCGTTGTTGACCTTCACCGCATCCAGGCCGGCCAGGGTTTCGATCAGGCTGGACTGGCGCTCCGAGGCCAGGGCCATGGTCCGCTCCATGGTCGCCATCAGTGGCCGTTGCAGGGCGTAGCCAATGCCCAGGGCGAGCGGGAAGGCGATGATCGGAATCCACACCAAGTGCCCGCCAATGATGGCGATCACAATCAGGATCAGGATAGTGAACGGTAGGTCGATCAGGCTGGTCAGGGTCAACGAGGCGAGGAAATCGCGCAGGCCCTGGAACTCGTGAATATTCTGGGCAAAGCTGCCAACCCTGGCCGGGCGGTACTTCATCGACATGCCGACAATGCGTTCGAACAGCGTCGCCGAAATGATCAGGTCGGTCTTTTTGCCGGCTAGATCCAGGCACAAACCGCGCAGGCCCTTGAGAATCAGGTCGAAGATATAAGCGCCAGCGATGCCGACGGCCAATACCCAAAGGGTCGAGGTCGCCTGGTTGGGCACCACTCGGTCATACACGTTCATCACAAAAAGCGGCGCGGCCAGGGCAATCAGGTTGATCACCAGGCTGGCAGCGATGGCGTCGATATACAGCCACTTGCTGCGCAGCAAGGTATCGCGGAACCACGACTTCGCCCGCGGGATGAGGTTACCGTGGTTGACGTCGAATTTGTGCTGCGGCTGGGCGAAGAATACGCGGCCACTGTAGTCGCTCAGCAGGGCTTCGCGGCTGACGTGCACCTCGCCGCCATCGCTCTCGCTGAGCAGCAGGCGTGCAGTATCTTCGTTCTCCCAGCCCAGAAGGACCGCACTGCGGCCTTCTTTAAGCAGCAGCATCGCCGGCATGGCGATGCTCGGGATCTGCTCCAGCTTGCGCTGCAGAAGGCGCCCCTGCAGGCCGGCCCGGGCTGCTGCGCGGGGCAACAGCTCGGGGCTCAGGCGCTGGGCGGGCAGCGGTAGCCCAGTGGTCAACATGACCCGGCTGGCAGGTTTCTGGTGCAGGACACACAGGCTCAACAGACTATCCAGCAGGGGATCGTCATGCTGACTGCGTGGATCGTGGCTGAGTTGGACTCGACTGACTTCGGATTCCACGCGGCGCTCTCTTCATCCTTGTGGTGGGTGGGGTGGGTGTGCCGCCGTTCGGGGCGGCTCACCCTAGCGTTCAATAGTGCTGTCAAGCAGTTGTCAGGAGGGCTACGGCACTCTGACACCGGAACAGCTCACTAATGGTCGCCTTGAATCGATATGGAGTAAACAATTCTACGGTCTTCATGCTTACCAGACGATGCTGGGCGGAGGATGTTTCACGTTTGATCCAGTCAGCGTCCAAGCCGAAGCTAATTTGCAGCATAGCCTGCCATCTGGCAGCTAGCAGAGGTGCAACATTATCGGCTTGCATTGGTGCCATGAAACAGGCGCTGGCTTGTTGACGGCTTGGTGTAACTAACTAGTCGTAAATCATCTATTGATAAAGCAGTTCGTCGATGGGACCAGAATTTACCGATCTGCTCTATTTTCTCGTTTCGGGCTGGCAGTATTTGCGCAGTGGTTCGCTATGTCTTTGATCTGCGACAAATCGTTGCGCCGGCTGTTGCAGTGCTGTGAGTTGTTCCGGCCAAGGCTGTCTACGCGCCTGGTGCCGCCTTGCAGCTCGGCCATTGCACGTCTGTCGTTAGGCAAGCTTTGTGCTTGTAGGCAGGCAGCCAGCTCGACGGTTGAAAATGGCCTGAATATTGACGTCAGAATCCTTGCCAGCTCCCGATGGACGGTTGCCCTGCACCATTAATTTCGACTGCCAGGTGTGGGAAAGGGCGCTTGAATTGAACGAAAATACGCTTTCTATGATGTGCGACATTTGTCCGTAGAAAACGGTTGGCTAAGGTTCAAATATCAATGTGACATTACATTGCCGATTGTTTAGGATGGCCTGTATAAGGTCAATAGTTTGGCATTTAAGTAATTCCAAAAAGTTATAGACGGAATATTGACGTCAAAAACCGTCAAGCGTTTATCGACATAGTTCCGCCTGAGGTGGCTTACAAGCGCCGCTCTGGCATGGAAGAACCCATCGGGTCACACGGAGAGTCCAATGAGCAGCGTTGTAGCCATCGTCAAAAGTATTGTCGGCCAGGTTATTGCGGTATCCCCAGAGGGCATCCGGCGTGTACTGATCGAAGGGGACCGTCTGCTGGCTGGCGAGCAGGTGCTCACCGGCCCGGGCGGCGCAATTACCTTGGAACTGGCCGATGGCCGTATGCTCGACTTGGGCCGTGACAGCCAATGGAGTGCCGACGCGCCGGATAGCAGCGCCGACCTGAGCCAGGCGACTGCACAGGCCGCGCCCTCCGTGGAAGAGCTGCAACAGGCCATTGCTGCAGGTGTCGACCCAACTACCGAGCTTGAAGCGACTGCGGCGGGGCCATCGTCGGCTGGGGGAGGTGGCGCGCTGGGTGGTGGCCACAGCTTCGTAATGCTCGAAGAAACTGCAGGCAGGGTTGACCCTACCATCGGCTTCCCAACCGACGGCCTGGGCTTCGCTGCCGTGCTCGATAGCGCAGAAGTTGGCGTGCTGGATACCACCAGCAGCAACCTAGTGACTACGCCGACGACGGACACTGACGTCGCTACCGGTCTGGTGCTTGGCGCTACCCCTTCCATCAGCGAAGCGGGTGGCGTAATCGTTTATACCGCGACGGTTGGCTTGGCACCGACTACTAACCTGGTCGTTACCCTGTCCAACGGTGCCGTAATTGTCATTCCGGCCGGGCAGACCAGTGGTAGCGTCAGCGTCGTGGTCCCGGCTAACGACACCCCGTATATCGACGGGGGGCAAATTTCGACCACCGTAACGGGAACCACCGGGGGCGGCGGGCTAACGGTGACAGTGCCGCAAACGCCAGCGGTAACCCAAGTTACCGATACCATCGACACAACCACCGCCACCCTGACCGCTTCGCCAAGCGTGACCGAAGGTGGCGTCATCACTTACACCGTGACCTTGAGCAACCCTGCCCAGACGCCGGTGACTGTGACCTTGTCCAACGGCCAGACCATCACCGTCGAAGCCGGCAAGACCCAGGGCAGCGTCGACTTCCAGACCCCGGCCAACGATGTCTACAACAACGGCTCGACCGTCAGCGTGACCATCGAGAGCGCCACCGGTGGCAACTTCGAGCAGCTGACGCCGAATCCGACCCCGGCACAGACCACCATCAACGATTCGGTCGACAGCACCACCGCGACCCTGACGGCGAGCCCGTCGGTGACCGAAGGTGGCGTGATCACTTACACCGTGACCCTGAGCAATCCAGCCCAGTCGCCGGTGACTGTGACCCTGTCCAACGGCCAAACCATCACCGTTGAGGCCGGCAAGACCCAGGGCAGCGTCGACTTCCAGACCCCGGCGAACGACGTCTACAACAACGGTTCGACCGTTAGCGTGACCATCGAAAGCGCTACCGGTGGCAACTTCGAGCAGCTGACCCCGAATCCGACCCCAGCACAGACCACCATCAACGATTCGGTCGACAGCACCACGGCGACCCTGACCGCTTCGCCAAGCATCACTGAAGGCGGCGTGATCACCTACACCGTGACCCTGAGCAACCCCGCTCAGTCTCCGGTGACCGTGACCCTGTCCAACGGCCAAACCATCACCGTTGAGGCCGGCAAGACCCAGGGCAGCGTCGACTTCCAGACCCCGGCCAATGATGTCTACAACAACGGTTCGACCGTTAGCGTGACCATCGACAGCGCCACCGGTGGCAACTTCGAGCAGCTGACCCCGAATCCGACCCCAGCACAGACCACCATCAACGATTCGGTCGACAGCACCACCGCGACCCTGACGGCGAGCCCGTCGGTGACCGAAGGTGGCGTGATCACTTACACCGTGACCCTGAGCAATCCAGCCCAGTCGCCGGTGACTGTGACCCTGTCCAACGGCCAAACCATCACCGTTGAGGCCGGCAAGACCCAGGGCAGCGTCGACTTCCAGACCCCGGCGAACGACGTCTACAACAACGGTTCGACCGTTAGCGTGACCATCGACAGCGCCACCGGCGGTAACTTCGAGCAGCTGACGCCGAATCCGACCCCGGCACAGACCACCATCAACGATTCGGTCGACAGCACCACCGCGACCCTGACGGCGAGCCCGTCGGTGACCGAAGGTGGCGTGATCACTTACACCGTGACCCTGAGCAATCCAGCCCAGTCGCCGGTGACTGTGACCCTGTCCAACGGCCAAACCATCACCGTTGAGGCCGGCAAGACCCAGGGCAGCGTCGACTTCCAGACCCCGGCGAACGACGTCTACAACAACGGTTCGACCGTTAGCGTGACCATCGAAAGCGCTACCGGTGGCAACTTCGAGCAGCTGACCCCGAATCCGACCCCAGCACAGACCACCATCAACGATTCGGTCGACAGCACCACGGCGACCCTGACCGCTTCGCCAAGCATCACTGAAGGCGGCGTGATCACCTACACCGTGACCCTGAGCAACCCCGCTCAGTCTCCGGTGACCGTGACCCTGTCCAACGGCCAAACCATCACCGTTGAGGCCGGCAAGACCCAGGGCAGCGTCGACTTCCAGACCCCGGCCAATGATGTCTACAACAACGGTTCGACCGTTAGCGTGACCATCGACAGCGCCACCGGTGGCAACTTCGAGCAGCTGACCCCGAATCCGACCCCAGCACAGACCACCATCAACGATTCGGTCGACAGCACCACCGCGACCCTGACGGCGAGCCCGTCGGTGACCGAAGGTGGCGTGATCACTTACACCGTGACCCTGAGCAATCCAGCCCAGTCGCCGGTGACTGTGACCCTGTCCAACGGCCAAACCATCACCGTTGAGGCCGGCAAGACCCAGGGCAGCGTCGACTTCCAGACCCCGGCGAACGACGTCTACAACAACGGTTCGACCGTTAGCGTGACCATCGACAGCGCCACCGGTGGCAACTTCGAGCAGCTGACCCCGAATCCGACCCCAGCACAGACCACCATCAACGATTCGGTCGACAGCACCACCGCGACCCTGACGGCGAGCCCGTCGGTGACCGAAGGTGGCGTGATCACTTACACCGTGACCCTGAGCAACCCAGCCCAGTCGCCGGTGACTGTAACCCTGTCCAATGGCCAGACCATCACCGTTGAAGCGGGTAAAACCCAGGGCAGCGTCGACTTCCAGACCCCGGCCAATGATGTCTACAACAACGGCTCGACCGTTAGCGTGACCATCGACAGCGCCACGGGCGGTAACTTCGAGCAACTGACCCCGAACCCGACTCCAGCACAGACCACCATCAACGATTCGGTCGACAGCACCACCGCGACCCTGACGGCGAGCCCGTCGGTGACCGAAGGTGGCGTGATCACTTACACCGTGACCCTGAGCAACCCGGCCCAGTCGCCGGTGACCGTAACCTTGTCCAACGGCCAGACCATCACCGTTGAAGCCGGCAAGACCCAGGGCAGCGTCGACTTCCAGACCCCGGCCAATGATGTCTACAACAACGGTTCGACCGTTAGCGTGACCATCGACAGCGCCACGGGCGGTAACTTCGAGCAGCTGACCCCGAATCCGACCCCGGCGCAGACATCGATCAATGATTCGGTGGATAACACCACCGCGACTCTGACTGCTTCGCCAAGCGTCACTGAAGGCGGCGTGATCACTTACACCGTGACCCTGAGCAACCCGGCCCAGTCGCCGGTGACCGTAACCTTGTCCAACGGCCAGACCATCACCGTTGAAGCCGGCAAGACCCAGGGCAGCGTCGACTTCCAGACCCCGGCCAATGATGTCTACAACAACGGTTCGACCGTTAGCGTGACCATCGACAGCGCCACGGGCGGTAACTTCGAGCAACTGACGCCGAACCCGACTCCAGCACAGACCACCATCAACGATTCGGTCGACAGCACCACCGCGACCCTGACGGCGAGCCCGTCGGTGACCGAAGGTGGCGTGATCACTTACACCGTGACCTTGAGCAACCCTGCCCAGACTCCGGTGACTGTGACTCTGTCTAACGGCCAGACCATCACCGTTGAGGCCGGCAAGACCCAGGGCAGCGTCGACTTCCAGACCCCGGCCAATGATGTCTACAACAACGGTTCGACCGTTAGCGTGACCATCGACAGCGCCACGGGCGGTAACTTCGAGCAGCTGACCCCGAATCCGACCCCGGCGCAGACATCGATCAATGATTCGGTGGATAACACCACCGCGACTCTGACTGCTTCGCCAAGCGTCACTGAAGGCGGCGTGATCACCTACACCGTAACCCTGAGCAACCCCGCTCAGTCGCCGGTGACTGTGACCCTGTCCAACGGCCAGACCATTACCGTCGAAGCCGGCAAGACCCAGGGCAGCGTCGACTTCCAGACCCCGGCCAATGATGTCTACAACAACGGTTCGACCGTTAGCGTGACCATCGACAGCGCCACCGGTGGCAACTTCGAGCAACTGACGCCGAACCCGACTCCGGCGCAGACGTCGATCAATGATTCGGTCGACAGCACCACGGCGACCCTGACGGCGAGCCCGTCGGTGACCGAAGGTGGCGTGATCACTTACACCGTGACCTTGAGCAACCCTGCCCAGACTCCGGTGACTGTGACTCTGTCTAACGGCCAGACCATCACCGTTGAGGCCGGCAAGACCCAGGGCAGCGTCGACTTCCAGACCCCGGCCAATGATGTCTACAACAACGGTTCGACCGTTAGCGTGACCATCGAAAGCGCCACGGGCGGTAACTTCGAGCAACTGACGCCGAACCCGACTCCAGCACAGACCACCATCAATGACTCGGTCGACAGCACCACGGCGACTCTGACTGCTTCGCCAAGTGTCACTGAAGGCGGCGTGATCACCTACACCGTGACCCTGAGCAACCCAGCCCAGTCGCCGGTGACCGTGACCCTGTCCAACGGCCAAACCATCACCGTTGAGGCCGGCAAGACCCAGGGCAGCGTCGACTTCCAGACCCCGGCCAATGATGTCTACAACAACGGTTCGACCGTTAGCGTGACCATCGACAGCGCTACCGGTGGCAACTTCGAGCAGCTGACCCCGAATCCGACCCCGGCACAGACCACCATCAACGATTCGGTCGACAGCACCACCGCGACCCTGACGGCCAGCCCGTCGGTGACCGAAGGTGGCGTCATCACTTACACCGTGACCCTGAGCAATCCAGCCCAGTCGCCGGTGACCGTGACTCTGTCCAACGGCCAGACCATTACCGTTGAAGCGGGTAAAACCCAGGGCAGCGTCGACTTCCAGACCCCGGCCAATGATGTCTACAACAACGGTTCGACCGTTAGCGTGACCATCGACAGCGCTACCGGTGGCAACTTCGAGCAGCTGACCCCGAACCCAACCCCGGCGCAGACCACCATCAATGATTCGGTCGACAGCACCACGGCGACCCTGACGGCGAGCCCGTCGGTGACCGAAGGTGGCGTCATCACTTACACCGTGACCCTGAGCAATCCAGCCCAGTCGCCGGTGACTGTGACCCTGTCCAACGGCCAGACCATTACCGTTGAAGCGGGTAAAACCCAGGGCAGCGTCGACTTCCAGACCCCGGCCAACGACGTCTACAACAACGGTTCGACCGTTAGCGTGACCATCGACAGCGCCACGGGCGGTAACTTCGAGCAGCTGACGCCGAACCCGACCCCGGCACAGACCACCATCAACGATTCGGTCGACAGCACCACCGCGACCCTGACGGCCAGCCCGTCGGTGACCGAAGGTGGCGTCATCACTTACACCGTGACCCTGAGCAATCCAGCCCAGTCGCCGGTGACCGTGACTCTGTCCAACGGCCAGACCATTACCGTTGAAGCGGGTAAAACCCAGGGCAGCGTCGACTTCCAGACCCCGGCCAACGACGTCTACAACAACGGTTCGACCGTTAGCGTGACCATCGACAGCGCCACGGGCGGTAACTTCGAGCAGCTGACGCCGAACCCGACCCCGGCACAGACCACCATCAACGATTCGGTCGACAGCACCACCGCGACCCTGACGGCCAGCCCGTCGGTGACCGAAGGTGGCGTCATCACTTACACCGTGACCCTGAGCAATCCAGCCCAGTCGCCGGTGACCGTGACTCTGTCCAACGGCCAGACCATTACCGTTGAAGCGGGTAAAACCCAGGGCAGCGTCGACTTCCAGACCCCGGCGAACGACGTCTACAACAACGGTTCGACCGTTAGCGTGACCATCGACAGCGCCACCGGTGGCAACTTCGAGCAGCTGACCCCGAATCCGACCCCAGCACAGACCACCATCAACGATTCGGTCGACAGCACCACCGCGACCCTGACGGCGAGCCCGTCGGTGACCGAAGGTGGCGTGATCACTTACACCGTGACCCTGAGCAACCCAGCCCAGTCGCCGGTGACTGTAACCCTGTCCAATGGCCAGACCATCACCGTTGAAGCGGGTAAAACCCAGGGCAGCGTCGACTTCCAGACCCCGGCCAATGATGTCTACAACAACGGCTCGACCGTTAGCGTGACCATCGACAGCGCCACGGGCGGTAACTTCGAGCAACTGACCCCGAACCCGACTCCAGCACAGACCGCCATCAACGATTCGGTCGACAGCACCACCGCGACCCTGACGGCCAGCCCGTCGGTGACCGAAGGTGGCGTGATCACTTACACCGTGACCCTGAGCAATCCAGCCCAGTCGCCGGTGACCGTGACTCTGTCCAACGGCCAGACCATTACCGTTGAAGCGGGTAAAACCCAGGGCAGCGTCGACTTCCAGACCCCGGCCAATGATGTCTACAACAACGGTTCGACCGTTAGCGTGACCATCGACAGCGCCACCGGTGGCAACTTCGAGCAGCTGACCCCGAATCCGACCCCAGCACAGACCACCATCAACGATTCGGTCGACAGCACCACGGCGACTCTGACTGCTTCGCCAAGTGTCACTGAAGGCGGCGTGATCACCTACACCGTGACCCTGAGCAACCCAGCCCAGTCGCCGGTGACTGTAACCCTGTCCAATGGCCAGACCATCACCGTTGAAGCGGGTAAAACCCAGGGCAGCGTCGACTTCCAGACCCCGGCCAATGATGTCTACAACAACGGCTCGACCGTTAGCGTGACCATCGACAGCGCCACGGGCGGTAACTTCGAGCAACTGACCCCGAACCCGACTCCAGCACAGACCGCCATCAACGATTCGGTCGACAGCACCACCGCGACCCTGACGGCCAGCCCGTCGGTGACCGAAGGTGGCGTGATCACTTACACCGTGACCCTGAGCAACCCGGCCCAGTCGCCGGTGACCGTAACCTTGTCCAACGGCCAGACCATCACCGTTGAAGCCGGCAAGACCCAGGGCAGCGTCGACTTCCAGACCCCGGCCAATGATGTCTACAACAACGGTTCGACCGTTAGCGTGACCATCGACAGCGCCACGGGCGGTAACTTCGAGCAGCTGACCCCGAATCCGACCCCGGCGCAGACATCGATCAATGATTCGGTGGATAACACCACCGCGACTCTGACTGCTTCGCCAAGCGTCACTGAAGGCGGCGTGATCACTTACACCGTGACCCTGAGCAACCCGGCCCAGTCGCCGGTGACCGTAACCTTGTCCAACGGCCAGACCATCACCGTTGAAGCCGGCAAGACCCAGGGCAGCGTCGACTTCCAGACCCCGGCCAATGATGTCTACAACAACGGTTCGACCGTTAGCGTGACCATCGACAGCGCCACGGGCGGTAACTTCGAGCAACTGACGCCGAACCCGACTCCAGCACAGACCACCATCAATGACTCGGTCGACAGCACCACGGCGACTCTGACTGCTTCGCCAAGTGTCACTGAAGGCGGCGTGATCACCTACACCGTGACCCTGAGCAACCCAGCCCAGTCGCCGGTGACCGTGACCCTGTCCAACGGCCAAACCATCACCGTTGAGGCCGGCAAGACCCAGGGCAGCGTCGACTTCCAGACCCCGGCGAACGACGTCTACAACAACGGTTCGACCGTTAGCGTGACCATCGAAAGCGCTACCGGTGGCAACTTCGAGCAGCTGACCCCGAATCCGACCCCGGCACAGACCACCATCAACGATTCGGTCGACAGCACCACCGCGACCCTGACGGCGAGCCCGTCGGTGACCGAAGGTGGCGTCATCACTTACACCGTGACCCTGAGCAACCCGGCCCAGTCGCCGGTGACCGTGACTCTGTCCAACGGCCAGACCATTACCGTTGAAGCGGGTAAAACCCAGGGCAGCGTCGACTTCCAGACCCCGGCCAATGATGTCTACAACAACGGTTCGACCGTTAGCGTGACCATCGACAGCGCCACCGGTGGCAACTTCGAGCAACTGACGCCGAACCTGACTCCGGCGCAGACGTCGATCAATGATTCGGTCGACAGCACCACGGCGACCCTGACGGCGAGCCCGTCGGTGACCGAAGGTGGCGTCATCACTTACACCGTGACCCTGAGCAACCCCGCTCAGTCGCCGGTGACAGTGACTCTGTCCAACGGCCAGACCATTACCGTCGAAGCCGGCAAGACCCAGGGCAGCGTTGACTTCCAGACCCCGGCCAACGACGTCTACAACAACGGCTCGACCGTCAGCGTGACCATCGACAGCGCCACGGGCGGTAACTTCGAGCAACTGACCCCGAATCCGACCCCGGCGCAGACATCGATCAATGATTCGGTGGATAACACCACCGCGACTCTGACTGCTTCGCCAAGCGTCACTGAAGGCGGCGTGATCACCTACACCGTAACCCTGAGCAACCCCGCTCAGTCGCCGGTGACTGTGACCCTGTCCAACGGCCAGACCATTACCGTTGAAGCGGGTAAAACCCAGGGCAGCGTCGACTTCCAGACCCCGGCCAACGACGTCTACAACAACGGTTCGACCGTTAGCGTGACCATCGACAGCGCCACGGGCGGTAACTTCGAGCAGCTGACGCCGAACCCGACTCCGGCGCAGACATCGATCAATGATTCGGTGGATAACACCACCGCGACTCTGACTGCTTCGCCAAGCGTCACTGAAGGCGGCGTGATCACCTACACCGTAACCCTGAGCAACCCCGCTCAGTCGCCGGTGACCGTGACCCTGTCCAACGGCCAGACCATCACCGTTGAAGCCGGCAAGACCCAGGGCAGCGTCGACTTCCAGACCCCGGTCAACGACGTCTACAACAACGGTTCGACCGTTAGCGTGACCATCGAAAGCGCCACGGGCGGTAACTTCGAGCAACTGACGCCGAACCCGACTCCAGCACAGACCACCATCAATGACTCGGTCGACAGCACCACGGCGACTCTGACTGCTTCGCCAAGTGTCACTGAAGGCGGCGTGATCACCTACACCGTGACCCTGAGCAACCCAGCCCAGTCGCCGGTGACCGTGACCCTGTCCAACGGCCAAACCATCACCGTTGAGGCCGGCAAGACCCAGGGCAGCGTCGACTTCCAGACCCCGGCGAACGACGTCTACAACAACGGTTCGACCGTTAGTGTGACCATCGAAAGCGCCACCGGCGGTAACTTCGAGCAACTGACGCCGAATCCGACCCCAGCCTCGACTGTCATTAATGACAGCATTGATACCGTCAGCGTAAGCATCATCAGCAATGGCAATGTGACCGAAGACCAACAGCCTTCCTTCACTGTAAAAGTAAGCCAGGCACTTGATCGTCCGCTGACTGTTACCCTGTCGAACGGCGACAAGGTAACCATTGAAGCCGGCAAGACCGAAGTCGAGTACAAAACCTCGGCCCAGGGTGATGACGTCATCAATGACGCCGGTTCGGTTACGCTTAGCGTCACTGACGCTACCGTTTCGGGCGCCACCTTCGAGCAGCTGGCGCTTGGTGGCCCGGCAACCGTTGAAATCACGGACACTATCAGTGAAGTAGTCGCCACGCTGACTGCCGACAAGTCTTCCGTGACTGAAGGTGGCCAGGTGACCTACACCGTCACCCTGACCAACGCACAGGGTCTGCCTGTTAATCAGCACGGCGCGCTCACTTTCACCTTGAGCGACGGCACGACAGTAACCATCCCGGCTAACAGCGCGTCGGGTACCGCCACCATCACCGTCAACGATGATGTCTATGTCGGTGGTCAGGCGGCTATCGCGAACAAGCTGGAGTCCGTAGCGGGTGCGGGTACCTTCGAGAAGCTGACGCTCGGCGGTGAGACCATCACTACCTCGGTAACTGACGAGCCAGGTTCCGGAACCCCGGGCACCGACAACCAGGGCGATCTGGTACAGGTCACCATCACCGCTGACCAAAACTCGGTGGCTGAGAACGTCAACCCGACCTTCACCGTTCACATCAATGCGCCGCTGGATCACGACCTGGTCGTGACCCTGAGCAACAATGCTCAGGTCACCATCAAGGCTGGCGATACCAGCGCGCCGTATTCTCATGACGCACAGGGCGATGACGTTTACAGCGACGCCGGCCAGATCAGTCTGGGCATCAAGGCGGCGGCGGATGTCGACGGCCGTACTTTCGAGAACCTGCAACTGGGCGGTGCCGCTTCGGTCGAGGTGACCGACACCATTAGCGAAGTGGTGGCCAAGCTGACGGCCAGCGAGTCGGTCACCGAAGGCGGCGAGATCACCTACACCGTCACGCTGACCAGCAAAGACGGCCTGCCGCTCAATAACCACTCGACGCTGTACTTCACCCTCAGCGATGGCAAGACCGTTGTTGCGGTGCCGGCCAACAGCACCACGGGTTCGATCACCGTTACCGCGCCAGATAACGTCTACGTGGGCGCCAACCCGCCAGTGGTCAACGCGATCCAAGCGGTTAGCGGTGCGGACGCGTGGAAGTTCGAAAAACTGACGTTGGACAAGACCCAGGTCAGCACTACAGTGACTGACGAGCCTGGCACCCCTGGGCCTGCAGGCGATATCGTCAAGGTCACTATCGAGGCCAACCAAGAGTCGGTGTTCGAGAACCAGAGCCCGACCTTCACCGTCAAGATCAACACTGTGCTGGCGCATGATCTGGTTGTGACCCTGAGCAACAATGCCCAGGTCACTATCAAGGCGGGCGAAACCAGCGTGCAGTACACCCACGCCGAGCAGGGTGACGACGTTTACCAAGATGCTGGCGAAATCAGCGTGGGCCTCAAATCGGCGGCCGATATAGCAGGCAGCACCTTCGAAAACCTGCAATTGGGCGGCGATGCGTCGGTGAAAGTGACCGACACCATCAACGAAGTGGTGGCCAAGCTCACTGCCAGCGAGTCGGTCACCGAAGGCGGCGAGATCACCTACACCGTCACGCTGACCAGCAAAGACGGCCTGCCGCTCAATAACCACTCGACGCTGTACTTCACCCTCAGCGATGGCAAGACCGTTGTTGCGGTGCCGGCCAACAGCACCACGGGTTCGATCACCGTTACCGCGCCAGATAACGTCTACGTGGGCGCCAACCCGCCAGTGGTCAACGCGATCCAAGCGGTTAGCGGTGCGGACGCGTGGAAGTTCGAAAAACTGACGTTGGACAAGACCCAGGTCAGCACTACAGTGACTGACGAGCCTGGCACCCCTGGGCCTGCAGGCGATATCGTCAAGGTCACTATCGAGGCCAACCAAGAGTCGGTGTTCGAGAACCAGAGCCCGACCTTCACCGTCAAGATCAACACTGTGCTGGCGCATGATCTGGTTGTGACCCTGAGCAACAATGCCCAGGTCACTATCAAGGCGGGCGAAACCAGCGTGCAGTACACCCACGCCGAGCAGGGTGACGACGTTTACCAAGATGCTGGCGAAATCAGCGTGGGCCTCAAATCGGCGGCCGATATAGCAGGCAGCACCTTCGAAAACCTGCAATTGGGCGGCGATGCGTCGGTGAAAGTGACCGACACCATCAACGAAGTGGTGGCCAAGCTCACTGCCAGCGAGTCGGTCACCGAAGGCGGCGAGATCACCTACACCGTCACGCTGACCAGCAAAGACGGCCTGCCGCTCAATAACCACTCGACGCTGTACTTCACCCTCAGCGATGGCAAGACCGTTGTTGCGGTGCCGGCCAACAGCACCACGGGTTCGATCACCGTTACCGCGCCGAATGACATTTATATAGGCGCTCAGCCTGTAATCAACGCGATCGACGCAGTCAGCGGTGCAGATGCGTGGAAGTTCGAAAAACTGACCTTGGACAAGACTGAGGTCAGCACTACGGTCACCGACCAGCCGGGCTCCGAGGACATCACCTGCCTGAACCTGTCTGCTACGCCTACAGTAGCCGAAGGCGGCAAGATCACTTACACCGCCACTTTGACCAACAAGGCCGGCACCGACCTGGTGATCAAGCTGAGCAATGGCGAAACCATCACCATTGCCGCCGGCTCGAAAGAGGCCTCGATCACCGTCGACGCGCCAAGCGATGACGTTTACCTCGATGCCGAAGATCTCGGCGTGACCATCACTGGCACCACCGGCGGTGACTTCGAGAAGCTCGACGTCAGCAGCACCGCAGCGGTGACCAAGGTCACCGACACCATCGACACCACCACCGTGACCCTGACTGCCTCGCAAAGCGTGGTCGAGGGCGGTGTGGTCACTTACACCGCCTCGGTCAACCACAAAGTCACTGGCACCGATCTGGTAGTGAAACTGGCCAACGGCCAGACCATCACCATTCCTGTAGGTGAGTCGTCGGCTTCGGTGCCATTCACTGCACCGAACAACGTCCACAACACCAACCTGGACCTGACCAACAAGATCACTGAGATCTCGGGCGGTAACTACGAGAAGACCGTGGCCGTTGGCGAGCCAGTGACAACTGTCACCGACAACCCAGCGACCCCGGACGCCACTTCGCTGACCTTGACCGCGACGGACACCGTGGCTGAAGGCGGCAAAATCACCTACACCGCCACTTTGACCAACAAGGCCGGCACCGACCTGGTGATCAAGCTGAGCAATGGCGAAACCATCACCATTGCCGCCGGTTCGAAGGAAGCTTCGATTACGGTCGATGCGCCAAGCGACGACGTGTACCTCGATGCCGAAGATCTCGGCGTGACCATCACTGGCACCACCGGCGGTGACTTCGAGAAGCTCGACGTCAGCAGCACCGCAGCGGTGACCAAAGTCACCGACACCATCGACACCACCACGGTGACCCTGACGGCGACCTCGACGGTTACTGAAGGCGGCGTAGTGACCTACACCGCCTCGGTCAACCACAAAGTCACCGGTACTGACTTGGTAGTGAAGCTGGCTAACGGCCAGACCATCACCATTCCTGTAGGTGAGTCGTCGGCTTCGGTACCGTTCACCGCGCCAAACAACGTCCATAACACCAACCTGGACTTGACTAACAAGATCACCGAGATCTCGGGCGGTAATTACGAGAAGACTGTGGCTGTTGGCGAGCCGGTGACAACTGTCACCGACAACCCAGCGACCCCGGACGCTACTTCGCTGACCTTGACGGCAACGGACACCGTGGCTGAAGGCGGCAAGATCACCTACACCGCTACCTTGACCAACAAGGCCGGCACCGACTTGGTGATCAAGCTGAGCAATGGCGAAACCATCACCATTGCCGCCGGCTCTAAAGAAGCCTCGATCACCGTCGATGCGCCAAGCGACGACGTGTACCTCGATGCCGAAGATCTCGGCGTGACCATCACTGGCACCACCGGCGGTGACTTCGAGAAGCTCGACGTCAGCAGCACCGCAGCGGTGACCAAAGTCACCGACACCATCGACACCACCACCGTGACCCTGACTGCCTCGCAAAGCGTGGTCGAGGGTGGTGTGGTCACTTACACCGCGTCGGTTAACCACAAAGTCACCGGTACTGACTTGGTAGTGAAGCTGGCTAACGGCCAGACCATCACGATTCCAGTGGGTGAGTCGTCGGCTTCGGTACCGTTCACCGCGCCAAACAACGTCCATAACACCAACCTGGACTTGACCAACAAGATCACCGAGATCTCGGGCGGTAATTACGAGAAGACTGTGGCTGTTGGCGAGCCGGTGACAACTGTCACCGACAACCCAGCGACCCCGGATGCCACTTCGCTCACGCTGACCGCGACGGAAACCGTGGCTGAAGGCGGCAAGATCACTTACACCGCTACCTTGACCAACAAGGCTGGCACCGACCTGGTGATCAAGCTGAGCAATGGCGAAACCATCACCATTGCCGCCGGCTCTAAAGAAGCCTCGATCACCGTCGACGCGCCAAGCGATGACGTGTACCTCGATGCCGAAGACCTGGGTGTGACCATCACTGGCACCACCGGCGGTGACTTCGAGAAGCTCGACGTCAGCAGCGCGGCGGCGGTGACCAAGGTCACCGACACCATCGACACCACCACTGTGACGCTGACTGCCTCGCAAAGCGTGGTCGAGGGCGGTGTGGTCACTTATACCGCGTCGGTCAATCACAAGGTCACCGGCACTGACCTGGTAGTGAAACTGGCTAACGGCCAGACCATCACGATCCCCGTGGGTGAGTCGTCGGCTTCGGTGCCGTTCACCGCGCCGAACAACGTCCATAACACCAACCTGGACCTGACCAACAAGATCACCGAGATCTCGGGCGGTAACTACGAGAAGACCGTGGCCGTTGGCGAGCCTGTGACGACTGTCACCGACAACCCAGCGACCCCGGATGCCACTTCGCTGACCTTGACCGCGACGGATACCGTGGCCGAAGGCGGCAAAATCACCTACACCGCCACTTTGACCAACAAGGCCGGCACCGACCTGGTGATCAAGCTGAGCAACGGTGAGACCATCACCATTGCCGCCGGCTCTAAAGAAGCCTCGATCACCGTCGACGCGCCAAGCGATGACGTGTACCTCGATGCCGAAGACCTGGGCGTGACCATCACTGGCACCACCGGCGGTGACTTCGAGAAGCTCGACGTCAGCAGCGCGGCGGCGGTGACCAAGGTCACCGACACCATCGACACCACCACTGTGACGCTGACTGCCTCGCAAAGCGTGGTCGAGGGCGGTGTGGTCACTTACACCGCGTCGGTTAACCACAAAGTCACCGGTACTGACCTGGTAGTGAAGCTGGCTAACGGCCAGACCATCACCATTCCGGTGGGCGAGTCGTCGGCCTCGGTACCGTTCACCGCGCCAAACAACGTCCATAACACCAACCTGGACCTGACCAACAAGATCACTGAGATCTCGGGCGGTAACTACGAGAAGACCGTGGCCGTTGGCGAGCCTGTGACGACTGTCACTGACAACCCAGCGACTCCGGACGCTACTTCGCTGACCCTGACCGCGACGGACACCGTGGCCGAAGGCGGTAAGATCACCTACACCGCTACCTTGACCAACAAGGCCGGCACCGACTTGGTGATCAAGCTGAGCAACGGTGAGACCATCACCATTGCCGCCGGCTCTAAAGAAGCCTCGATCACCGTCGACGCGCCAAGCGATGACGTGTACCTCGATGCCGAAGACCTGGGCGTGACCATCACTGGCACCACCGGCGGTGACTTCGAGAAGCTCGACGTCAGCAGCGCGGCGGCGGTGACCAAGGTCACCGACACCATCGACACCACCACTGTGACGCTGACTGCCTCGCAAAGCGTGGTCGAGGGCGGTGTGGTCACTTACACCGCGTCGGTCAACCACAAAGTCACCGGCACCGACCTGGTAGTGAAACTGGCTAACGGCCAGACCATCACGATTCCAGTGGGTGAGTCGTCGGCTTCGGTGCCGTTCACTGCACCGAACAACGTCCACAACACCAACCTGGACCTGACCAACAAGATCACTGAGATCTCGGGTGGTAACTACGAGAAGACCGTGGCCGTTGGCGAGCCTGTGACGACTGTCACTGACAACCCAGCGACTCCGGACGCTACTTCGCTGACCTTGACCGCGACGGACACCGTGGCTGAAGGCGGTAAGATCACCTACACCGCCACTTTGACCAACAAGGCCGGCACTGATCTGGTGATCAAGCTGAGCAATGGCGAGACCATCACCATTGCCGCCGGCTCGAAAGAGGCCTCGATCACCGTCGACGCGCCAAGCGATGACGTTTACCTCGATGCCGAAGACTTGGGCGTGACCATCACTGGCACCACTGGCGGTGACTTCGAGAAATTGGACGTCAGCAGCACTGCGGCTGTGACCAAAGTCACCGACACCATCGACACCACCACCGTGACCCTGACTGCCTCGCAAAGCGTGGTCGAGGGCGGTGTGGTCACTTACACCGCCTCGGTCAACCACAAAGTCACTGGTACCGATCTGGTAGTGAAACTGGCCAACGGCCAGACCATCACCATTCCAGTGGGTGAGTCGTCGGCTTCGGTGCCGTTCACTGCACCGAACAACGTCCACAACACCAACCTGGACTTGACCAACAAAATCACTGAGATCTCGGGCGGTAACTACGAGAAGACCGTGGCCGTTGGCGAGCCAGTGACAACTGTCACCGACAACCCAGCGACCCCGGACGCCACTTCGCTGACCTTGACCGCGACGGACACCGTGGCCGAAGGCGGTAAGATCACCTACACCGCCACTTTGACCAACAAGGCCGGCACCGACCTGGTGATCAAGCTGAGCAATGGCGAAACCATCACTATTGCTGCCGGTTCCAAGGAAGCGTCGATCACCGTCGACGCGCCGAGCGACGACGTTTACCTTGATGCCGAAGACCTGGGTGTGACCATCACTGGCACCACCGGCGGTGACTTCGAGAAGCTCGACGTCAGCGGCGCGGCGGCGGTGACCAAGGTCACCGACACCATCGACACCACCACGGTCACCCTGACCGCGACTTCCACCGTCGCTGAAGGCGGGGTAGTGACCTACACCGCGTCGGTCAACCACAAGGTCACCGGCACTGACTTGGTAGTGAAACTGGCCAACGGCCAGACCATCACCATTCCAGTGGGTGAGTCGTCGGCTTCGGTGCCGTTCACTGCACCGAACAACGTCCACAACACCAACCTGGACCTGACCAACAAGATCACTGAGATCTCGGGTGGTAACTACGAGAAGACCGTGGCCGTTGGCGAGCCTGTGACGACTGTCACTGACAACCCAGCGACTCCGGACGCTACTTCGCTGACCTTGACCGCGACGGACACCGTGGCTGAAGGCGGTAAGATCACCTACACCGCCACTTTGACCAACAAGGCCGGCACTGATCTGGTGATCAAGCTGAGCAATGGCGAGACCATCACCATTGCCGCCGGCTCGAAAGAGGCCTCGATCACCGTCGACGCGCCAAGCGATGACGTTTACCTCGATGCCGAAGACTTGGGCGTGACCATCACTGGCACCACTGGCGGTGACTTCGAGAAATTGGACGTCAGCAGCACTGCGGCTGTGACCAAAGTCACCGACACCATCGACACCACCACCGTGACCCTGACTGCCTCGCAAAGCGTGGTCGAGGGCGGTGTGGTCACTTACACCGCCTCGGTCAACCACAAAGTCACTGGTACCGATCTGGTAGTGAAACTGGCCAACGGCCAGACCATCACCATTCCAGTGGGTGAGTCGTCGGCTTCGGTGCCGTTCACTGCACCGAACAACGTCCACAACACCAACCTGGACTTGACCAACAAAATCACTGAGATCTCGGGCGGTAACTACGAGAAGACCGTGGCCGTTGGCGAGCCAGTGACAACTGTCACCGACAACCCAGCGACCCCGGACGCCACTTCGCTGACCTTGACCGCGACGGACACCGTGGCCGAAGGCGGTAAGATCACCTACACCGCCACTTTGACCAACAAGGCCGGCACCGACCTGGTGATCAAGCTGAGCAATGGCGAAACCATCACTATTGCTGCCGGTTCCAAGGAAGCGTCGATCACCGTCGACGCGCCGAGCGACGACGTTTACCTTGATGCCGAAGACCTGGGTGTGACCATCACTGGCACCACCGGCGGTGACTTCGAGAAGCTCGACGTCAGCGGCGCGGCGGCGGTGACCAAGGTCACCGACACCATCGACACCACCACGGTCACCCTGACCGCGACTTCCACCGTCGCTGAAGGCGGGGTAGTGACCTACACCGCGTCGGTCAACCACAAGGTCACCGGCACTGACTTGGTAGTGAAACTGGCCAACGGCCAGACCATCACCATTCCAGTGGGTGAGTCGTCGGCTTCGGTGCCGTTCACTGCACCGAACAACGTCCACAACACCAACCTGGACTTGACCAACAAAATCACTGAGATCTCGGGCGGTAACTACGAGAAGACCGTGGCCGTTGGCGAGCCAGTGACAACTGTCACCGACAACCCAGCGACCCCGGACGCCACTTCGCTGACCTTGACCGCGACGGACACCGTGGCCGAAGGCGGTAAGATCACCTACACCGCCACTTTGACCAACAAGGCCGGCACCGACCTGGTGATCAAGCTGAGCAATGGCGAAACCATCACTATTGCTGCCGGTTCCAAGGAAGCGTCGATCACCGTCGACGCGCCGAGCGACGACGTTTACCTTGATGCCGAAGACCTGGGTGTGACCATCACTGGCACCACCGGCGGTGACTTCGAGAAGCTCGACGTCAGCGGCGCGGCGGCGGTGACCAAGGTCACCGACACCATCGACACCACCACGGTCACCCTGACCGCGACTTCCACCGTCGCTGAAGGCGGGGTAGTGACCTACACCGCGTCGGTCAACCACAAGGTCACCGGCACTGACTTGGTAGTGAAACTGGCCAACGGCCAGACCATCACCATTCCAGTGGGTGAGTCGTCGGCTTCGGTGCCGTTCACTGCACCGAACAACGTCCACAACACCAACCTGGACTTGACCAACAAAATCACTGAGATCTCGGGCGGTAACTACGAGAAGACCGTGGCCGTTGGCGAGCCAGTGACAACTGTCACCGACAACCCAGCGACCCCGGACGCCACTTCGCTGACCTTGACCGCGACGGACACCGTGGCCGAAGGCGGTAAGATCACCTACACCGCCACTTTGACCAACAAGGCCGGCACCGACCTGGTGATCAAGCTGAGCAATGGCGAAACCATCACTATTGCTGCCGGTTCCAAGGAAGCGTCGATCACCGTCGACGCGCCGAGCGACGACGTTTACCTTGATGCCGAAGACCTGGGTGTGACCATCACTGGCACCACCGGCGGTGACTTCGAGAAGCTCGACGTCAGCGGCGCGGCGGCGGTGACCAAGGTCACCGACACCATCGACACCACCACGGTCACCCTGACCGCGACCTCGACGGTTACTGAAGGCGGCGTAGTGACCTACACCGCCTCGGTCAACCACAAAGTCACCGGTACTGACTTGGTAGTGAAACTGGCCAACGGCCAGACCATCACGATTCCAGTGGGTGAGTCGTCGGCTTCGGTGCCGTTCACTGCACCGAACAACGTCCACAACACCAACCTGGACCTGACCAACAAGATCACTGAGATCTCGGGCGGTAACTACGAGAAGACCGTGGCCGTTGGCGAGCCAGTGACAACTGTCACCGACAACCCAGCGACCCCGGACGCCACTTCGCTGACCTTGACCGCGACGGACACCGTGGCTGAAGGCGGCAAAATCACCTACACCGCCACTTTGACCAACAAGGCCGGCACTGATCTGGTGATCAAGCTGAGCAATGGCGAGACCATCACCATTGCCGCGGGCTCGAAAGAGGCCTCGATCACGGTCGATGCGCCGAGCGACGACGTGTACCTCGATGCCGAAGACCTGGGCGTGACCATCACTGGCACCACCGGTGGTGACTTCGAGAAGCTCGACGTCAGCAGCACCGCAGCGGTGACCAAGGTCACCGACACCATCGACACCACCACGGTCACCCTGACCGCGACTTCCACCGTCGCTGAAGGCGGGGTAGTGACCTACACCGCGTCGGTCAACCACAAGGTCACCGGCACTGACTTGGTAGTGAAACTGGCCAACGGCCAGACCATCACGATTCCAGTGGGTGAGTCGTCGGCTTCGGTGCCGTTCACTGCACCGAACAACGTCCACAACACCAACCTGGACCTGACCAACAAGATCACTGAGATCTCGGGCGGTAACTACGAGAAGACCGTGGCCGTTGGCGAGCCAGTGACAACTGTCACCGACAACCCAGCGACCCCGGACGCCACTTCGCTGACCTTGACCGCGACGGACACCGTGGCTGAAGGCGGCAAAATCACCTACACCGCCACTTTGACCAACAAGGCCGGCACCGACCTGGTGATCAAGCTGAGCAACGGTGAGACCATCACCATTGCCGCCGGCTCTAAAGAAGCCTCGATCACCGTCGACGCGCCAAGCGACGACGTGTATCTCGATGCCGAAGACCTGGGCGTGACCATCACTGGCACCACCGGTGGTGACTTCGAGAAGCTCGACGTCAGCAGCGCGGCGGCGGTGACCAAGGTCACCGACACCATCGACACCACCACCGTGACCCTGACTGCCTCGCAAAGCGTGGTCGAGGGCGGTGTGGTCACTTACACCGCCTCGGTCAACCACAAAGTCACTGGTACCGATCTGGTAGTGAAACTGGCCAACGGCCAGACCATCACCATTCCGGTGGGCGAGTCGTCGGCCTCGGTGCCGTTCACCGCACCGAACAACGTCCACAACACCAACCTGGACCTGACCAACAAGATCACCGAGATCTCGGGTGGTAACTACGAGAAGACCGTAGCGGTTGGCGAGCCGGTGACAATGGTGTCCGACGGCCCAGGCACCAAGGATATTACCCGCCTGAGTCTCAGTGCGACGGATACCGTGCCCGAAGGCGGTAAGATCACTTACACCGCCACCTTGACTAACAAGGCTGGCACCGACTTGGTGATCAAGCTGAGCAATGGCGAGACCATCACCATAGCCGCCGGCTCGAAGGAAGCTTCGATTACCGTCGATGCCCCAAGCGACGACGTATACGTCGATGCTGAAGTCCTTCGTGTCAAAATCACCGATACTTCAGGCGGTGATTTCGAGAAGTTGAATGTAAACAGCGGCGCAGCGGTGACCAAAGTCACCGACACCATCGACACCACCACGGTCACCCTGACCGCGACTTCCACCGTCGCTGAAGGCGGGGTAGTAACCTACACCGCGTCGGTCAACCACAAGGTCACCGGCACTGACTTGGTAGTGAAACTGGCCAACGGCCAGACCATCACGATTCCAGTGGGTGAGTCGTCGGCTTCGGTGCCGTTCACCGCGCCAAACAACGTCCATAACACCAACCTGGACTTGACTAACAAGATCACCGAGATCTCGGGCGGTAACTACGAGAAGACCGTGGCCGTTGGCGAGCCGGTGACAACTGTCACCGACAACCCAGCGACCCCGGATGCCACTTCGCTCACGCTGACCGCGACGGAAACCGTGGCTGAAGGCGGCAAGATCACTTACACCGCTACCTTGACCAACAAGGCCGGCACCGACTTGGTGATCAAGCTGAGCAACGGTGAGACCATCACCATTGCGGCCGGCTCGAAGGAAGCGTCGATTACCGTCGATGCGCCAAGCGATGACGTGTATCTCGATGCCGAAGACCTGGGCGTGACCATTACCGGCACTACCGGCGGTGACTTCGAGAAGCTCGATGTCAGCAGCACCGCAGCGGTGACCAAAGTCACCGACACCATCGACACCACCACCGTCACCCTGACCGCGACCTCGACGGTTACTGAAGGCGGGGTAGTGACCTACACCGCGTCGGTCAACCACAAAGTCACCGGTACTGACTTGGTAGTGAAGCTGGCTAACGGCCAGACCATCACCATTCCTGTAGGTGAGTCGTCGGCTTCGGTACCGTTCACCGCGCCAAACAACGTCCATAACACCAACCTGGACTTGACTAACAAGATCACCGAGATCTCGGGCGGTAATTACGAGAAGACTGTGGCTGTTGGCGAGCCGGTGACAACTGTCACCGACAACCCAGCGACTCCGGACGCTACTTCGCTGACCTTGACGGCAACGGACACCGTGGCTGAAGGCGGCAAGATCACTTACACCGCTACCTTGACCAACAAGGCTGGCACCGACCTGGTGATCAAGCTGAGCAATGGCGAGACCATCACCATTGCCGCCGGTTCCAAGGAAGCGTCGATTACCGTCGACGCGCCGAGCGACGACGTGTATCTCGATGCCGAAGACCTGGGCGTGACCATTACTGGCACTACCGGCGGTGACTTCGAGAAGCTCGATGTCAGCAACACCGCAGCGGTGACCAAAGTCACCGACACCATCGACACCACCACCGTGACCCTGACTGCCTCGCAAAGCGTGGTCGAGGGCGGTGTGGTCACTTACACCGCGTCGGTTAACCACAAAGTCACCGGTACCGATCTGGTAGTGAAACTGGCCAACGGCCAGACCATCACGATTCCAGTGGGTGAGTCGTCGGCTTCGGTGCCGTTCACCGCGCCGAACAACGTCCATAACACCAACCTGGACCTGACCAACAAGATCACCGAGATCTCGGGTGGTAACTACGAGAAGACCGTGGCCGTTGGCGAGCCTGTGACGACTGTCACCGACAACCCAGCGACCCCGGACGCTACTTCGCTGACCTTGACGGCAACGGACACCGTGGCTGAAGGCGGCAAGATCACCTACACCGCCACTTTGACCAACAAGGCCGGCACTGATCTGGTGATCAAGCTGAGCAATGGCGAGACCATCACCATTGCTGCCGGTTCCAAGGAAGCGTCGATCACCGTCGACGCGCCAAACGATGACGTGTACCTCGATGCCGAAGATCTGGGCGTGACCATCACTGGCACCACCGGCGGTGACTTCGAGAAGCTCGACGTCAGCAGCACCGCAGCGGTGACCAAGGTCACCGACACCATCGACACCACCACTGTGACGCTGACTGCCTCGCAAAGCGTGGTCGAGGGCGGTGTGGTCACTTACACCGCGTCGGTTAACCACAAGGTCACCGGTACTGACTTGGTAGTGAAGCTGGCTAACGGCCAGACCATCACTATCCCCGTGGGTGAGTCGTCGGCTTCGGTGCCGTTCACCGCGCCGAACAACGTCCATAACACCAACCTGGACTTGACCAACAAGATCACCGAGATCTCGGGCGGTAATTACGAGAAGACTGTGGCTGTTGGCGAGCCGGTGACAACTGTCACCGACAACCCAGCGACCCCGGATGCCACTTCGCTCACGCTGACCGCGACGGATACCGTGGCCGAAGGCGGCAAAATCACCTACACCGCCACTTTGACCAACAAGGCCGGCACCGACCTGGTGATCAAGCTGAGCAATGGCGAAACCATCACCATTGCCGCCGGTTCGAAGGAAGCGTCGATTACCGTCGATGCCCCAAGCGACGACGTGTATCTCGATGCCGAAGACCTGGGCGTGACCATTACTGGCACTACCGGCGGTGACTTCGAGAAGCTCGATGTCAGCAGCACCGCAGCGGTGACCAAGGTCACCGACACCATCGACACCACCACGGTCACCCTGACCGCCACTTCCACCGTCGGTGAAGGCGGGGTAGTGACCTACACCGCGTCGGTCAACCACAAAGTCACCGGCACCGACCTGGTAGTGAAACTGGCCAACGGCCAGACCATCACGATTCCAGTGGGTGAGTCGTCGGCTTCGGTGCCATTCACTGCACCGAACAACGTCCACAACACCAACCTGGACCTGACCAACAAGATCACTGAGATCTCGGGCGGTAACTACGAGAAGACCGTGGCCGTTGGCGAGCCAGTGACGACTGTCACCGACAACCCAGCGACCCCGGACGCCACTTCGCTGACCCTGACCGCGACGGATACCGTGGCCGAAGGCGGTAAGATCACCTACACCGCTACCTTGACCAACAAGGCCGGCACCGACTTGGTGATCAAGCTGAGCAACGGTGAGACCATCACCATTGCCGCCGGCTCTAAAGAAGCCTCGATCACCGTCGACGCGCCAAACGATGACGTGTACCTCGATGCCGAAGACCTGGGTGTGACCATCACTGGCACCACCGGCGGTGACTTCGAGAAGCTCGACGTCAGCGGCGCGGCGGCGGTGACCAAGGTCACCGACACCATCGACACCACCACCGTGACCCTGACTGCCTCGCAAAGTGTGGTCGAGGGCGGTGTGGTCACTTACACCGCGTCGGTTAACCACAAAGTCACCGGTACTGACTTGGTAGTGAAGCTGGCTAACGGCCAGACCATCACCATTCCTGTAGGTGAGTCGTCGGCTTCGGTACCGTTCACCGCGCCAAACAACGTCCATAACACCAACCTGGACTTGACCAACAAGATCACTGAGATCTCGGGCGGTAACTACGAGAAGACCGTGGCCGTTGGCGAGCCAGTGACAACTGTCACCGACAACCCAGCGACCCCGGACGCTACTTCGCTGACCCTGACCGCGACGGATACCGTGGCCGAAGGCGGCAAAATCACCTACACCGCCACTTTGACCAACAAGGCCGGCACCGACCTGGTGATCAAGCTGAGCAATGGCGAAACCATCACCATTGCCGCCGGTTCGAAGGAAGCGTCGATTACCGTCGATGCCCCAAGCGACGACGTGTATCTCGATGCCGAAGACCTGGGCGTGACCATTACTGGCACTACCGGCGGTGACTTCGAGAAGCTCGATGTCAGCAGCACCGCAGCGGTGACCAAAGTCACCGACACCATCGACACCACCACCGTGACCCTGACGGCGACCTCGACGGTTACTGAAGGCGGGGTAGTGACCTACACCGCGTCGGTTAACCACAAAGTCACCGGTACTGACTTGGTAGTGAAGCTGGCTAACGGCCAGACCATCACCATTCCTGTAGGTGAGTCGTCGGCTTCGGTGCCGTTCACCGCGCCAAACAACGTCCATAACACCAACCTGGACTTGACTAACAAGATCACCGAGATCTCGGGCGGTAACTACGAGAAGACCGTGGCCGTTGGCGAGCCGGTGACAACTGTCACCGACAACCCAGCGACCCCGGATGCCACTTCGCTCACGCTGACCGCGACGGAAACCGTGGCTGAAGGCGGCAAGATCACTTACACCGCTACCTTGACCAACAAGGCCGGCACCGACTTGGTGATCAAGCTGAGCAACGGTGAGACCATCACCATTGCGGCCGGCTCGAAGGAAGCGTCGATTACCGTCGATGCGCCAAGCGATGACGTGTATCTCGATGCCGAAGACCTGGGCGTGACCATTACCGGCACTACCGGCGGTGACTTCGAGAAGCTCGATGTCAGCAGCACCGCAGCGGTGACCAAAGTCACCGACACCATCGACACCACCACCGTCACCCTGACCGCGACCTCGACGGTTACTGAAGGCGGGGTAGTGACCTACACCGCGTCGGTCAACCACAAAGTCACCGGTACTGACTTGGTAGTGAAGCTGGCTAACGGCCAGACCATCACCATTCCTGTAGGTGAGTCGTCGGCTTCGGTACCGTTCACCGCGCCAAACAACGTCCATAACACCAACCTGGACTTGACTAACAAGATCACCGAGATCTCGGGCGGTAATTACGAGAAGACTGTGGCTGTTGGCGAGCCGGTGACAACTGTCACCGACAACCCAGCGACTCCGGACGCTACTTCGCTGACCTTGACGGCAACGGACACCGTGGCTGAAGGCGGCAAGATCACTTACACCGCTACCTTGACCAACAAGGCTGGCACCGACCTGGTGATCAAGCTGAGCAATGGCGAGACCATCACCATTGCCGCCGGTTCCAAGGAAGCGTCGATTACCGTCGACGCGCCGAGCGACGACGTGTATCTCGATGCCGAAGACCTGGGCGTGACCATTACTGGCACTACCGGCGGTGACTTCGAGAAGCTCGATGTCAGCAACACCGCAGCGGTGACCAAAGTCACCGACACCATCGACACCACCACCGTGACCCTGACTGCCTCGCAAAGCGTGGTCGAGGGCGGTGTGGTCACTTACACCGCGTCGGTTAACCACAAAGTCACCGGTACCGATCTGGTAGTGAAACTGGCCAACGGCCAGACCATCACGATTCCAGTGGGTGAGTCGTCGGCTTCGGTGCCGTTCACCGCGCCGAACAACGTCCATAACACCAACCTGGACCTGACCAACAAGATCACCGAGATCTCGGGTGGTAACTACGAGAAGACCGTGGCCGTTGGCGAGCCTGTGACGACTGTCACCGACAACCCAGCGACCCCGGACGCTACTTCGCTGACCTTGACGGCAACGGACACCGTGGCTGAAGGCGGCAAGATCACCTACACCGCCACCTTGACCAACAAGGCTGGCACCGACCTGGTGATCAAGCTGAGCAATGGCGAAACCATCACCATTGCTGCCGGTTCCAAGGAAGCGTCGATCACCGTCGACGCGCCGAGCGACGACGTTTACCTTGATGCCGAAGACCTGGGTGTGACCATCACTGGCACCACTGGCGGTGACTTCGAGAAATTGGACGTCAGCAGCACTGCGGCTGTGACCAAAGTCACCGACACCATCGACACCACCACCGTGACCCTGACGGCGACCTCGACGGTTACTGAAGGCGGCGTAGTGACCTACACCGCGTCGGTTAACCACAAAGTCACCGGTACCGATCTGGTAGTGAAACTGGCCAACGGCCAGACCATCACGATTCCCGTGGGTGAGTCGTCGGCTTCGGTGCCGTTCACCGCGCCGAACAACGTCCATAACACCAACCTGGACCTGACCAACAAGATCACCGAGATCTCGGGTGGTAACTACGAGAAGACTGTGGCCGTTGGCGAACCGGTGACAACTGTCACCGACAACCCAGCGACTCCGGACGCTACTTCGCTGACCTTGACCGCGACGGACACCGTGGCTGAAGGCGGCAAAATCACCTACACCGCCACTTTGACCAACAAGGCCGGCACCGACCTGGTGATCAAGCTGAGCAACGGTGAGACCATCACCATTGCGGCCGGCTCGAAGGAAGCCTCGATTACCGTCGATGCGCCAAGCGATGACGTGTATCTTGATGCCGAAGATCTGGGCGTAACCATCACTGGCACCACCGGTGGTGACTTCGAGAAGCTCGACGTCAGCAACACCGCAGCGGTGACCAAGGTCACCGACACCATCGACACCACCACGGTCACCCTGACCGCGACCTCGACGGTTACTGAAGGCGGCGTAGTGACCTACACCGCCTCGGTTAACCACAAAGTCACCGGTACTGACTTGGTAGTGAAGCTGGCTAACGGCCAGACCATCACGATTCCAGTGGGTGAGTCGTCGGCTTCGGTACCGTTCACCGCGCCAAACAACGTCCATAACACCAACCTGGACTTGACCAACAAGATCACCGAGATCTCGGGCGGTAATTACGAGAAGACTGTGGCTGTTGGCGAGCCGGTGACAACTGTCACCGACAACCCAGCGACCCCGGATGCCACTTCGCTCACGCTGACCGCGACGGAAACCGTGGCCGAAGGCGGCAAAATCACCTACACCGCCACTTTGACCAACAAGGCCGGCACCGACCTGGTGATCAAGCTGAGCAATGGCGAAACCATCACCATTGCCGCCGGTTCGAAGGAAGCTTCGATTACGGTCGATGCGCCAAGCGACGACGTGTATCTCGATGCCGAAGACCTGGGCGTGACCATCACTGGCACCACTGGCGGTGACTTCGAGAAGCTCGACGTCAGCAGCACCGCAGCGGTGACCAAGGTCACCGACACCATCGACACCACCACGGTCACCCTGACCGCCACTTCCACCGTCGCTGAAGGCGGGGTAGTGACCTACACCGCGTCGGTCAACCACAAAGTCACCGGCACCGACCTGGTAGTGAAACTGGCCAACGGCCAGACCATCACGATTCCAGTGGGTGAGTCGTCGGCTTCGGTGCCGTTCACTGCACCGAACAACGTCCACAACACCAACCTGGACCTGACCAACAAGATCACCGAGATCTCGGGTGGTAACTACGAGAAGGTGGTCGCTACCGGAAACCCTGTCACCGTCGTAACCGATGTGCCGGACACGAAGGACACTACGGTACTGAGCCTGACCGCAACCCCGACTGTCGACGAGGGTGGCAGCATCACCTATACCGCCACCTTGACCAACAAGGCCGGCACCGAGATGACCGTGCGGTTGAGCAACGGCGAAACCATCACTATCGCCCAAGGTGCCACCCAGGGCAGCATCACCATCCAGGCACCGGGGGACGATCCGTACATCGATGCGGGCACGGTACGCGCCAAAATCGACGGTAGTACGGGGGGCGACTTCGAGCGGCTGTCCACCGACGGCGCCTACGCAGTAACCCAGGTCACCGACACCATCGACACCACCAGCCTCAGCCTTAGCGCTACGCCGAGTGTCGAGGAAGGTGGCCAGATCACCTACATCGCCACCTTGACCAACAAGGCCGGCACCGATATGACCATCAAGCTCAGCAACGGCGCTGTTATCAGCATCGAAGCAGGCAAGCTCTCCGGTAGCGTTACCGTTGCGGCACCAACTGATGATGTCTATATCGATGCAGGCAACGTTTCGGCGAAGATCACCGAAACTAGCGGTGGCAACTTCGAGAAACTGGACGTCAGCACAACAGCGGCCGTCACCGCGGTCAGCGATACCATCCAGACCACCACCCTGAGCATCAGCGGTACCACCGCCGTCGCCGAAGGTGGCAACGCCAGCTACGTCCTCAACCTGACCAACAAGGCCGAGACCGACGTCACCGTCAAACTGTCCTACACCGGCACCGCTGCTAATGGCACGGACTACACCGGCGTGGCTACCGTGGTGATCAAAGCCAATAGCACGCAGGCAACGTTCACCATTCCGACGCTCAAGGACAACGTCACCGAAGGCACGGAGCAGTTCACCGTCAAGATCGATTCGGCCACCGGCGGTAACTTCGAGAAGCTCGACATCAGCACCAGTGCCGGTAGCGTGACTACCCAGATCTTCGAGCCCGCGCCGGTTCTGGACCTGGATGCCAACGACTCCAGCGGCCGTACCGGTGCCGACTACCAGACCACGTTCACCGAGAACCAGCCGGGTAGCGGCGTGTCGATCGGCGATGTGGACGTAAGCATCACCGACTTCGACAGTTCGCGGCTGACCGGCGCGACGGTCACCCTGACCAACCGTCAGCCGGGTGACGCGTTGAACCTGGGCAACAGCGTCAACGGCATCTCGATCAACGCCAATAGCACCGAAGGCAAGGTAGTCCTGACCCTGAGCGGCTCTGCAACGCTGGCCGACTATATTCAGGCGATCAAGAACATCACCTTCATCAACAGCAGCGAGAACCCGAGCACCACGCCGCGCGTCATTACCGTGACGGTAACCGACGGCGTGAACACCTCGAATACCGCTACCACCACCGTGAATGTCATCGCGGTAAACGATGCACCGGTCGCCACCGGCGGTGCCGTCAGCGGTGTTGAAGACACGCCGCTGGTGCTGGGCTGGAGCGACTTCAACGTTGCCGACGTCGACAGCGCCCTGTCGAGCCTGGGTGTAACCTTCACCCAGCTGCCAGCGGGCTCGCTGCAGCTGTTCAACGGCACCGCCTGGGTCAATGTTGCCCAAAACCAGACCGTCAGCCAGGCCGATATTGCTGCCGGCAACCTGCGGTTCGTACCGAAGCTCAATGAGTCGGGTATCGATGGGTACGGTGGAACGGGCGTGGGCAACAAGCAGGCCGACTACGCCCAGATCAAGTACAAGCCTACCGACGGCGCCGCTGCGGGCAGCGAAGCCACGCTGAAGGTCGACATCGCGCCTGTGGCCGACAAGCCTGGCCTGAGCATTGGCAACAATAACCCCGATTCGCTCGGCCTGACCCGGGAAACCTGGAACAGCCTCAGTGGCCTGGGCACCAACGGCAACGGCATCAGCGGTGCTGCGCTGAAAACCGTGTTCGCCAACTCCGGTAGTGCCAGCAAGACCGAGCAGGTTACCAGCGTTGATTCGGTTGCCAGCGTCACCGCCGGCACTGGCTCGAAGACTTCGGGCCTGATCTACCTGGAAGCCGGCCAAACCTACACCTTCAGCGGCGTCGCCGATGACAGCCTGCAGGTGTATATCGGCAATACCGCCGTGGTGGGCGCTACCTGGGGTGCGAATGGCACGATCTCCGGCAGCTTCTCGCCGTCGGTCAGCGGCTACTACACCCTGGAGATCTACCACGCCAACCAGGCCGGCCCGGGCAGCCTGGACATCAACGTCAAGGTCGGTAACGGCCCGGTGACCGACCTGAACAGCTCGGCCATCCCGATGTACCCGAACGTGACTGCGATGGGTAACGCCGGGCTTTCTGTGTCCGACTTCCACGGCAGCAACGGCCAGGGCTACTACGACGGCTACAAGCTCAACGAAGGGCCAGAGAATGGCACCGTCAAGCTGGTCGGCATCTCCACCAACCTGACCGACACCGACGGTTCCGAAAGCTTGACCGTCAAGCTGGCCGGTATTCCGGCAGGCTCGGTGCTCAGCGATGGCGCCGGCCATACCGTCACCGTCGGCGCCGCGTCGGTCGATGTCACCGGCTGGAACCTCGGCGGCCTCAGCATCAAGCCGCCGGCGTACTACCAGGGCAGTTTCGATGTGAAGGTCACCTCGACCGCCACCGAGGGTGTGGGCGGCAGCACGGCCTCCACCGAGGGCACTATCAAGGTCACCGTCTATCCGGACACCTACACCGCCACCAACCTGACCACCGACAGCGACACGTTCACCGGCACCGTCACCAGCGACATCATCGTTGCCGACATCAGTGGCCTGCACGTGACGCCGGGCCAGGACTACAACATTGCGTTCATCGTCGATACCTCGGGCAGCATGGGCAGCGCGGTCGATGCCGCGCGCAAATCGCTGAAGTCGGTGTTCGATACCTTGGCCAACAGCGTCAAGGGTGCACAATCCGGCACGGTGAACATTCTGTTGGTGGACTTCTCCACCCAGGTGAACAGTACGGTTTCGGTCAACCTGGGCGACAAGAACGCGCTGAGCACACTCTACAGTGCCCTCAACACGCTCTATTCCAGTGGTTCGACCAACTACGAGGATGCCTTCAAGACCACCGCCAACTGGTTCAAGCAATTGATGGACGCGGGCAACACCGGCAGCCGCCAGACGTTCTTCATCACCGACGGCCAGCCGAACGTGTACCAGACTGGCGAGCGTGAAGCCACGCTCATGAACTCCAGCTACACATTGGATTCCGTACTGAAGTCGATCAACTACAAGTTGGGCGATGTGGTTACCAATAAGCTGGTGGGGAGCAACAACCGCTTCAGCATCGATGCTGCTGGCAATATGACTGCCGAGTACAAGACCGGTAGCGGTAACAACTGGCGTTACGACAGTGACGCCAGTGGACAGGTGCATGCCCAGGGAGATGGCACGTTTGAGTTTTCCTACGCTACTTCCGACCGCTGGTCCGATTACTGGGCGGACGTCAACTCCCAACAAAGCTTCCTGCTGCTGTCCAAACTCTCTGGCGTGGAAGCCATCGGCCTCAATAGTGCAGTCAATGTCAACGACCTGAAGCCTTACGACACGGATAACAAGCCGCAAACCAATATCGACCCGAGCAAGCTGGCGGAAGCGATCCTGGGCCACAGCGAAGCTACTGTGCCGGGCAACGACACCGTCAACGGCGGCGATGGCAACGACATCATCTTCGGTGACCTGGTGACCTTCGGTTCAGTCGCCGGCAACGGTGTCGAAGCCATTCAGGGTTACGTGGCAGGCCAGCTGGGGGTAGCCCTGGGGGATGTCGACGGTCGCGTGCTGCACAAATACATCGTCGAGCACGTCAGCGAATTCGATGTCTCGCGTAGCAACGATGGCAACGACATCCTCAACGGTGGCGCGGGCAATGACCTGCTGTTCGGCCAGGGCGGCGACGACACCCTCGACGGCGGCAAGGGCAATGACATCCTCATTGGTGGGCTGGGTAAAGACACCCTGCTCGGCGGGGAAGGCAACGACATCCTCTTTGGCGGTAAGGGTGACGACACGATGACTGGGGGTAGCGGCGCCGACACCTTCGTGTGGAAGGTTGGCGATACCGGCAACGACGTGATCAAGGACTTCAAGGTGGCCGAGGGCGACCGTATCGACCTGAAGGACCTGCTCCAGGGCGAGAAGGGCAGCACCATCGACAACTACCTGAAGCTCTCCACGGTAGAAGGCACGACGACGCTGCAGGTCAGCAGCGAAGGCAAGCTTAACGCAGCCGGTGGTATCGCCAACGCCGACGTGACGATCAAGCTGGAGGGGGTGAACTGGTCCAACACCACGATCAACTCGTTGATCAGCGGTGCTGACCCAACCATCATCATCCACAACAAGGACAGCTGATTGCTGATGCGTTAGCGGGCTGCTCTGCAGCCCGATCGCCGGCAGGCCAGCTCCCACAGGTACGGTGCAGCTCTTGTGAGTTGTACAGTCCATGTGGGCGCTGGCTTGCCGGCGATTGGCCGCTCAGCGGCCACGGCTCTTTCCTGCCATCTTCCGACAGCGCATACTCTGGCGCCGGGCCTGCATGCCCGGTGATCTTTGCCTATGCTGCTGTCTACCAACAAGGAACCAACGTGACGAGGGACAACGCCATGTTCTACGTGCAACGCGACGCCGCCGGCCAGTTGCTGCGGGTAGAGGCAGCCGCTTTTGACCAGTTCACCGAAATGCTCCCCGCCGACCATGCCGATATCCAGGAATGGTTTGCCGATGACATGGTGGAAAACAGCCTCAACCAGCTCAAGCAAAGTGACCTGGACATGATCCGCGTGCTCGAGGACTTGATCGACGTGCTGACCGCCAAGGGCGTATTCAAGATCACTGACCTGCCCCCCGGCGCACAGGCCAAGCTGCTTAATCGGTCCACTGCGCGCAAGGCGCTCAGCAGCCTAACCAATCTCATTGAAGAAGAAGAGCAGGGCGGGCTGATCTGAGCACAGGGCGGGCAAAGCCCAGTGCTATTCTTTAAAGGTATTTAAATTATTGATCTTATGACTTTATAGTCACTTTCACTGCGTACCTGTCGACCAATCGATGCGCCGCACGACTTGAACCCACACGGGAAATCCCCGTGCGTTTCTGATCGTTGCGCGCCATTGAAGTCGCGCACTGCGTGGGAGTGAAAAATGTCAGCCGCCTCGAACGCCTTGTCGATCATCGACAGCGCCCAGCCGCAACGCTTCGAAATCCGCCCGTTTTACGGTGCCGTCGGCGCCGAGATCATTGGTCTGGACCTGGCCAAACCGGTCAACGCCGAGGATTTCAGCCGTATCCATCGTGCCCATCTCGACCACCATGTGCTGGTGTTCCGCCAGCAACGTATCAGCCCAGCCCAACAAATCGCTTTCAGCCGCCGCTTTGGCGAGCTGCAGATCCATGTGCTCAAGCAGTTCCTGCTAGCAGGTCATCCTGAAATCCTGATCGTTTCCAACATCATCGAAGACGGCCGCAACATCGGCCTCGGGGATGCCGGCAAATTCTGGCACTCGGACCTGTCGTACAAGGAACTGCCCAGCCTCGGCTCCATGCTGCATGCACAAGAGCTGCCCAGCGAGGGTGGCGATACGTTGTTCGCTGACATGCACAAAGCCTGGGACGCCGTCCCCGCAGCCCTGCGCAGTGTGGTCGAGGGCCGCAGTGCTGCTCACTCCTACACCGCCCGTTATGCCGAGACCAAATTCGCAGGCAACTGGCGGCCGACCCTGACCGCCGAGCAGCTGGCGCAGGTACAGGAAGTTATCCACCCGGTGGTTCGTAGCCACCCGGAAAATGGCCGCAAGGCGCTGTTCGTCAGCGAAGGCTTCACCACCCGCATCGTCGGCCTGCCAGACGATGAAAGCCGCGACGTGCTGCAACAGCTGTATGCCCTGAGCGTGCTGGAACAGAACATCTACCGCCACCAGTGGCAGCCCCACGACCTGGTGTTCTGGGACAACCGTTCGCTGATCCACCTGGCCGCCGGCTGCCCCGCACACCTGCGTCGCAAGCTGTACCGCACCACCATCCAGGGCAATGCCCCGTTCTGACGACTGAGGAAACCCATCATGCGCAAATCCATCAGCCGCTTGGCGGCAAGCATCGGCCTGGGCGCCAGCCTGGTCGTCGGCAGCCTGGCCACCCCCGCCGTGGCGCAAGCAGAAGGCAAGATCCGCATAGCCGAACAGTTCGGCATCGTCTACCTGCTGCTGAACGTGGTGCGTGATCAGCACCTGATCGAAAAGCACGGTAAAGAGCAGGGCATTGACATCGAAGTCGACTGGGCCCAGCTGTCGGGTGGTTCGGCTATCAATGACGCCCTGCTGTCCGGTTCGGTGGACATCGCCGGTGCTGGCGTCGGCCCGCTGCTGACTGTGTGGGACCGAACCAAGGGCCGGCAGAACGTAAAGGCCGTGGCTTCGCTGGGTAACTTCCCCTACTACTTGGTCAGCAGCAACCCAAACGTGAAGACCATCGCCGATATTTCCGATAAAGACCGCATTGCCTTGCCGGCCGTGGGCGTTTCGGTGCAATCGCGTTTCCTGCAATACGCGGCCGCCCAGCAGTGGGGCGACAAGGAATACAACCGCCTGGACAAATACACCCTGGCTGTACCGCACCCGGATGCAACCGCCGCATTGCTGGCCGGTGGCACCGAACTCAACGGCCACTTTTCCAACCCGCCGTTCCAGGACCAGGTACTGGCCAACAAAGATGTGCACATCGTGCTCAACAGCTATGACCTGCTCGGTCCCAACTCGCCAACCCTGCTGTTTGCCACCGAAAAATTCCGCAACGACAATCCCAAGACCTACAAGGCTTTCGTCGATGCCTTGGCCGAAGCCGCAGACTTCGCCCAGAACGACAAGGCTGCGGCAGCCGACACCTACATTCGTGTGACCAAGGCCAAAATCGACCGCGACGTACTGATCAAGCTAATCGACAACCCGCAGTACGAGTTTACCGTCACGCCAAAAAACACCTACAAGCTTGCTGATTTTCTCTATCGGGTAGGCGCCATCAAGCACAAGCCGCAATCGTGGAAGGACTATTTCTTCCAGGATGAACGCCCACTGCAAGGGAGCTGACCGACCATGACCGCCCCATTGCCAGGCCACACGGCCAGCAACCTGAGCCGTGTCGCTACGCCGCCCTTGCTCAAGGTGGATAACCTCAGCCTCGAGTACCGCACCGCGCAACGCGTGGTGCGGGCTACCCACCAAGTCAGTTTTGAAGTCGACCGAGCCGACCGGTTTGTGCTGCTTGGCCCTTCTGGCTGCGGCAAGTCCACCTTGCTCAAGGCCGTGGCCGGCTTCATCCAGCCCCAAGAAGGGCAAATTTTGCTGCAGGGCCAGCCCGTTCGCGGCCCAGGTCCCGACCGCATCGTGGTGTTCCAGGAGTTCGACCAGCTACCACCGTGGAAGACGGTGAAGCAGAACGTCATGTTCCCGCTGTTGGTATCTGGCCAGCTCAAACGTACCGAGGCCGAGGAGCGGGCGTTGCATTATCTGGAGAAAGTCGGCTTGGCCGCCTTCGCTGATGCTTACCCGCACACCCTGTCGGGCGGCATGAAGGCTCGAGTGGCCATTGCTCGAGCCTTGGCCACGCAGCCGAAGGTCCTGCTGATGGACGAGCCGTTCGCCGCGCTCGACGCGCTGACCCGGCGCAAGATGCAGGAAGAACTGTTGCTGTTGTGGGAGGAGGTGCGTTTCACCCTGCTGTTCGTTACCCACTCCATCGAAGAAGCGCTGGTAGTCGGCAACCGCATCCTGCTGCTGTCACCGCACCCGGGGCGGGTGCGCGCCGAAGTGCACAGCCACCAGTACCACCTGGGCAGCTTGGGTGGCAGCGACTTCCAGGCCAGCGCTCGACGTATCCACCGTTTGTTGTTCAACGAGGCGGACGCCCCGGAGCAGCCCGACGGCCTGGGCTTCAACGCTATTCGCATCGCCTACTGACAGGAGCTTCAGCCATGACCACAACCCCTGTACGCCAGGAATACGAGGTGCAGCTGGAGCCCCTGCTCAGTGTGCCTGTGGAACGCCAGCTACCGCTGGCCCAGCGCCTGTGGCAGCAAGGCTGGCTGCGCAAGGCGGTCATCCTGCTGGTGATCGCCGTGCTGTGGGAAGCCGTCGCCCGTTACCAGGCTAATGACCTGTTGTTGCCGAGCTTCGTGCAAACTGCTGCCGCCCTGTGGGATGGCCTGGCCAGCGGTGAACTGCCGGCCAAGGTCGGCGTCTCGCTGGTGATTCTGCTCAAAGGTTACGTACTGGGCATCGTCCTGGCCTTCGGCCTGACCAGCCTGGCAGTCTCGACCCAACTGGGCCGGGACTTGCTGGGCACGCTGACCTCGATGTTCAACCCGCTGCCGGCCATTGCCCTGCTGCCCCTGGCCTTGTTGTGGTTCGGCCTGGGTGACAACAGCCTGATCTTCGTGTTGGTGCATTCGGTGCTGTGGGCGTTGGCGCTGAACACTTACGCCGGCTTTCTTGGTGTTTCGGAGACTCTGCGCATGGCTGGCCGTAACTATGGCCTGAAAGGGCTGCGGCTGGTGCTGCACATCCTGGTGCCGGCGGCCTTGCCGTCGATTTTGTCGGGGTTGAAAATTGGCTGGGCGTTTGCTTGGCGCACCCTGATCGCCGCCGAGCTGGTGTTCGGTGCCAGCAGCGGCAAAGGCGGGCTGGGCTGGTACATCTTCCAGAACCGTAATGAGCTGTATACCGACAAGGTATTTGCCGGGCTGGCGGTGGTGATCTTGATCGGCCTGCTGGTGGAAGGGTTGGTGTTCAATACCCTGGAGCGGCTTACTGTGCGGCGTTGGGGGATGCAGCGCTAAACGGTAAGCCTGTGCTGGCCTCTCGGGCTAAAGATTCTGGTACTGAGCCGCCGCATTACTCAGGATCTTGCCAATCTCCTCGCGCAAGCCAGCAGGTTGCTCCACCACCACCCCATCGCCATGGCTCAACAGCCACCAGCGTAACGGCCAGCCGTCGCTCACCGTGGCCCGCAAGCGATGCCCGTGCTCGAGCGCGGTCAGCTGCATGTCGCTGCTCAGCGGCGCGTCCCGCAACTGCCGTGCCAGCGCATCGCTGATCCGCGCTACCAATTCCACACCCTCACCCCGCGCCGGTTGCAACGCATCTCCGCGCAGGTGCGTCAGCAAATCAAAATTGCCGCGAAGCTCGCCCACGGCACTCGCCGACCAGTGCCAGCCAAACGGGATGCTCTTGTCATTGCGTTCTAGTGGGAATATCAGCGACAGCTCATTGAGGTCGCGTTCGACGGTGCGTTTGCTGACAGTGAAGCCCACGTCACGCAGGCGCCAGACCAGCTCGGCGCTGGTAATGCCTGGGGAACGGCTGGGCAGTTGGCGCAGCAGCGCCCACTGACGGCTGAGGGTGGCGCGAGTGGTGGCGAACGGCAAAAGGTAACGTCCTTGTCTAGGCTTGCCGCAATAGGATGGCGGCAGGCGTGGGGCATGGCAATTGGCCACAGCCTGCTCAGATCAAGGAAGTCGCATTTGGTTGCTTGTTACCGAATCGTTCGCGACAGGTTTTGACGTGACGTCACGCAGAATCACGCCTCATCACAACCGAAGGTTGGGGTTGTGCGTCGTTCAATGAGGATGAACATGTCTGCTGCCAGCAATATCCATTCGCTGCTTGCCCGCCTTCTGCCCGAGCGGGTCATTGCCCCACCGGCCTCTGCCGGGAGGCGACAGCGGCTGTTCGCCGGGGTAGGGCTGCCTAGCCAGCGCTCGCTGCTGGTCAGCCGCCTGGATGAGGCCAGCAATTTGCAAACGGTGTATGCCGACCTGCGGCGGCAGGCCTTGCAAGGTAATGTGGCGGCGCTCAACGACCTGGGCTGGATCTGGCTCAACGGTAAATACTGGCGTGCCGACACCGTGCTGGCCAGCCACCTGTTGCGCATGGCAGCCCTGCAGGGCAATGCGGCGGCCTGGTTCAACCTTGGGCAGCAGCATTACTTCGGCAAAGGCGTCGATCCGTCCTATGTGCAAGCGGCGGAGTGCTACCGGCAGGCCTTCGAGCGGGGCATGCTGCACGCCGCTGCGGCGTTGGGTGACCTGTACGAGGAAGAAGTGTGCGACGGCAGCCTGCAATGGCAGGTCGATATGGTGCAGGCCTACCAGTGGTTCTTGCGCGGGGCCGAGCGGGGTGAGGCACGTTGCCGGTTTGAAGTAGGTTACCGGTTGATGCACGGGCTGTACGTGGAGGCCGACATCAAGGCGGCGCTCTATTGGCTGGAGTTGGCGGCTGCGGCGAGGGTGGTGCAGGCGGCCGAGGAGCTGGCGGTGCACTTCAGCAGCCGTGACGCGGCCCGCTACCTTGAATGGCGGGACCGGGCGGTGCAGATGGGTAGCACATTGGCGTTGACCATGAAGCTCGAAGACCAGATTCAACCTTGAGTTTTCGGTTGCCTGGGCGGGCCCTTTCGCGGGCAAGCCCGCTCCTACATGGAATTGCGCAGCACCTGGCCCCCGTAGGAGCGGGCTTGCCCGCGAAAGGGCCCGGCCAGGCAACGCAAAATCCCCAGCATGAACAACAATTCATCCATGCCCGGCCTCACCCCCTGTTGACGACAGGGGGAGGCACAGGCGTATATTGATAGTTAGCAAACTATGAATATACTTGGTTCCTTCCATGTCCCTTGATCTCCTGCGCTTGCACGTCAGCAGTGGCATGGTGGTTGCCGCCCGCCATTGGCGGCGCATCTGCCACGCAGCCCTGACCAGCTATGGCATTTCCGAGGCCTGCGCCGCGCCGTTGCTGATGATCGTGCGCCTGGGCGACGGTGTACATCAGGTGGCTGTAGCCCAGGCCGCTGGCCTGGAAAGCCCGTCGCTGGTGCGCTTGCTCGACCAACTGTGCAAAGCCGGCCTGGTATGCCGCAGCGAAGACCCGCTGGACCGTCGCGCCAAGGCCCTGAGCCTGACGGCCCAGGGCCGCGCCCTGGCTGAATCCATCGAGGCCGAGCTGGTGCGCCTGCGCCGCGAGGTGTTGCACGGTATCGACCAAGCCGACCTGGAAGCCGCCTTGCGCGTGTTGCGTGCCTTCGAGGCCGCCGGCCTGGGCAACACAGGCGGGGCGGAATGAGCGGTTTCTTCAGCTCGGTCCCTCCAGCCCGCGACTGGTTTTATGGCGTGCGTACCTTCGCCGCTTCCATGATCGCCCTGTACATCGCCCTGCTCATGCAGTTGCCACGCCCCTATTGGGCCATGGCCACGGTGTACATCGTCTCCAGCCCGTTCCTCGGCCCCACGAGCTCCAAGGCCCTGTACCGTGCCTTGGGCACGCTGCTCGGTGCCGGTGGGGCGATTTTCCTGGTACCGCCACTGGTCCAGTCGCCGTTGCTGTTGAGCATCGCCATCGCCCTGTGGACCGGTACCTTGCTGTTCCTTTCGCTGAACCTGCGTACTGCCAACAACTACGTGCTGATGCTGGCCGGTTACACCCTACCGATGATAGCCCTGGCGGTGGTCGACAACCCGCTGGCAGTGTTCGACGTGGCGTCTTCCCGCGCCCAGGAAATCTGCCTGGGGATTGTCTGCGCGGCGGTGGTCGGGGCAATCTTCTGGCCACGCCGGCTGGCGCCGGTGGTGGTCGGTGCCACGGGTAACTGGTTCTCCGAGGCGATTCGCTACAGCGACACCTACCTGGCCCGCCAAGCCAGTGCCGAACAGGTTGGTGGCATGCGCGCGGCGATGGTCGCCACTTTCAACTCGCTGGAACTGATGATCGGCCAGCTCGGCCATGAAGGCGCCGGGCCGCACACCGTGAAGAACGCCCGCGAGTTGCGCGGCCGCATGATCCACCTGCTGCCGGTGATCGATGCCCTCGACGATGCCTTGGTGGCCCTCGAAGGCCGCGCCCCGGCACAGTTCGCCCAGTTGCAACCGCTGCTCGAGGCTGCCCGCGAATGGCTCAAGGGCACTGCCGATAACGCCTCGGTCGCCCGCTGGACAGCCCTGCACGAGCAGATCGGGCGCCTGCAGCCCGGCGCCGCCGCCCTCGATCAGCGCGCCGAATTGCTGCTGTCCAACGCTCTGTATCGCCTGACCGAATGGGCCGACCTATGGCAGGACTGCTGCAGCCTGCAACACGCCCTGCGCACCGACGACGCCAAGCCCTGGCGTGCGGTGTACCGCCACTGGCGCCTGGGCCGGCTGACGGCGTTCTTCGACCGCGGCCTGATGCTGTACTCGGTGGCCTCCACCGTGCTGGCGATCGTCGTTGCGTGCGGCCTGTGGATTGGCTTGGGTTGGCACGACGGCGCCAGCGCGGTAATCCTCGCCGCCGTTTCGTGCAGCTTCTTCGCTGCCATGGACGACCCGGCGCCGCAAATCTACAAGTTCTTCTTCTGGACGCTGATGTCGGTCATCTTCTCCAGCCTGTACCTGTTCCTGGTGCTGCCCAACTTGCACGATTTCCCGATGCTGGTGCTGGCCTTCGCCGTGCCGTTTATCTGCATCGGCACCCTGACCGTGCAACCGCGCTTCTACCTGGGCACCTTGCTGACCATCGTCAATACCTCGACCTTCATCAGTATCCAGGGTGCCTATGACGCCGACTTCTTCACCTTCCTCAACTCCAACCTGGCCGGGCCCGTAGGGCTGCTGTTCGCATTTATCTGGACACTGGTAATGCGGCCGTTCGGTGTGGAGTTGGCGGCCAAGCGCATGACCCGTTTCGCCTGGCGCGACATCGTCGAAATGACCGCACCGGCTACCTTGGCTGAGCATCGCCAGGTGGGCGTGCAAATGCTTGACCGCCTGATGCAGCACCTGCCGCGGCTGTCGCAAACTGGCCAGGACAGCGGCGTGGCGCTGCGCGACCTGCGCGTGGGGCTGAACCTGCTCGACCTGCTGGCCTATATGCCGCGTGCTGGCCAGCATGCTCGGGGGCGGCTGAGCACGGTGATCGAGGAAGTCGGCGCGCATTACGCCGCCTGCCTACGCGAAGGCGTTCGCCTACACGCCCCGGCCGCGCTGTTGCGCAACATGGAGCGCGCGCGCCTGGCGCTGAACCTGGATGAACTGTACGAGCGCGGCGATGCCCGCACCCACCTGCTGCAAGCCTTGAGCGGCCTGCGCCTGGCACTGCTGCCAGGCGTCGAAGTGATGCTCGAACCTGCCGAACAACCGCAACTGCCACCCGGCCTCGACGGAGCGCCCCTGTGATTGGTGAACTGGATATCAGCGGGGTGTTTCTGCCCACGCTGCTGGTGATGATGTTTGGCACCTACCTGCTGTTCCTGGGGGTGCATGCAGTGCTGGTGCGCCTGCATTTCTACCGCCTGGTCTGGCACCGGGCGCTGTTCAATGTTGCCCTGTATGCCGTGCTGCTTGGCGCGGTGGACCACTTTTGCCGAAACCTGATGCTGCCATGAAAAAACCTTTACTGACCCTGGGCCGCGTGGTCCTGACCTTGCTGGTAGTGACCTTCGCCGCCGTGCTCGTGTGGCAGATGGTGGTCTACTACATGTTCGCCCCCTGGACCCGCGACGGCCACATCCGCGCCGACGTGATCCAGATCGCCCCGGATGTGTCCGGGTTGATCCAGAAGGTCGAGGTGCGCGACAACCAGACCGTCAAGCGCGGCGACGTGCTGTTCACCATTGACCAGGACCGCTTCACCCTGGCCCTGCGCCAGGCCAAGGCGACCTTTGCTGAGCGCCAGGAAACCCTGGCCCAGGCCGCTCGCGAGGCGCAGCGCAACCGCAAGCTGGGCAACCTGGTGGCCGCCGAGCAGCTGGAGGAAAGCCAGTCCCGCGAAGCCCGCGCCCGCTCGGCCGTCAGCGAGGCGCAGGTGGCGGTCGACACTGCCCAGCTCAACCTCGACCGCTCGGTGGTGCGCAGCCCGGTGGACGGCTACCTAAACGACCGTGCGCCGCGTAACCACGAATTCGTCACCGCCGGCCACCCGGTACTGTCGGTGGTCGACAGTGCCTCGTACCACGTCGACGGCTATTTCGAAGAAACCAAGCTTGGTGGTATCCACATTGGCGATGCCGTGGATATTCGCGTGATGGGCGACAACACCCGCCTGCGCGGCCATGTGCAAAGTTTTGCTGCCGGTATCGAAGACCGCGACCGCAGCAGCGGCGCCAACCTGCTGCCCAACGTCAACCCGGCGTTCAGCTGGGTGCGCCTGGCCCAGCGAATTCCGGTGCGTATCGCCTTCGACGAAGTGCCGCAAGAGTTCCGCATGATCGCCGGGCGAACTGCCACGGTGTCGATCATCGAGGGCCAGCGCCCATGAAACAGCTGATCCTGGCGGGCCTGTGCCTGTCGCTGGGGGCCTGCATGATGGTCGGCCCCGACTACCAGGTGCCACAGGACGCGGCAGTGCAACGCAACGACCTCAACGGCCCGCTGCGCCAGGATGCCGACAGTGTGGTGTCGGCGCCGGTACCCGAGGATTGGTGGCAGCTGTACCAGGACCAGCGGCTGAACGAGCTGGTGCGCCAGGCCCTGAGTGCCAACACCGAACTGCGCGTGGCCGCCGCCAATATCGCCAAGGCCCGCGCCCAAGTCGAGGTAGCTGAAGCGCAAGGTGGCTTCAACGGCGGCGTCAAACTTGGCGCCCAGCGCCTGCAAGAGTCGGGCGAAGCGTTTTTGCTGCCCGAGAAGGTGCCAGTGGCCAACATCGGCGAGGCTATCATCAGCGCCTCGTACCAGTTCGACCTGTGGGGCACCTTCAAGCGCGGCACCGAGGCGGCCAAGGCCAATGCCGACGCGGTGCAGGCCGCTGCTGATACCGCCCGCATCACCCTGGTGGCGGACGTCGTCAAGGCCTACACGCAGGTATGTTCGGCTAATGAGGAATACCACATCGCCCGCGAGTCGCTCGACCTGCAGGAGCAGAGCGTGAAGCTTAACCAGCGCCTGCGTGATGCCGGCCGTGGCGACGAAACCCAGGTCACCCGCTCGCAAACCCAGTTCAAATCCTTGCGTGCCGAACTGCCGCGCTTCAGGGCTGAGCGCGAGACCGGCATGTACACCCTGGCCGCATTGCTGGCCAAGCCGGTAGACCAGCTGCCCGCCGGCACCGTCGATTGTGCCGAACTGCCGCACCTGAACCAACTGGTTCCGGTGGGCGATGGCGCGGCGTTGCTCAAGCGCCGCCCTGACGTGCGCCAGGCCGAACGCCAACTGGCCGCCGCCACCGCCTACATCGGCGTGGCGACTGGCGCCCTGTACCCGGACATCAGCATCGGTGCCCAAGTTGGCACCATCGGTATTCTGGAGAACCTTGGCGAGCCCGCGACCAACCGCTGGGGCTTTGGCCCGCAGATCAGCTGGAGCATCCCCACCAACGGCACCCGCGCCCGCATTCGCATGGCCGAAGCCTCGACCCAGGCGGCCCTGGCGAATTTCGACGGTGTAGTGTTGAACGCCATCCGCGAAACTCAGACCCGCCTGGCGCAATACAGCGCCCTGCTGGACCGTCGCGATGCGTTGGCCGAGGCGGAGAAGTCAGCCAAGGAAGCGGCGGACCAGACCCATCGTTATTATCAGGCTGGGCGCGAGTCGTTCTTGGCGGATTTGCAGGCGACCCGTACCTATACCGACATGCGCGCGCAGCTGGCGGCGGCGAATAGCCAGGTGGCGTTGGGCCAGGTTGGGGTGTTTCTGGCGTTGGGTGGGGGCTGGAAGGACACCGCCAAGCCTTGAGGCCCAATCGCCGGCACGCCAGCTCCGCCAGTTACCGCGTCGTCCTCAGGCTCTATTCCCTCCCGCTTGGTCTGATTTGTAGCAAGATTTTTCATGAATTCCGCCCAATACTCTTGAGAGAAGCAAAGTGGAAGTGAACAATGTTCTCTTTCGCATTCACCTTCGAGACTGGCCATGAAAACCCGTTCCCGTCTGCTCGCTTGGCTGCCGGCTTTGTTGCTCGGCCCGGTGCTGGCGTTGTGCAGTAACCTGGCGTTGGCCGAAGCCCCCGCTGAGGCGACCAAGGCCTTGCACCTGCTGGACTACATTGGCGCCGACTACCCGCCGACCGTGCAAGACGGCAACGTAATCGACGATGGTGAATACCGTGAGCAGCAGGAGTTCAGCACGGTGTTGGCCGAGCTGGTCAAAAGCCTGCCCGCCAATGCCGAACAAGCGGCCCTGGAGCAGGGGATTCAGGCGCTACGCCAGGCCATCGATCAACGTCAGCAAGGCGCTACGGTGGCCAAGCAGGCCCGCCAGCTGGGCGCACGCCTGGCAGTGGCCTACGAGGTCAGCCAAGCCCCAGTGATTACCCCGGACCCGGCCCGTGGCGCGGCGCTGTATGCGCAAAACTGCTCGATCTGCCACGGCGACACCGGTGCTGGCGACGGCCCGGCAGGGGTCGGCCTGGAGCCTGCCCCGGCCAACCTGCGCGATGTCGCGCGCCTCGACCAGTTGAGCCTGTTCGACCTCTACAACACCCTGGCTCTGGGCATCGACGGTACCGAGATGCCGTCCTTTGCCGACCAACTGGACGACCGCCAGCGTTGGGATGTGGCCGCCTATATCGCCAGCTTCACCGCCAAGCCGGAAGCCAGCAAAGGCGACAAGCGCTGGAACATCGCTGACCTGGCCCGTCAGACCCCGGCCGAAGTCGCCGCTAACGAAGGTAATGTGGCCGTCGAGGCGTTCCGCGCTCAGCGTGCCCAGCCGCCGCTGGCCAAGCGCGGCCCGACGCAACTGCTCGAATACACCGCCAGCACCTTGGACAAGAGCCTGGCCGCTTACCGCGCAGGCGACCACGATCAAGCCTACGACCTGTCGGTGGCGGCCTACCTTGAAGGCTTCGAACTGGTGGAAAGTTCGCTGGACAACATCGATACCCTGACGCGCAAGGACACCGAAAAGTCCCTGATGGCCTACCGTCAGGCATTGCAGGACGGCCTGCCCGCAGCCCAGGCCGAGCAACGCCTGGCCGAAGCCAAGGCTAAGCTTGAGCAAGCGGCAAAACTGCTGGGCAGCGACGGCCTGAGCTGGTCGCTGAGCTTTGTCTCCGGTTTGCTGATCCTGCTGCGCGAAGGCCTTGAGGCGATTCTAGTGCTGGCGGCGATCCTGGCCTTCCTGCGTAATACCGGCCAGCAATCGGCGGTACGCAGCGTCAATATTGGCTGGGGCCTGGCACTGTTGGCCGGTTTTGGCACCTGGGCCCTGGCGGCCTATGTAATCGACGTGGGTGGTGCCCAGCGCGAACTGCTGGAAGGCTGCACGGCACTGTTCGCCGCGGTGATGGTGCTGTGGTTAGGCGTGTGGATGCACGACCGCCGTCACGCTGCAGCCTGGAAGGACTACATCAAGAGCAGCCTGGTCAGCGGCGGCGGGCGTTTCGGCTTTGCCGTGTTGGCGTTCTTCTCGGTGTACCGCGAACTGTTCGAAGTGATCCTGTTCTACGAAACCCTGTGGTTGCAAGCCGGCCCTGCCGGGCACCAGGCGGTGCTGGCCGGTGGCGCCACGGCGCTGGTGCTGCTGGTAGGTTTGGCTTGGGTGATTCTGCGTGGTTCGGCCAAGCTGCCGCTGACGCTATTCTTCAGCATCAACGCCGGGCTGCTGTGCGCACTGTCGGTAGTGTTCGCCGGGCATGGCGTGAAGGCGCTGCAAGAGGCCGGGGTGCTGGGGACGCGGCCGGTGGCGTTCTTCGAGTTCGATTGGCTGGGGATCCACGCTGATGCCTACTCGCTGTCGGCGCAGGCGGTGGCCTTGCTGGCCATCGTGTTCCTGTACGGGCGCTCGCGCCTAGCGGAAAAGCGCAGGGCAACGGCCAACTGAAAGGGGCTGCAGCGCAGCCCCTCGCAATCTCGGATCAGGCCGGCTGTGGCGCCTTGAGAATATTCTGCAGCAGCTGAACACTTTCGACGGCGTCATGACCCAGGCTGGTCAGGTAGCCACCATCAGGTTGATCGGTCAGCCCCTTTTCATGCAGGCGTTGCGCAGCCGCGATCAGGGCAGGGGCGGCGGTGCTGGTTATCTTGATGCCTTCTTGGCTGCTGTCGTGTTTGAACAGCGCAAGTACTTCAAGTTCTTCGATCAGATCGGGGGTAAAAGGCATGGCGACTCCTGACTTCCAGACAAGGATTACGGCACCGTTCAACGGTGCCTGATCTTCGAGTGTAGACGGGTTATTCGTCGTCGCCTTGATCCATCTCAGGCGGCAGTTCCGGCAGCGCGCGCAGGGCGTTCTCATACCACTCGCTGTTGAACGCGCGGTCTTCCACCAGCATGTTGTCGATCTCGAAGGCCAGCACATGGGCCATCAGGTTGAGAATGTCTTCACGCTCATAACCGACCAGGGTCAGTTTGTTGAAGGTGGCCTTGGCCGCAGGCGGCTCGCCGCTTTCGATCTGGTTTTCGATGGCCTGGGTCAGCGTTGCCTCGGCAAAGGCTTCGTCGTCATTGTCGATGTCGGTGGGCTCGCTCATGGCGCTACTCCTGTGATGGGAGGCACAGTGTGCCATGCCTGTGGCGGCAATGCCTGGGCATTGACCGGGCGCATGACGCTGGTCAGTGGCAGGCGATCGGTCTATAAAAGCCAGGCCAACCCCTTACGGCCTGGAGGCTGTTACCTCATGCTCAAGCTTCATGGATTCTCGGTCAGCAACTACTACAACATGGTCAAGCTGGCCCTGCTGGAAAAAGGCCTGCCCTTCGAGGAAGTCACCTTCTACGGCGGCCAGGCGCCGCAAGCGTTGGAAGTGAGCCCACGGGGCAAGGTGCCGGTGTTGCAGACCGAACACGGTTTCCTCAGCGAAACCAACGTGATTCTCGACTATATCGAGCAGACTCAGGGCGGCAAGGCACTGTTGCCCGCCGACCCGTTCGGGCAGGCCAAGGTGCGTGAACTGCTCAAAGAGATCGAGCTGTACATCGAGCTGCCGGCGCGTACCTGCTATGCCGAATCATTCTTCGGCATGTCGGTGGAACCGCTGATCAAGGAAAAAGCCCGTGCCGATTTGCTGGCGGGGTTCGCCACGCTCAAACGCAACGGTCGCTTCGCACCCTATGTGGCGGGTGAGCAACTGACGTTGGCAGACCTGATGTTCTGCTTCTCGGTCGACCTGGCCTGTGCCGTGGGCAAGAAGGTGCTGAATATCGACTTCCTGGCAGACTTCCCGCAGGCCAAGGCGTTGCTGCAACTGATGGGCGAGAACCCGCACATGGCGCGGATCGTGGCGGACAAGGAGGCGGCGATGCCGGCCTTCATGGAGATGATTCGGAGCGGCAAGCGCTAAGATCGGTATTGGGCCATTCGCGGGTAAACCCGCTCCTACAGGTACAGCGCGGCCCTCTGTAGGAGCGGGTTTACCCGCGAACGAGGGCGAAGCCCTCGCCCTGGGCCTTAGCGCGAAGCCAGCAGGTCCTTGCCACGAACCACAGCAGCACGCACCTGTGCTGGCGCCGTACCACCAATGTGGTTACGCGCATTCACCGAGCCTTCCAGGGTCAGCACAGCAAACACGTCTTGCTCGATCTGGTCGCTGAACTGGCGCAGTTCGTCCAGGCTCATCTCGGCCAGGTCCTTGCCTGTGTCCACCCCATACTTCACCGCGTGGCCAACGATTTCGTGGCAGTCACGGAACGGCAGGCCACGACGTACCAGGTAGTCGGCCAGGTCGGTGGCGGTGGAGAAACCACGCAAGGCCGCTTCACGCATGATGGCGTGCTTGGGCTTGATCGCCGGGATCATGTCGGCAAAAGCACGCAGCGAGTCGCGCAGGGTGTCGGCGGCGTCGAACAGCGGCTCCTTGTCTTCCTGGTTGTCCTTGTTGTAAGCCAGCGGTTGGCCTTTCATCAAGGTCAGCAGGCCGGTCAGGGCGCCGAACACGCGGCCGCTCTTGCCGCGTACCAGCTCTGGCACATCCGGGTTCTTTTTCTGCGGCATGATCGAGCTGCCGGTACAGAAGCGGTCCGGCAGGTCAATGAACTGGAACTGCGCGCTGGTCCACAGCACCAGCTCTTCGGAGAAGCGCGACAGGTGCATCATCGCCACGCTGGCAGCCGCGCAGAATTCGATGGCGAAGTCACGGTCCGACACGCCGTCCAGCGAGTTGCCGGCTACGGCTTCGAAGCCCAGCAGCTTGCAAGTGAGTTCGCGATCGATCGGGTAGGTGGTACCGGCCAGCGCAGCGCTGCCCAGTGGCATGCGGTTGGCACGCTTGCGGCAGTCGACCAGGCGCTCGTAGTCGCGGCTGAGCATTTCGAACCAGGCCAGCAGGTGGTGGCCGAAGGTGACCGGCTGGGCCGTCTGCAGGTGAGTGAAACCGGGCATGATGGTTTCGGCTTCACGCTCGGCCTGTTCGAGCAGGCCCTGCTGCAGGCGGGTGATTTCGGCCAAGATCAGGTCGATTTCGTCGCGCAGCCACAGGCGAATGTCGGTAGCCACCTGGTCGTTGCGGCTACGCCCGGTGTGCAGCTTCTTGCCGGTGATACCGATACGGTCGGTCAGGCGTGCCTCGATGTTCATGTGCACGTCTTCGAGGTCGACGCGCCAGTCGAAGGCGCCGGCCTCGATCTCGCCCTGGATGGTCTTCAGGCCATCGATGATGGTGTCGCGCTCGGCATCGCTGAGCACGCCGACCTGCGCCAGCATGGTGGCATGGGCGATCGAACCCATGATGTCGTGGCGGTACAGGCGCTTGTCGAAATCGACCGAGGCGGTGAAACGGGCGACGAAGGCGTCGACGGGTTCACTGAAGCGGCCGCCCCAGGACTGATTGGTCTTGTCGGTGCTCATGAATTCACTCATTGCAGGCGTGAACGAAAAAGTGGCGCCGATAATAGCAGGGTTGGGCTTGCTGCCGCAGGGCGCCGGTCGAGAGAAATGCCCGGAAGTCGGCAGAGAAGGATTTTAAGGAATGAACGGCAGTGTTCCACGGACCGTCTACAGTTGGACAAAGGACTGGCAGTGAATCTGCCAGCCGAGTGAATCTTTGGCCATCGCACCGGTCTAGAGCGTGACCGCAGTGTCGCTCGAACTACACCTGTCTACGCTATACCTGTGCGAGACTCATTCAGGAATCCAGCGCAATTATGAATGTCCTGATCGTTGATGACGAACCCCAAGGCCGTGAACGCCTCAGCCGGCTGCTCGGCGAACTGGAGGGTTACACCGTGCTGGAGCCTAGCGCCACCAACGGCGAGGAGGCCCTGGCGCTGATCGAGAGCCTCAAGCCCGATGTGGTCCTGCTGGACATCGGCATGCCAGGCCTGGATGGCCTGCAGGTTGCCGCTCGCCTGTGCGAGCGCGAGGCGCCGCCGGCGGTGGTGTTTTGCACCGGCGACGATGAATACGGTGCCGAGGCTTTCAAGGACAGTACCCTCAGCCATGTGACCAAGCCTTTCCAGGTGCACGCGTTGCGCGACGCTTTGCGCAAGGCCGAAAAACCCAACCGCGCCCAATTGGCGGCGCTCACCCGGCCGGCCAATGAAGGTGGCGGCCCACGTAGCCACATCAGTGCTCGCACACGCAAAGGCATTGAGCTGATCCCTTTGCCCCAGGTGATCTATTTCATTGCCGACCATAAGTACGTGACCTTGCGCCACGAAGCTGGGGAAGTGCTGCTCGACGAGCCGCTCAAGGCCCTGGAAGACGAGTTTGGCGAACGCTTTGTGCGTATCCACCGTAATGCGTTGGTCGCCCGTGAGCGTATCGAACGACTACAGCGTACCCCACTGGGGCATTTTCAGTTGTTCCTGAAGGGCCTGGACGGCGATGCCCTGACCGTCAGCCGGCGCCATGTGGCCGGTGTACGCAAGATGATGCAAACCCTCTGAACTTGTACCGGCCCAATCGCCGGCAAGCCAGGGCCCACAGGGACAGCGCCAGCCTTGAGCCATCCACGGCTCCTGTGGGAGCTGGCTTGCCGGCGATTGGGCCGGTACAGGCAAGCACAGGATCCTGATCCACATCTGCAAGCGATACCGGCGATGCTGTTATCATCGACAGCATTTCTCTGGATCGGGGCGTTCCATGTCCACTCGCGAAATCCGCATTGCCACTCGTAAAAGTGCCTTGGCCCTGTGGCAGGCCGAATACGTCAAAGCCCGCCTCGAGCAGGCCCACCCTGGTCTGTTGGTGACCCTGGTGCCCATGGTCAGCCGCGGTGACAAATTGCTCGACGCGCCGCTGGCAAAAATCGGCGGCAAGGGCCTGTTCGTCAAAGAACTGGAAACTGCCCTGCTGGACAATGAAGCCGACATCGCCGTGCATTCGATGAAGGACGTGCCCATGGACTTCCCCGAAGGCCTGGGCTTGTATTGTATCTGCGAGCGCGAAGACCCGCGCGATGCCTTCGTCTCCAACCGCTTCGCCAGCCTCGACGCGCTGCCTGCCGGTAGTATCGTCGGCACCTCCAGCCTGCGCCGCCAGGCCCAACTGCTGGCGCGTCGCCCTGACCTGCAAATCCGCTTCCTGCGCGGTAACGTCAATACCCGCCTGGCCAAACTGGATGCTGGCGAGTACGACGCCATCATCCTCGCCGCCGCCGGCCTGATCCGCCTCGGCTTTGAAGACCGCATCACCGCCACCATCAGCGTCGAGGACAGCCTGCCGGCTGGCGGGCAGGGCGCAGTGGGCATCGAATGCCGCAGCGCCGACCGCGAAATTCACGCGCTGCTGACACCGCTGCACCATGCTGACACCGCCGACCGGGTGGTGGCTGAGCGTGCCCTGAACAAACGCCTGAATGGCGGCTGCCAAGTGCCGATTGCCTGCTACGCGGTACTCGAAGGTGACCAGCTGTGGCTACGCGGCCTGGTTGGCCAACCCAGCGGCGCTAGCCTACTGGTGGCAGACGCCCGTGCACCCCGCGTGGCTGCCGAAACCCTAGGCGTGCAGGTGGCCGAGGACCTGCTGGGCCAGGGCGCCGAGGCCATCCTCAAGGAAGTTTACGGCGAGGCCGGCCACCCGTGAGCCCATGGCGCCTGTTGCTGACCCGGCCTGCCGAGGACTGTGCGGCACTGGCGCAAAGCCTGGCGGCAGCTGGGGTGGGCAGTAGCTGCCTGCCGCTGCTGGCGATTGAACCCGTCGCTGTGGATAACCAGCAACGCTTGTTGCTGGAGGGCTTGCCGGGCTTCCAGGCGATCATTGTGGTCAGCAAACCAGCCGCGAGGTTGCTGCTCGATCAACTGGCCCAGGCCGGCTTGCAGCCGCCACGGCAAAACTGGTTCACCGTAGGCGAGGCGACCGCTGCAGTACTGCAGGAGGCGGGCCTGATGGTCAGTGTTCCGCGGCGTGGTGATGACAGCGAAGCCTTGCTGGCGCTACCGGCCCTGCACCAGGCTGTTGCCGCGCCAGCTTCGCGCATCTTGATCGTTCGTGGCGTTGGAGGTCGCGAACTGCTGGCAGAGCGTCTTGCACAGCAAGGTGCTAGTGTCGATTATCTGGAACTGTATCGTCGCTGCCTGCCGGCTTACCCGGCGGGCACTCTGATGCGCCGCATCGAAGCGGAACGCCTCAATGGCCTGGTGGTCAGCAGTGGGCAGGGTTTTGAACACTTGCAGCAGGTGGCCGGCGCCGATTGGCCGCAGCTGGCGTGCCTGCCGCTGTTCGTGCCCAGCCCGCGGGTGGCGGAACAGGCCAGGGCCGCCGGGGCCCAACAGGTTGTGGATTGCCGTGGCGCCAGTGCCACGGCCTTGCTGGCAGCCGTGCAGCGCAGCGCTGCACCTGCCCTTTAAGGCGCTAAGCTGAACGCGATGCGCCCCCATGCAAAGGATGGATACGTGAGCGAGACTGTCTTGTCCAATAACGATCAGCCGTCGGCACAGGCGCCGACGGAACCCGTTACCACCCCACCTGCCAAGCGCTCTGGCAGTGGCCTGGCAGCATTGGCCCTGTTGTTGGGTGCGGCCGGGGTTGCGGTAGGTGGCTGGGGTGTCTGGCAGGTGCGTCAACTGCAAGGCAGCGAATTCAACCAAGGTCAGCATATCGAGGCACTGAACCAGCGCGCCGAGGCTCTGCAGCAGCGTGAGCAGCAGATCAGCGCGCAACTCGCCAGCTTGCCGGCTGCCAGTGAACTGGAAGACCGCCGGCGCCTGGTAGCGCAGCTGCAAGGCGACCAGCAACGCCTCAGCCAGCGCCTGGAAACCGTGCTAGGCGAAAGCCGCAAGGAGTGGCGCTTAGCCGAAGCCGAGCACCTGCTGCGCTTAGCCACGCTGCGCCTGTCGGCACTGCAGGACATTACCAGTGCCAAGGCCTTGGTCGAAGGCGCCGACGAAATCCTGCGCGAACAGAGCGACCCGGGTGCCTTCGCCGCTCGTGAGCAACTGGCACGCAGCCTGGCGACACTCAACAGCACCCAGCAACCAGACCGTACCGGCCTGTTCCTGAAATTGGCCGCACAGCGCGAATTGGTGCAGCAACTCAGCGCCCAGTCGCCCGAGTTCGCCAGTAATGCCGATGCGCTCGGCGCCCTCACCGCCGACGGCGATGGCGCCAGTCGCCTGTCGCAGTGGTGGGCGGAGATATCCAAGTACTTCCAGATCGACTTTAACGCCGATGACAATGTGCGCCCGCTGCTGGCCGGGCAACAGCTGAACCAGCTACGCCTGGCACTGAGCCTGACCATCGAGCAGGCCCAGTGGGCGGCGCTCAACGGTGAGGCCAAGGTCTACACCCAGGCGCTGGACGATGCCCGCAGTGTGTTGCTGGCCAACTTCAACGCCGACAACCCGCAAAGCAAGGCCATGCTCGACAGCCTCAATGCCCTGGCCGAACAACCGGTTTCGGTGGTAACCCCCGACCTGAGCGAAAGCCTGGCCGCGGTGCAGGCCTACATTCAGCGCCGGCATCTGCCGGCTGAGGCTGAAGGGGGCAAGCCATGAAGCGTGTCTATCTGCTGGCTGTGCTGGCGATCGTGGTGGCTGCGGCGCTGGGCATCGCCGTTGCCAAGCACAGCGGCTATGTGCTGGTTTCTTATGGCAGCTTCCGTTATCAGTCAGGGCTGTGGGCGGCCTTGGGCGGGTTGCTGGCTGTCGGCGTGCTGCTGTGGCTGCTGCGCTACCTGGTTGGCCTGGTGCTGACGTCCAGTGGCGTGGTCAACCCGTGGTCGCGACGTAACCGCAGCCGGCGCATCCGCCTGGCCATCGAACAGGGCCAGTTGGACCTCGCCGAGGGCCGCTGGGCCAGTGCCCAGCGCCACCTGCACCGTGCCGCCGAGGCCGAGCGCCAGCCGTTGCTGTACTACCTGGGTGCGGCGCGTGCCGCCAACGAACAAGGCCGAACTGAAGACAGCGATAACCTGCTGGAGCGTGCTTTGGAGCGCCAGCCGCAAGCGGAACTGGCCATCGCCCTGACCCATGCGCAGTTGCAGATGGACCGTGGCGAAAGCGATGGGGCCCTGGAAACCCTGTTGGCCATGCAGGAGCGCCACCCGCACAACAGCCAGGTATTGCGCCTGCTGCAGCGCCTGTACCTGGAGCGCGGCGATTGGTCGGCATTGATCCGCCTGCTGCCAGACCTGCGCAAGGGCAAGGTGCTGCCGGCCGCCGAGCTTGCCACCTTGGAGCAACGTGCCTGGGGGCAGAACCTAAGCCTGGCCACTACCCGTGGCGAGGATGCACAAAGTGCCCGTCAAGCTTTGGAACGCGCTTGGCAGCAACTGACTGCAGCCCAACGGCAAGAGCCACAACTGGTGCTGGCCTACGCTGAGCAATTGCGCCAAGTGGGCGCCCAAGGCGAGGCCGAGCAAGTGCTGCGTACCGCGCTCAAGCGTGAGTATGAAAGCCACCTGGCCCGTTTGTACGGCCTGGTGCGCGGCGATGACCCGGCACGCCAGCTGCAAACCGCCGAAGGTTGGCTTAAGGCTCATCCGCAAGATGCCAGCCTGCTGCTGACCCTGGGCCGCTTGAGCTTGCAGAACCGCCTGTGGGGCAAGGCGCGTGATTACCTGGAAAACAGCCTGCGCCTGGAGCGCAACCCCGAAACCTGCGCTGAGTTGGCGCGCCTGCTCGCCGGCCTTGGCGAGACCGAGCGCAGCAATCAGTTGTTCCAGGAGGGCCTCGGCCTGCTGGACGAGCGTCTGCTTGCCCTGCCGTTGCCAGAAGGCATACGCGCCTGACCTACCCCTAGGCCCGCGCCAAGGTGCGGGCTTTGGGGGCGGGTAACTTGTCTTTCGACGTAGGTTAGATCTGCGGTCCATTTCTTCAGACGTTTCCTACCAATTGGTTGGAAATTTCCTTCGTGCTTCAGTGACTTGTCGCTGCTGTCGCGCCTTGAAACAAAGCCTGCCTTTCCTCTACCGTTTCAAGCTAATTCATCATCCCGGGACCTTAACCGCCCATGCTGCCGGCCCGTTTGCGCACCTTTTTCCTCCCCGCCTGCCTGGCCGCAGTGGCGGTACTGGGTGTGTCCTTGCACCTGGAAAACGCCTTGGGGTTGGTACCGTGCCCGTTGTGCTTCAGCCAGCGGCTGCTGCTTGGTGCATACGCGCTGCTGTGCCTCGCGGCTGTACTGCAGGCGCCGGGCTCGCAGGGTATTCGCTGCTACGCGCGGGCGACGCTGGGGTGCTCGCTGGGGGGCGCGTTGCTGGCGGCACGGCATGTCTGGCTGCAGGGCGCTGGGGGGGCCATTCAGGTGTGCCCGGTGCCGATTGGGCGGGTGTTCGAGCAATCCTGGGGCGAGGCGGTGCGGCAATTGTTGCTCGGCGGCCCAGACTGCCACTCGCTGGCCTGGAGCTTTCTGGACCTGACGCTGCCGGAATGGAGCCTGTTGGCCTTCCTGCTGCTGGCGGCGCTACCCCTGAGCTGTCTGCTGGCGTATCGTTTCCGCACCCTGGCAAGAACTTGACCTGGCGCAAGGCTGAGCCCATAGCGCGACCAATGGCGTTGTGACAGGGTATTAAACACTTGTATGAACTTTGTCCGCTGCGTACCTTGAAGGGCAGCACGCGCGGGAATAATCTCCCAGCACGCATACCGAAAATACAACTGCTCGATGCCGTCCTGCTGATGTCACCTTTGTGCTGCGCGGTCGTGGTGCGAGGTGCAGCGGCATCTACCCAGAAGGGAAGAGATTGCCATGCTCGATAGTTGTCAGAATGCCCAGGAACGCTGGGGTGGGGTTCACAAGCTGATCGATCGTTGGCTAGAGGAGCGCCAGGAGCTGGTGCAGGCATTCGGTGCCCTGCGCGATGCGAAGCCTGCCTTCGCCGACAAGGACACGAACGGGGACTTTTGCGCTCTCCTTGTCGACTACGTTTCGGCGTGGCATTTCGAAGTCTGTGAGCAACTGGTCAGTGAGGCCAAGGCTTTCGATGACGAAAAGGCGCTGAAGCTGGCCGAAGAGATCAACCCAAGAATCAACGATATCACCCAGATCGCATTGGCCTTCAATGACCATTGCGCCAAGGCAGAGTGCAAGGACACCGAACGCTTCGCCGAGAAGCTGACCAAGTTGGGTGCCCTATTGCACGAACGCTTCGAACTTGAAGACTGCCTGATCGAAGTGCTGCATAACGCGCACAAGGAAGAGGGCGCGGTGCAGGCCTGAAGGTTGGTGTCAGTCACCAACCGCCAGCAATTCGATTTCGAATACCAAGGGTGTATAGGGTGCGATAAGGTCACCCGCGCCCTCGGCACCGTAGGCTTGTGCCGATGGAATCACCAGGCGCCATTTGGCGCCGGCGTGCATCTGCGGCAAAGCTACCTGCCAGCCTTCGATCACCGAATCCAGGCTGAACCACTGCGGCGTCTGGTTCTGGTCGAACACCGAGCCATCCGGCAGTCTGCCCACATAGCGCACCTGAACCTTGCCACCGGCTTTGGGCTGCGTACCGGTGCCTGCTTGCAGTTCGCTGTAGAGCACGCCTGCCGGTAGTTCGTGCATGCCATAGCGACCGCGCTCGTTGGCCAGAAAGCGTGTTTCGGCAGCTTGCAGCTTCTGCGTAGCGGCATCGCCTTCCTGCGCTTCATGCTGCTTAAGCACGGCCTGCATGCGTGCCTTGTCGAGCTTCAGCGGTTGCCCTTGGTAGGATTGGCGCAGGCCTTCGACCAGGTCATCCAGTTGCAGGCCGGGCATTTCCTGGCGCAGCCGCTCTCCCAGGCTGGCGCCAAGACTGTAGGCAAGGTCTCGGTTGTCGCTGTCAGCTAAGGCGACAGGCGCCAGCAGGCATAAAACTAAAACAAGATATCGAGGCATGGTCAGTTCCTGCGCCAATGAGCGTGGAAGTATGCCAGCGTTCAGTTTTGTATTGTGTGCTCGCGATCCTTGTAGGCGCGACACAAGGTCGCTCAGGGGCGCGGGGCAATTCAGATAATTGGTAAATATCAGCAATGATTTATTCAGCAACTACACTTGCACGGAGCTGCAAGATAACAACTTTGCCCAGGCATGCAACGCGGCGTAAATATTACTGTCAACATGCCCTAGCGGCGGTAGCAGCAGAAGCATAGTATGAGCCGCAATCTCGTCAGCCAGGAGGTAAACCATGTCGGCCAAAAAGAAGCCAGTAAGTACGCCGTTACACCTGCTCCAGCAACTTTCGGGCAGCCTGCTCGAACATTTGGAAGATGCCTGCACCCAAGCGCTGGCTGATGCGGAAAAACTGCTGGCCAAGTTGGAAAAGCAACGGGTCAAGGCTCAGGAAAAACTGCACAACGGTCGTCTGAAACTGCAGGGGGCGGCCAAGGCAGGTAAAGCCAAGGCGCAGAACAAGGCGCAAAAAGCCATTGGCGAGCTTGAAGAGCTGCTCGATGCCCTCAAGGACCGTCAATCTCAAACCCGCTCTTATATCCAGCAACTCAAGCGCGACGCCCAGGACAGCCTCAAGCTTGCCCAAGGTGTAGGCAAGGTTCGCGAAGCCGCCGCCAAGGCGCTTGATCAGCGTGCTGCGAAGACCACCAAGCCGGTCTCCGCCAAACCTGCTACCCGGGTTGCTGTGGCCAAAACCGCCGCTGCAGCCAAACCGCCTGCCAAGGCCACTGCTGTTGCCAAGCCTGCGGCCAAGCTAGTAGCCAAAGCTGCTGCTGCCAAGCCAGCAGCTAAGCCAGTAGCTAAAGCCGCTGCTGCCAAGCCTGCGGCCAAGCCAGTAGCCAAAGCTGCTGCTGCCAAGCCAGCAGTCAAGCCAGTAGCCAAAGCCGCTGCTGCCAAGCCTGCGGCCAAGCCAGTAGCCAAAGCTGTTGCTGCCAAGCCAGCAGTCAAGCCAGTAGCCAAAGCCGCTGCTGCCAAGCCTGCGGCCAAGCCAGTAGCCAAAGCTGCTGCCGCCAAGCCTGCAGCCAAGCCAGTAGCTAAAGCTGCTGCTGCCAAGCCTGCAGCCAAGCCAGCCGCTAAACCCGCTGCGGCAAAAGCCCCTGCCCGTAAGGCCGCCAAACCTGTCGCCAAACCCGCAGCAACTAAGCCCGCCGAAGCCAAACCGGCTGCGCCTGCCGCCAGCACTCCGGCCGCGGCAACCAACTCGGCCACCCAAGGCGCTTCGGTAGCCCCTTCGGCACCCGCCAGCGTACCGGCTCAAACGCCATCTTCGGCATCCTGAAGCGCGGTCGCCGCGACGCGCAACCCATCCAGCGCGTCGTGGTGGCGGGCCTGGTCTGGCGCCAGCCGGGCCAGCCAGTCACCCGCGGGCTCATGGGCGTCCGCGGGCCACTGTCGCGCACAGTCCTGCAAGCGCTCCAGCAAGGCCTTCTCGGCCTGCAATTCCAGGCCCTTCACGTGTTCTCGCAACACCATCAGTTGCGCATCGCCCTGCGCTGCCGCCCGCCATTGTTGGCGTAGGCTGCGTAACGGCGCGACCACTTCACGCTGCCAGGGCTCGGCCACTTCGCGCAACGCCTGTGCGCGCTGGTCCAGCACAGCCACGCCACGCGCTTGCAGCCAGGTAGCGCAGAGCAGCAGGCACACATCGCCACCTTGCGCCTGCAGGTCGAGGCAGGCTGCTTCCACGCCGGGCTTGGCATACAGGGCCAGGGCGTAATTCCACAGGTCGGTGTACATGGTTGCACTCGCGCTATGGGCCGGCGAAGCTGGTAGACTCCGCGACCATCATGATCAGACTATCCAACCTCACTTTACAGCGTGGTCCGCAGCGCCTGCTAGAAGGCGCCGAGATGACCCTGCACACCGGTCACAAAGCCGGCCTGATCGGCGCCAACGGCGCCGGAAAATCCAGCCTGTTCGCGTTGCTGCGCGGTGAGCTGTCGCCCGATGGTGGTGATTGCCAGCTGCCCGGCGACTGGCGCATCGCCCACATGCGCCAGGAGGTCGACACCCTCGACCGCCTGGCCGTGGACTATGTGCTCGATGGCGACTTGCGCCTGCGCAAGGTCCAGGCCGAACTGGCCGTAGCCGAGCAGGCCCACGACGGCACTGCCCTGGCGCGCCTGCACAGTGAGCTGGAAAGCGCCGACGGCTACACCGCCGACGCCCGCGCGCGCAAGTTGCTAGCGGGCTTGGGCTTCACCAACGAGCAGATGGACCGCCGCGTTGGCGACTTCTCCGGTGGTTGGCGGATGCGCCTGAACCTGGCCCAGGCACTGATGTGCCCGTCCGACCTGCTACTGCTCGACGAGCCCACCAACCACCTCGACCTGGATGCCATCCTGTGGCTGGAGGACTGGCTCAAGGGCTACCCTGGCACGCTGTTGCTGATCTCTCACGACCGTGACTTCCTCGATGCCGTGGTCGACCATGTGTTGCACGTTGAACAGCGCAAGCTGAACCTGTACAAGGGCGGCTACACCGCCTTCGAGCGCACCCGTGCCGAGCGCCTGGCTCAGCAGCAGCAGGCCTACGAGAAGCAGCAGGCGCAGCGCGCGCACATGGAAAAGTACATTGCCCGCTTCAAGGCCCAAGCCACCAAGGCCCGCCAGGCACAAAGCCGGATCAAGGCCCTGGAGCGCATGGAAGAACTGTCGGCGGCGCACGTCGATTCGCCATTCGACTTCGTCTTCCGCGAGTCGCATAAAATTTCCAGCCCGCTGCTGAGCCTGTCCGAAGGCCGCCTGGGCTACGGCGACAAGGCCATCCTCGACAAGGTCAAGTTGCAGCTCACCCCGGGTGCGCGCATTGGCCTGCTCGGCCCTAATGGTGCGGGCAAGTCGACCTTGATCAAAAACCTTGCCGGCGAGCTTGAGCCGCTGTCCGGCCGCCTGGTGCGCGGCGAGAACCTGGCCGTGGGCTATTTTGCCCAGCACCAGTTGGACTCGCTGGACGACAAGGCCAGCCCGTTGCTGCACTTGCAGCGTATTGCCCCCAGCGAGCGCGAGCAGACGCTGCGCGACTTTCTTGGCGGTTTCGACTTCCATGGCGAGCGCACCGACGAGCCGGTGGTGAACTTCTCCGGTGGTGAAAAGGCCCGCTTGGCGCTGGCACTGATCGCCTGGGAGCGGCCAAACCTGCTGCTGCTCGACGAGCCGACCAACCACCTCGACCTGGAAATGCGCCTGGCGCTGACCATGGCGTTGCAGGAGTTTGCCGGTGCCGTGGTAGTGGTGTCTCACGACCGTCACCTGCTCAAGAGCACCACTGACGACTTCCTGTTGGTGGCGGACGGCAAGGTCGAAACCTTCGATGGCGACCTGGACGACTACAGCCGTTGGCTGGTTGAGTTCCGCCAGCGCAGCGCCCCGGCCAGTACCACCCCGGTCAACCCGGACAAGACCGACAAGAAAGCCCAGCGCCAGGCTGCCGCAGCCTTGCGCCAGCAACTGGCCCCGCACAAAAAGGCCGCCGACAAATTGGAGGCCGAGCTCAACCAAGTGCACGCGCACCTGGCCGAGATCGAGACCGCACTGGGTGACGGTGACCTTTATGACGCAGCACGCAAGGACCAACTGCGTGACCTGCTGGCGCGCCAGACCAAGCTGAAACAGCGCGAAGGCGAACTGGAAGAGGCTTGGATGGAAGCCCTGGAAACCCTCGAAAGCATGCAGGCCGAGCTCGAGGCGCTGTCCTGATGGAGGAGCTGCGTTCGCTGCTACCTGGGCAATGGATGGACACCTTCTGGCTGGGCTTGCAGATCCTGTTGATCCTGGTGGCGGCGTTCGTCCTGCAGCGCATCATCGCCCGCGGGCTAAGCCGCCTGAGCCAGCGTTACCCGTTGCCGCCGGAGCTGCTGGTGCCGGTGCGCGGCGGGCTGCGCTGGTTGATCATGGGCAGTGCGCTGTTGTTCGTGCTGGAGCGCCTGGGCGTATCGGCAACCGTATTGTGGACAGCGTTGTCGGGCTTCGTCGCGGTGGCGGCGGTGGCTTTCTTCGCCATGTGGAGCGTGCTGTCCAACCTGCTGTGCGCGGTACTGATCTTCACCGTCGGGCCATTTCGTATCGGTGACGTGGTCGAGCTGGTCGATACCCTGGACAAGCCGGGCGTCAAGGGCCGAGTTATCGCTATCAACCTGCTGTTCACCACCCTGATGGAACTGCCCGAAGCGGGCGGGGCGCTGGTGCAGGTGCCCAATAGCCAGTTCTTCCAGAAGTCGGTGCGGCGCTGGCGCGGGGCAGAGGTGTAGTCCATGCACCAAGAGGCACCCGTCGAGGGAAAATAAATCCTTCAGAAATTTCTGGTTATTTTTTCATCAACACCTTAGCTTAACGTTTTGCAACATATGCTCGAGCGAGGTGTGTAATGTCGATGGAAGTATGGTTAGGCTTCTTTGCCGCCTGTTGGGTGATCAGCCTTTCACCCGGTGCCGGGGCGATTGCCTCGATGTCCAGCGGCCTGCAATACGGTTTCTGGCGTGGGTACTGGAACGCCCTGGGCCTGCAACTGGGCCTGATCCTGCAAATCGCCATCATCGCCGCGGGTGTGGGTGCCGTGCTGGCCGCCTCGGCCACGGCCTTCCAGCTCATCAAATGGTTCGGCGTCGCCTACCTGGTCTACCTTGCCTACAAGCAGTGGCGTGCCCTGCCGATGGACATGAGCGATGAATCCGGCGTGCGCCCGCTGGGCAAGCCGCTCAGCCTGGTATTCCGTGGCTTCCTGGTCAATGTCAGCAACCCCAAGGCACTGGTGTTCATGCTGGCGGTGCTGCCACAGTTCATTAACCCGCAGGCACCGCTGCTGCCGCAGTATGTGGCGATCACCGTGACCATGGTCACCGTGGACATGCTGGTAATGGCGGGGTACACCGGCTTGGCTGCGCGGGTATTGCGTTTGCTGCGTACGCCCAAGCAGCAGAAGCGCCTGAACCGGACCTTTGCCGGGCTGTTCATTGGTGCGGCCACCTTCCTGGCTACCCTGCGCCGCGCGCCAATCTGACAGATCGCATATAGACCATTCGCGGGCTTGCTCGCGAATGGGCCCCTGCTATTTTTGCCTGTCCACCAACCCCTTGAGCAGATCCACCGGCAGCGGAAAGACAATAGTCGAGCTCTTGTCCCCGGCAATCGTCCCCAGCGTCTGCATATAGCGTAACTGCATCGCCCCCGGCTCCTTGCTCAACATCTGCGCCGCCTGCATCAACTTCTCCGACGCCTGCAACTCACCCTCGGCATGGATCACCTTGGCCCGCCGTTCGCGCTCGGCTTCGGCCTGACGGGCAATGGCGCGCACCATCGACTCGTTGAGGTCGACGTGTTTGATTTCGACGTTGGCCACCTTGATGCCCCAGGCGTCGGTTTGCGCATCCAGCACTTGGCGAATGTCCAGGTTCAGTTGCTCGCGTTCGGCCAGCAGCTCATCCAGTTCGTGCTTGCCCAACACCGCGCGCAGGGTGGTCTGGGCCAGTTGGCTGGTTGCTACCAGGAAATCCTCAACCTGAATAATCGCCTTCTGCGGGTCGAGCACGCGGAAGTAGACCACGGCGTTGACCTTGACCGAGACGTTGTCGCGGGTGATCACATCCTGCGGCGGTACATCCAGCACCACAGTGCGCAGGTCGACCCGCACCATTTGCTGGATCACCGGGATCAATAGGATCAGCCCTGGCCCCTTCACCTGCCAGAAACGCCCCAGCTGGAACACCACGCCGCGCTCGTATTCGCGCAGAATGCGGAACGCCGACAGCAACAGCATCGCCAGCACGATCAGCACCGCGCCGAAACCCACCTGCATGAACATGGTCATTCTCCTTGCGCCGCGGGCGCAGCGGCGCTCACTTCCAACATCACGCCATGGCGCGCGATCACTCGCACGTTCTGGCCCGTTTGCAGCGGCGTTGTGCACTGCACTTGCCATTGCTCGCCCTGGGCCAGCACGGCGCCACAGAACGGGTTACCCGCCATAACCTGGGTGACGGTGACCAGGCTACCGACCAGGCCGGCGTCACCGCTAACCAGCGCGCGTTGGCGTGCCTTCAGGGCCATGCCCAGCACGCCCCCGAGCAGCAGTGCCGAAAGCAGCGCCAGGGTGCCGATCAAGCCCAACGGAATGCCGAAACCGGGGGCGTCGGTGTCGATCAGGATCAGCGCGCCGACCACGAAGGCGACAATGCCGCCAAAACCGACCACACCGAAACTGGGCAAGAACGCTTCTGCGATCATGAAGGCGATGCCGAGCACTATTAGCGCCACCCCGGCAAAGCTCACCGGCAAAAGTTGCAGCGCATATAGCGCCAGCAACAGGCAGATACCACCAACTACACCGCCTACCGTCGAGCCCGGGCTCATGAACTCGAACAGCAGGCCGTACACACCGATCATGATCAGGATCAGCGCCACGCTTGGGTTGGTGATTACCGCTAGCACCCGTGTACGCCAGTCCGGCAAGTGCTCGACCAGGCTGGCGCCGGCGGTATGCAACTGCAGGGGCTGGCCCACGACAGTGAGCGTTTTGCCGTCGAGCTTGCGCAGCAGGTCGGGCAGGTCATCGGCCACCAAGTCGATCACGTTCAGCCGCATAGCCTCGCTGGCGGACAGGCTGACCGCCTCACGCACGGCCTTCTCCGCCCATTCGGCATTGCGCCCGCGCAACTGCGCCAGGCCACGGATATAAGCCGCTGCATCATTGACCTGTTTGCGCGCGAGGGTTTCGTCATCGCCGCCATTGGCCTTTTCGCCCTTGGTCGCGCCTGGCATGCCGCCGATCTGCACGGGCGTGGCGGCGCCCAGGTTGGTCCCGGGCGCCATGGCCGCAACATGGCTGGCGTACAGGATATAAGTGCCGGCGCTGGCGGCGCGGGCGCCGCTGGGGGTGACGAAAGTGGCGACCGGTACGGGGCTGGCGAGCATCGCCTTGATCATCTGGCGCATGGCGCTGTCCAGCCCGCCTGGGGTGTCCATGCGGATCACCACCAGTTGCGCGCCCTGCGCTTGGGCCTGGGCGAGGCTGCGCACCAGGTAATCGGCGCTGGCCGGGCCGATGGCATCGTCGATACCCAGCACCCAGACTGCGCCGGGCGCTGCCTGGCCGCCTGGCGCGGTGCCAAGCAACATCAGCAGCAACAGCCAGCGCCAGCAGCGGGCGATCACCTGTCGTCACCTCGTTTGCCTGTATTGCACAAGTTTAGCCCTGCCTGCTGGTAGCCGGCCTAAAATTGGAAATTGGGGGGCGAAACCGGAGGTGCATCATGCGTATGGCAAAGACCCTGCAGGCTCGCCTGGACAAGGCGAACTGCGACTACGACATCATTCCCCATCCCCATTCGGCCACCAGCCTGGAGTCGGCCCGCACGGCCGGCGTACCCGCCGAACGGGTCGCTAAGTCGGTCATGCTCGATGACCGTCATGGCAACTACATCATGGCCGTGCTGCCGGCCAATCGGCATCTGGACATGAGCAAGGTACGCATGTCCGGGGCCTGGCAACTAACCCGTGAAAGCGGCCTGCCGAGCCTGTTCGGCGACTGTGAGCGCGGTGCCGTACCGGCCCTTGGCGATGCTTACCAGATAAAAATGCTGCTCGACCCGAGCCTTACCCGCCAAGGTGATGTCTACCTGGAGGCGGGTGACCACGATCACCTGATCCACATGAGCATGGAGCAGTACATGAAACTGGTGCCGCACGCCGAAGTGCGCGAGCTGTGCTGATGTTTTCACACCCATGCCAGGCGGGCGTCGTGGACGGCTTGCCTGGCACTCAGGAGGAACCATGGAAGCGCCGATTCATCCCTTTGCCGACCTGTTCAAACAACTGGGCCTGCCTGACGATGCGGTAAGCATCGATCAGTTCATTGCCAGCCACTCGCCACTGAAGAATGAAATCAAGCTGGTAGATGCGCCGTTCTGGACCGATGCCCAGCGTGGCTTCCTCAAGGACAGCATCATTGAGGATGCTGATTGGGCAGTGCCATTCGATCAACTTAACGAGGCCTTGCGCCGCCCCCGAAAATAAAGCGCCGAGCGGCACCTGACGAGTGATTGGCCGTTGCTATGCTCAGGAAAACAATAAGGGGATAGCGCGATGAAAGATCCCTATGCACCAGGTTTCTGGTGCTCCGTGACGATCCTGGGCACCCTGACGGCCAGTTACTTCTATGGCATCAGGCAGACACAGCAGATGAACCAGGCGGTGCATTTCCTGTATGCCGCTGCCGCTGTCACAGTGGCGGTGGTACTGGTGGCGCTGACCTGGATCGCTTGGCAGCAGCTGCACCTGAACAAACGCGAAGTGGTGCAGGGGCGAACGTTGCTGACCATTTGGAACACCAAAGTCGCGCTACGCCGCGTCGAAACGGTGTTCGACCGCTACTTCTGGGGTAGCTACTGGCACTCGGGGCGAACCTTCGAAGAGGTCATGGGCGAGCTGCGTGGCACACCGCTTGAACAGAGCCTGGACGCGCTGAAGCGCCAGTGCCGGTTGCTCGACCGCGAAATACATGACCATCACCACCACTGGCTGGCCAATGCCCGCGACCTGTCCAGCGTCGCCCAGGCCATGGCCCGTGAACGCTACCAGCTGGATCTGGGTGAGCCGACTGCCAGCGGCCATGGCAATACCGCTGTGCTCAACCGTGACCTCGAAGTGCTGGTGTACACCTGGTCGGCGCGCCTGCGCAGCTTCGACCATCAACTGGACGAGTTGGAGCGCGCCTACCATTGAGGTGCTTCATTCGCCGCGGATGTACTGCTCCAGTTGCAGGATCAGGTGGGCCTGTTCGGCGATGGTTTCCTTGACCAGGTCACCGATCGACAGCAGGCCGAGCAGTTCGCCGTTACTGACCACTGGCAAGTGGCGCAGGTGGCGGTTGGTCATCAGGTTCATGCAGTACTCGAGGTTCTGCTTCGGTTCCACGGTGACCACCGGCGCACTCATGATCTCGCGCACGGGGGTGGCGGCGGACGAACGGCCCTTGAGCACCAGTTTGCGTGCATAGTCCCGTTCACTGACGATCCCCACCACCTGGTTACCCTCGACCACGGGCAGCGCCCCGACGTTTTTCTCTGCCAGCAGCTTCAGTGCGTCGAGTACCGAGTCATCCGGGCCGATGGTGTACACGGTGTGGTGCTGGGACTTGGTCTTGAGGATTTGTTCGACGGTCTTCATACGGGCCTCTGCGGGTGGAAAAAAGCGATGTCTCGGAGTAAATAAAGCATCCGGCACGACGCTCTGCACGGCAATGCAGGAAACGGCATCGAGTCGATTGAAAAACGTCATGAAGGGGGGTTGCCTGGCCTCTTCGCGGGCTTGCCCGCTCTCACAGGAATTACACAGCCATCAAAGCCGGTGCGACACCTGTGGGAGTGGGCGTGCCCGCGAAAAGGCGGGTACAGCCAATCAGAGTTCAGGCATTTGCCCGACCCGTGCCACCATCTCGCTCACTACCTGCAGGTCCAGCATGAACTGCTCCACGGTCTTGAACTCGTTGTCGTTGTGCCCGGTGTATTTCACGTCCGGCATGGCCAGGCCGAACTGCACGCCGTTGGGCAGGTCGTGCACCGAGGTAGCACCCGCCGAGGTACCGAACTCGTGCTTCATACCCAGGTTCTCGCTAGCCACGGCCAGCAGGGCCTTGACCCATTCGCCCTCGGGGTTGCGGTACATCGGCTCGTCCAAGCTGTAGTCGAAGGCTACCGAGGTGTGGCTGTGCTGGGTCCATTTGCCCAGTTTGTCGGCCAGTTCGTCCTTGATCGTGGCGATTGCCTTGCCTTTGGGAATGCGCAGGTTCACCGCCAGCTTCAGGCCCTTGTCATCCACCCCGACAAAAGTCAGCGACGCCGTCAGTGGGCCCATAAACGGGTCCTTGAAGGCCACGCCCAGCTTGTTGCCCAGGTAGTCCAGGCCCCAGTTGTCGGCAGCGTAGCGGGCGGCATCGGTGAAGTGGTTGTGCTTGAGCGGCACCTGCTGCCCCAGGCCGTTGATGAAGCCGAGCATGCGCGCCACCGGGTTGACCCCGGACTCCGGCTCCGAAGAGTGGGCCGACACGCCCGTCACGGTGAGCAACACCTGCTTGCCGTCAGCCTTGGCATCGATGCTGAAATCGCCGCCGTTGCGCTTCACGTACTCGGTACCGGCTTTTTGCAGCTGCGCGGCCAACTTTGCCGGGTTGTCGGTGGTCAGGGTCGCGACCGAAGTGGTGGGGATCTGGTTGGTGGCCAGGCCGCCGGTCAGGTTGACGATCTCTGCACCCTTGCCAGTGGCCGTGCGCTTGCTGAAGCTAGCCATGACCGTGCCATAGCCTTTCTCGGCGATAACCACCGGGTAGCCGCCATCCAGGGCCAGATTGTAGTCGGGCGTGGGGTTGCGCTCGAAGTAGTAAGGGATGGCATCGCCGCTGGTTTCTTCGGTGGTGTCGATCAGCAGTTTGAACTGCCGGGCGAGCGGCAGGTTTTCGTCCTTGGCCACTTTTAGCGCGTACATCGCTACGACAATGCCGTTCTTGTCGTCTTCGGTGCCGCGGCCGTACATGCGGTCGCCAACCAGGGTGACCTTGAACGGGTCCAGGCGCGTGCCATCGGCCAGCTTCCAGTTATCCGGGTTGACCGGCACCACGTCGGCGTGAGCATGCAGGCCGATCACTTGCTTGCCGCTGCCCAGTGAAATTTCGTACACCCGGTTGTCGATGTTACGGAAAGCCAGGCCGAAGCTATCCGCTAGCGCCTTGATCTTGTCAGCGATCTTGAGAAACTCGGGGTTCTCGTGTTGCGGCGTGCCCTCCACGTTGAAGGTGGGGATGGCCACCAGTTCTCGCAGGGTTTCGCTGGCGGCCTTGCCGTACTTGATGCGGGTGTACAGGCCCAGCAGGCGGTTGATCTCGTTCTGCTGCTCGGCGGCCAAGGGCTTGCTGGCCAAGTAGGCATCGAGGGTTGCCGCCAGGTTGTCGACCTTGGCCAGGTCGCTGCCTTTGAGCTTGCCGAGGAACTGCTTGAAGTCGCTTGGGTCGCTGCCGTCGAAGGCTTTGACGATGGCAGCGGACTGCTGCTGGGTGAGGTTGGCCTGGGCCGGCTGGGTGAACAGGCCGATGCTGGCCAGCAGCAGGGTGGTGGCGGTGAGTTTTTTCAGGTGCATGGTTGCGTGCATTCCTTCGCCAGTCATTGTTGTGGGTTACCCGTCAGAAAACGGGAAGACGCCCACGCTAACACCAATGACCCTTGGCACGGGAGTGCCAGAAACGCGACCTGTCGCACAAATGAAAAAGCCCCGGGCGCAGGCCCAGGGCTTTTTGATATGGCGCACTCGGCGGGATTCGAACCCACGACCCCTGCCTTCGGAGGGCAGTACTCTATCCAGCTGAGCTACGAGTGCAACGCGCACGCATAATACCCATCTGCGCCGATGACGTCCATCGCCTTGATCTGTGGCTGTTTTTACCGGTTACACGCGTGGCCCCCTGTAGGCACGGGGCAACTTCACAGCGCGATCAGCTCGGGCCTCAAGCCTTCCACCCGGCGGGCTGGTATCGGCAGGTAACCGCCGTCGCCAGTAATCTGGTGCAGCACCTTTTCGCGCAGGCCGTGCAATGTTACGCCGGTGCGCAAACGTGGGTGCGGCAGGTCGATCTCCACCACCGCCTTGATCCGCCCTGGGCGTGGCTCCAGCACCACCACCCGGTCGGCCAGGTAGGTGGCTTCTTCGGCGTCATGGGTGACTAGCAGCGTGGTGATGCCGGCTCGTTCGCGAATGGCCAGCAGTTCGTCCTGCAGTTGTTGACGGGTCAATGCATCCAGCGCGCCGAAGGGCTCATCCAGCAGCAGAATGCGCGGGCTGGCCACCAGGCCGCGGGCAATCGCCACGCGCTGGGCCATGCCGCCGGATAATTGGTGCGGGTAGGCTGATTCAAAGCCAGTCAAGCCCACCAACTGCACGAATTCATGCACCCGCCGGGCGCGCTCACCCTGGGTCAGCGGTTCGTTGACCAGGCCCAGGGCAATGTTCTGCTCGACGCTAAGCCAGGGGAACAGCCGATGCTCCTGAAAGACTATTCCGCGTTCGCCACCAATGCCACTGACACCGTGGCCGTCGACCCGGATGTTGCCGCTGTAGTCGGTATCAAGCCCCACCAGCAGGCGTAGCAGGGTGGATTTACCACACCCTGAGGCACCGACGATGGCAATGAACTCGCCTTGGTTGATCGATAAGTTGAAGTTGCGAATGGCCTCGAGTGGCTGGCCGTCTACGCTGAACACCTTGCCCACCCCCTCGAAGCTGACCAGGGGTGGGGTGGTATCGGGCTGGTTGGCCGCTTGCAGGTGGGAGGTGTTGAAGGCGTTCATGCGGTTCTCCAGCGCGTGGCGCGCGATTCGAGGCGTTGTCCAAGGGTGCCGAGCAGGGCGCCGACCAGGCCGATCAGGACCATGGCGGCCATGACCTGGTCCATGCGGAACAGTTGCTGGGCGCCGATCATCAGGCTGGCGATGCCGCCGTCCGAAGGCATGAAGTACTCGGCACCGATGGTGCCCAGCCAGGCATAGATCAGCGACAGGCGCAAGCCGGCGAAGATTGCCGGGGCCGCGCCGGGCAATACCAGTAGGCGCAGGCGCTGCCAGAGGTTCAGGCGCAGGGTGCGGGCTGCTTCGCCCAACTGCGGCGACAGGCTGGCAATGCCGCGTTGGGTGGCGATCAGCAGCGGGAAGAACGCGGCCAGGCCGACGAACACCAGCTTGGCCCCTTCTCCTAGGCCGAACCAGGCCGTGAGCAACGGCACCCAGGCAAACAGCGCCACCTGACGCAACGCCGTCAGGCTCGGCCCGAAAAGGCGCTCAGCATTGCTGGACAGCCCCAGCAGCAAACCGGCCAGCAGGCCGGCGCCGCCGCCCAGCAGCAAGCCGCTCAGGGCGCGTTGCAGGCTCAGCAGCAAGGCCTGTGGTAGCGAACCATCGGCCAGGCCCACCAGTAGGGTGCGCAGCACTTCAAGCGGCGAGGTCAGGATATTCGGGTCGACCCAGGCAAAGCTGCTGCTGCCCTGCCATAGCGTCAGCAGCGCCAGAGGCAGCAGCAAGCTTTGCCAGCCGCGTGGCAGCGGCCCGCGCTGCTGTTCGCCAGTGGCAGGTTGCGGCCAGTACAAAAGGCGTTTTTCCAAGGTAGAGAAACCGCGCTCCAGCACGGCACCGACCAGGCCGATCACCAGAATGCACAGCAGCACCAAGTCGAGCATGAACAGCTGTCGCCCCCACACCATCAGGTAGCCGATGCCCTCGCTGGAAGCCAAGAGCTCGACCGCCAGCAGCGAAGTCCAGCCGGTGGCCAGGGCCAGGCGCACGCCGGTGAGAAAGGCGGGCAGGGCAGCCGGCAGCAACAAGCGCAGGAACAACAGGTGGCGAGGCAGGCGCAGGGCCGCTGCGGCCTCCCGCAGTTTGGGTTGGGCATCGCGTACACCCACCAGTGTGTGCAAGGTGACGGGAACCACCACGGCTTTTACCAGCACCACTAGCTTGAGCAGTTCGCCGATGCCAAAGAACAGCATGAACAGCGGAATCCAGGCCAGGGTCGGAATTTGTGCCAGTGCCACGAAGGTCGGTAGCACCAGCGTCTGCGCCTGCCGTGAAGCACCCAGCCAAACGCCCAGCAACAACCCGCTGCCAATGCCAACCGCCAGCCCCCAGAGCAGCCTTTGCAGGCTTATCCACAGGTGCCCCCACAGTTCGCCAGAGCCAAACTCCAGCGCGCTCTGCCACACCAACGCCGGCGCCGGCAGGATCTGCTCGCTCATCCAGTGCTGCCGGCTGGCTACCAGCCAAAGCAGCGCAATCGCCCCAGGCAACACCCAAGGTAGAAACCGCTCAGCAGAGTGGACGCGGTCCCTGTGGGAGCGGCCTTGCGCCGCGAATGGGTTGCGTGGCGGCCCCCCCCGATTCCTGCTCAGAATTCCATTCATCGGCCATCTCTCGAAGCGTTGTTAGTTTATTCACTTATGGAATTAAAAAATTCAAAAAGCGACTTTCAAGAGATAAGAGCATGCGTCCCATGCATACGGAAGCCCTTATCCGTTGCGTTTTCCTCATATTTTCCATGCGTTTTCCGCAAGCTCCGCGCGGGCCCGCATGGCGCCTGATTTATGCAATCCAGTTACTAAAAAATGAAGTTTTGATCTTTGTAGGTTCTAACCAGACCTGCCTAGCTTCTGGCCAAAGCGCCGGCCATCGCCGGTGGCAGCCTGCCAAGGAGCCTTGCCATGAAAACCCCGTTGCGCCACCTGATTACCGCCCTTGGGCTGGCCTTTACCCTTAGCGCCCACGCGGCTGAGCCGGCCAAGCCGCAGAGCATTCGCATCGCCGTGCCCGACCTTAGCGCGGGCAGCAAGCCCAGCGCCGGTGGCGTGGTCGATGTGCTGCGGGATCAGCAACTGCTGGAGAAGGAATTCGCCAAGGACGGCATCCGCATCGACTGGCACTTCTTCAAAGGGGCCGGGCCGGTGGTGAACGAGGCGTTGGCCAACGGTCAGGCCGATTTCGCCTACCTCGGCGACCTGGCCGCTATCGTCGGCAAGGCCAATGGCCTGGATACCCGCGTGCTGTCGGCGGGCGTGCGTGGCGTTAAGAGTTACCTGGGCGTGGTGCCCGGTTCTGGCATCAACACCCTGCACGACCTCAAGGGCAAGCGCGTGGCGGTGTTCCGCGGCACCGCCAACCAGCTGTCGTTCGCCAGTGCCCTGGCCAGCCAGGGGCTGACCGAGCGCGAACTGAAGGTGATCAACCTGGACTTCAACGCCGCCAACGCCGCGCTGGCCGCCAAACAGGTCGACGCTACCTGGGGTTTGTCCAACCTGTTGTCGCTGCGTGAACGCGGGCTGGTCGAGCTGCCGGTCAACTCGCGTGACCTGGAAGGCGCCGGCAGCACCCAGGCGGTGTTGCTGGGCACGGGTGAATTCATCCGCCAATACCCCGAGCTGGTCCAGCGCCTGGTCAACGCCCAGCAGCAGGCCAGTGCCTGGCTGCGCGACGAAAACAACCGCGAGGCCTATATCGACCTGGTGGCCAGCAATGCCAACTGGCCGCGCAGCATTCTCAACGACGACCTGGCCAAGGAAAACCTCGACCACTACTTCGATCCCCGCCTGGACGCCGAATTCGTTGCCCAGCTGCAGCAGGGCGTCGACCTGGCTGCCAAGGAGCGCCTGATTCGTCGTGGCTTCCAGGTCGCCGACTGGATCGAGCCTCGCTTCCTCGATGCCGCCCTGCAACAGCAACAGGCCGTGCAGGCCGCCCGCTGAACTCAAACAACCCGACAATGACTGCAAGGACCATAACCATGAGCAATGCCGCCCTGGCCTCCGCGCCACACACTCTCGAACTCGACATTCACCCGGTTGCTGGCCGTATCGGCGCCGAAATACGTGGGGTGCAACTGTCCGCCGACCTCGATGCCGCCACCCTCGACGCCATCCAGGCCGCGCTGGTGAAACACAAGGTGATCTTCTTCCGTGGCCAGGCACACCTGGATGACCAAAGCCAGGAAGCCTTCGCCAAGTTACTCGGCGAACCGGTCGCCCACCCCACCGTGCCGGTGGTCGACGGCACCAGCTACCTGCTACAGCTCGATGGCGCCGAAGGCCAGCGGGCCAACTCGTGGCACACCGATGTCACCTTCGTCGATGCCTACCCCAAGGCCTCGATCCTGCGCAGCGTGGTGGCGCCGGCCTCGGGTGGCGATACGGTGTGGGCCAACACTGCGGCGGCCTACCAGGAGCTGCCCGAGCCGCTGCGTGAGCTGGCCGATAAGTTGTGGGCGATACACAGCAATGAATATGACTATGCCAGCCTCAAGCCCGACGTGGAGCCGGCCAAGCTGGAGCGCTATCGCAAGGTGTTCACCTCCACCGTCTATGAGACCGAGCACCCGGTGGTACGGGTGCACCCGATCAGCGGCGAGCGGGTGTTGCAGCTGGGGCATTTCGTGAAGCGCATCAAGGGCTATTCGCTGGCTGATTCGCAGCACTTGTTCGCGGTGTTGCAGGGGCATGTGACGCGCCTGGAGAACACTGTACGCTGGCGCTGGCAGGCGGGGGATGTGGCGATCTGGGATAACCGCGCGACGCAGCATTACGCGGTGGATGACTATGGCACCCAGCCGCGCGTGGTGCGGCGGGTGACCTTGGCGGGCGAGGTGCCGGTTGGGGTGGATGGGCAGTTGAGCCGGACTACGCGTAAGGGCTGATATTGCCGGGGCCGCTTTGCGGCCCTTTCGCCGGCAAGCCTAAACCTCGGTATCACAGGCAATCAATTGCCTGACCAGCCCCTGGGCCAGCGGCGACAAGCCATACCCCACCCGGCTCACTACCCCGTAACGGGTATAGAACGCCTCTTCCTGTTCCGCCGTAAGGTCCGCCAACTGCAACGCCACTAATCCCCCATCACGCTGATATGGCCGCAAATTGGCATTGCAGGCAATGCCGATGGTGTCCGAATGCATCACCACGTTCAGCAGTGCGTAGCCGTGCTCGCACTCTACCGACGGCAGAAAGTCCTGCCGCCCGCTAAGGTCGCTGAGGATCTTGCGAATGTTCGGCGGGCGCAAAGTGGTCGCCAGCGGGTAATCGAACACATCCCGCGCCTGCACTTCGGCCTGTGCAGTCAGTGGATGCCCAGCGCGGCAGCAGAAGTGCCAGCGTTGCGCCGCCAGTTTGTGTACGCGGTAATCCGGGTCGGATTCGAACTGGCGAGTATCGGCGACGAAGAACTCGATCTCCTCGGCTATCAGCTTGCGGTTCAGCGCCTGCCAGTTATCTACCTGGAAGCAGGTACGCGCGGCTGGGTATTCGGCCACGAAGCGCGCCACGGCCCGTGGCACCAAGCCCCCGGCTGGCGCCGGGCCGGAGCCAAAGCGCACTACACCGGTGGTGGCGCCGTTGAATTGATGAATCTCGTTGACCAGGTTGTGTGCCCCATGCACCAACCGCCGCGAGTGCTCAAGCACCAGCAAGCCCTGGCGGGTCGGCGCCAGCTCCTTGCTGGCGCGGTCTACCAGGCGGCAGCCGACGTTGTGCTCCAGCGTCTGGATGCTGCGGCTGAAAGCCGATTGCGACAGGTTCACCGCCGCCGCCGCTGCGACAAAGCTGCGGTGTTCAACAAGGGCAATGTAGTGGCGCAACTGGCGCAGATCGATATGCATTTTTTACATTAAAACCTTCGGCCAAATGCAATTGCTGACAAGGGTGAGTCCCCTTATAAAGGGAGTCACTTATTCCACAAAATATGAATTACAAATATTTATATCTCTTAAAAGAATATAAGCCCATCTGACCGCGATTCGGTTCCGCCAACGGAAATGCTCGCCAGGGCCCATGCCTCAAGGAGCATTTGCATGTCCGGACTTTCCCGTTGGCCTGCGCGCGCGTCGCGTTTCACCTTGCAACCCTTGGCCGCCGGCGTATTGCTGGCAGCGTCCGGCGCCAGCTTCGCCGAAGAGCCGGCTAGTGCCACCCCGGCGGTGGAGCAGGAAGCCAAGCTTGGCACTGTCACGGTCAATGCCCGCCGCCGTGAAGAAACCGCGCAAAGCGTGCCCACACCGATCAGCGTGCTCGACAGTGAAACCCTGGAAAGCCAACGCATCTACCGCGTACAGGATTTGCAACAGCTGGTGCCCAGCACCAACGTCGCCTATGTGCATGCCCGCCAGTCGAGCATCTCGATCCGCGGCCTGGGCAACAACCCAGCCAGCGATGGCCTGGAAGGCAGCGTCGGCATCTACCTGGACAACGTCTACCTCGGCCGCCCCGGCATGGCAGTGTTCGACCTGCTGGACGTGGAGCAGCTGGAAGTACTGCGCGGTCCGCAAGGCACGCTGTTCGGCAAGAACACCACTGCTGGCGTGCTCAACATCAGCACGCGCAAACCCACCTTTCACCGCGAGGGCAGCATCCAGCAATCGATTGGCGAAGACGGCTACCTGCAGACCCAAGGCAGCTTCTCGGGGCCGATCAGCGAGACTCTGGCCGGGCGCATCAGTGCCTACCGCACGCAGGACGACGGCTATGTGAAGAACATTCATAACGGCGACGACCTCAACGGCGGCAAGCGCCAGGGCTTTCGCACCCAGCTGCTGTTCAAGCCGAGCGAAACCTTCAACCTGCGCTGGATCGGCGAATACAACGAAGAGGACTCCGACAACGGCATCCTCAGCCTGTACAGCACCGGGCCAACCATCAATGGCGTCAACCGCTACGAAAGCCTGGCCGCCCAGGCGGGTGCGACACTGGTGTCGGGCAAGGACCGTAAGGTCAACTTCGACGCCGACCAGCAGGTGACGGTGTTTCAGGGCGGTACCTCGGTGGAGGCCAACTGGACCTTGCCCAACGACTTCACCCTGACCTCGATCACCGCCTACCGCTGGTGGGACTTTACCCCGCGTAACGACGACGGCCTCAACGTGCCAGTGTTCTACAGCGCTGGGGTGTCGGTGCGCGACAAGCAGTATTCCCAGGAAATTCGCCTGGCCTCGCCCACCGGCGGTGCCTTCGACTACGTGTTGGGCGCCTATTACTTCAAGCAAGACCTGGACAACAAATCCTTCACTTACTACGGGCCGCAGGCCGACATCTGGAACCTCACCCCGGCCGGTGCCCTGGCCAACGTCGACACCATCGGCAACGGCCACATCGATACCGACAGTTACGCGCTGTTCGCCCAGAGCACTTGGCACATCACCGACCGCCTGGACTTCACCGCCGGTATCCGCGGCACCTACGAAGAGAAGAGCGCCTGGGTAACCCGCGATGCACCAACCGGCGGCGCAGCTGTGGCCGGGGCCGCTGCCGCTGCGCACCAGGGCCGGGTAGGCGCCTACGACTCGGGCGACCTTAACCAGTACAGCTTCAGCCCCTCCGGGCTACTGGGCCTGAGCTACCGCTTCAACGAGCAACTGCTGGGCTACGCCACCCTGACCCATGGCGAGAAGTCTGGCGGTATCAACCTTACCGTCGGCGCAGCGCCACGGCTGGGCACCGACTCGCTGCTAGTCGGTACCGAACGGGTCAATAACGCCGAAATCGGCTTGAAAAGCACGCTGCTCGACAACCGCCTGCAACTCAACGCCAACCTGTTCTGGGCGCAGGTGCACGGCTACCAGGCCAATGTCTACGACCAGATCAACCGCGTGCAGTACCTGGCCAACGCCGGCAGCGTGCGCTCGCGTGGCCTGGAGTTCGAGGCCACGGCGCTGCCGGTCCGCGGCCTTACGGTCAATTTCAACGGTTCGTGGAACGACGTGCGTTACACCGAGTACGACGACGCACCCTGCCCGCCAGAGGTGAGCTTGGCCAATGCCACGGCCACCTGCGACCTGTCCGGCCACCAAGTGGTTGGCGCCTCCAAGTACATCGCCAACCTCAACACCCAGTACAAATGGCAGGCGAGCGAACACATCGAACCCTACGTCACTGCCAGTTACGCCTTCCGCTCGAAGGCGGTAGGCACCATCGACGATTCCGATTTCGGCCAAATACCCAGCTACGCGTTGGTCAACCTTTCCGCCGGTGTGCGCCTGGACCAGGGCGATGGCGTGGTCGACCTGTCGCTGTGGGTGAAAAACGCTGGCGACAAAACCTACTTCACCAGCCTGTGGAACTCCGCCAATGGTGGTTATGCCGGCGTGCTCGGTACCCCGCGCACCTTCGGCGCCACCGCCCGTTACGATTTCTGAGCACAAGGAGCTTTGCCATGAATGCCAAGACCGAAACCCCCGCCTTGCCAGAAGGCGCCTGCCTCACCGCCAAGGTCCCCGCGCGTGACGAGGCGCTGCTCGGCGATGTGGTGGTCAACCCGTACCGCCTGGCGCCGCTGACCGCGATCATCCGCGACGGCGGGCGCAGCCTGAGTGCCGCCCATGTGCGCGTACTGGGGCGTGGCGAGCGGGGTGTAGACATTGCCTACGAGGTGTCCGACCGTTCGTTGTGGACCTACGGCGGCATCCCGGTATTCGGCCTGTACCCGGACCACGTCAACCAGGTGGAAGTGACCTACAAGCTCGACGGCGAACGCGTTCGCGAGCAATACCAGATCTACGCACCGGCCGTGCGCCTGCCGGTGGTGGCGAAGCAGACCGCTGCGCTACCGGAAGTGCAGCCGATCAAAGTGGCCGCAGGTTTTGAGAAGCGCCTGTACCTGTTCAACCACCTGCTCGGTGACATCCCTGGCGGGCGCGCGCTCAAGTGGAACGCCTTGGGGGGGGCGGCGGAATGGGACCAGGTGGGCAACAACTGGATCGCTGACAGCAACGGTGACGTGCGTTGGTACCTGGACATCGAGCAGATCCACGACTCCAACCGCCGCGACGGCTTGGGCGGCACCATGGGCTTCCAGCAAACCCGCGACGGCAAGCTGATCTGGGGCCAGGGCCAAACGTATTCCAAGTACGACCTGCTAGGCCGGCGCATCTGGCAGCGCAGCCTGCCCGACAAATTTGCCGATTTCTCCCATGAAATCCGCGAGACTGCCCATGGCACCTACCTGCTGCGGGTGGGCACCAGCGACTATCGTCGGCCCGACGGCAAGCGCGTGCGCTCTATCCGCGACCACATCATCGAGGTCAACGAGGCAGGTGATGTGCTGGACTTCTGGGACCTCAACCAGATCCTCGACCCCTACCGCGGCGACCTGCTGGAAACCCTGGGCAAGGCGGCCATTCAGTTGCCGCAGGGTGTGCACAAGCAGGATGACCGGTTAGCCAACGAACTGGCCGAGGGTGACTTGCCTTTTGGTGACACACCAGGGGTAGGTACCGGGCGGAACTGGGCGCACGTCAATGCCATCGACTACGATGCCGATGACGACAGCATCATCGTTTCAGCACGGCATCAGGGCGTGGTGAAGATCGGTCGCGACAAGCAGGTGAAATGGATTCTCGCCTCGCCTCAAGGCTGGCCACAGCATCTGCGCGAGAAGGTGCTGCAACCGGTCGCTGGCGAAGGCTTCGACTGGTCGTGGACCCAACACACCGCCTGGCTGACCGGCAAAGGCACACTGACCGTGTTCGATAACGGTTGGGGCCGGGACTTTGCGCCCACCAAGCTGGCCGGCAACTACAGCCGGGCAGTGGAATACCGCATCGACGAGGCCAAGGGCACGGTCGAGCAGGTGTGGGAATACGGCAAGGAACGCGGCGACGAGTGGTACAGCCCGGTGACCTCGGTGGTGGCCTACCGCCCGGAGACCGACACCCAGTTCATCTACTCGGCGTCGGTGAACTTCCTGACCCCGGAGAAGCTCACCACTACCGTGCTCAACGAGGTGCGACGCGGGACCCAGGAGGTGCTGGTGGAGCTGAAGGTGCACAGCCGACAGCCGGGCTCGGTCGGCTACCGAGCCCTGGTGATCAACTTGGCCAAGGCGTTCTGATTGGGTCGAGGAAGCATCTCGGTTGCTGGGTACTTGCCACAACATTTTCTTCGCCTGTGAGATCGAGCGCCGCCCGCGCGGCGCTTCGCGGCACAAGGCCGCTCCCACATCTGTTTCGGGCCAATTATTCCTGTGCCAGGTGGGTTGCAGCCTTGGCGCATGGCTTGAGATGGATGAAAAGCAGCAGCGCAACCTTCGCTATCGAGTGGAACAAACAAGGCGCCCAGAGGTGACCCCACAGGCGTGACTGGCCCGAAACAGATGTGGGAGCGGCCTTGTGCCGCGAAGCGCCGCGCGGGCGGCGCTTGATCTCACAGGCGCAAAAGCTCTCATGCCAAGCCCCACCTTTCACATTTCCCTCCGCTCGATCGTCTAACCTGTAGCGACATTTCCGGACGGGCTGTTCAACCATTCGTTCTTTTTTTCGAACAGCCTATTGTCCTACACCCCAGCAGCCGCTTAGCATTCGTTTGAGATTTCAAACGCTCGATGCCCTGCCTTGGGCGCTTTTCTACAATCAACAATTCGGGAAGCCGACATGCAGCTCAAAGACGCTCAGTTGTTCCGCCAGCAAGCCTATATCAATGGTGAGTGGCTGGATGCGGACAACGGCCAGACCATCAAGGTGACCAACCCGGCCACCGGTGAAGTCATCGGTACCGTGCCGAAGATGGGCACCGCGGAAACCCGCCGCGCCATCGAAGCCGCCGACAAGGCCCTGCCGGCCTGGCGTGCACTGACCGCCAAAGAGCGTTCGACCAAGCTGCGTCGTTGGTTCGAACTGATGATCGAGAACCAGGACGACCTGGCTCGCCTGATGACCACCGAGCAAGGCAAGCCGCTGGCCGAAGCCAAGGGCGAAATCGCCTACGCCGCCTCGTTCATCGAGTGGTTCGCCGAAGAAGCCAAGCGCGTCTACGGTGACACCATCCCGGGCCACCAGCCTGACAAGCGCCTGATCGTCATCAAGCAGCCAATCGGCGTTACCGCGGCCATCACCCCGTGGAACTTCCCGGCGGCCATGATCACCCGTAAAGCCGGCCCGGCCCTGGCCGCTGGCTGCACCATGGTGCTCAAGCCAGCTTCGCAGACCCCATACTCCGCCCTGGCCCTGGTCGAGCTGGCGCACCGTGCCGGCATCCCGGCTGGCGTGCTGAGCGTGGTTACCGGCAGCGCTGGCGAAGTTGGCGGCGAACTGACTGGCAACTCCCTGGTACGCAAGCTGTCCTTCACCGGCTCGACCGAAATTGGTCGCCAGCTGATGGAAGAATGCGCCAAGGACATCAAGAAGGTTTCCCTGGAGCTGGGTGGCAACGCCCCGTTCATCGTGTTCGACGACGCCGACCTGGACAAGGCGGTCGAGGGCGCGATCATCTCCAAGTACCGCAACAACGGCCAAACCTGCGTTTGCGCCAACCGTATCTACGTGCAGGACGGTGTTTACGACGCGTTCGCCCAGAAGCTGGCCGCTGCGGTTGCCAAGCTGAAGATCGGTAACGGCCTGGAAGACGGCACCACCACTGGTCCGCTGATCGACGGCAAGGCTGTCGCCAAGGTTCAGGAACACATTGAAGACGCCGTTTCCAAAGGCGCCAAAGTGTTGTCCGGCGGCAAGATCATCGAAGGCAACTTCTTCGAGCCGACCATCCTGGTCGACGTACCGAAGACCGCTGCCGTTGCCAAGGAAGAGACCTTCGGCCCACTGGCGCCGCTGTTCCGCTTCAAAGACGAAGCCGAAGTCATCGCCATGTCCAACGACACCGAGTTCGGCCTGGCTTCGTACTTCTACGCCCGCGACATGAGCCGTGTGTTCCGTGTTGCCGAGGCCCTGGAGTATGGCATGGTGGGTATCAACACCGGCCTGATCTCCAACGAAGTGGCACCGTTCGGTGGCATCAAGGCTTCGGGCCTGGGCCGCGAAGGTTCCAAGTACGGTATCGAGGACTACCTCGAAATCAAATACCTGTGCATCAGCGTCTGATCGCACGGTAAAGGCTTTACCTCTGCCAGCGGGGCGCGAGAGCGACGTCTCGCTGGCCTTTTTTACATTGCAGTACCTGGTGGCCAGGGCGTTTGCGGCAGTCGATCAACGAATACTGTTCGCGAGCACACCCAGCCCCCCCGAATAAAAGCGCCACTCCAACCCGGCGCAATGAGGGCATTATGAGCAAGACCAACGAATCCTTGATGCAACGTCGTGTAGCTGCCGTCCCACGTGGCGTTGGCCAGATCCACCCGATCTTCGTCGATACCGCGAAGAACTCGACCGTGATCGACGTTGAAGGCCGCGAACTGATCGACTTCGCGGGCGGCATCGCAGTACTGAACACCGGCCACCTGCACCCGAAAGTGGTTGCGGCCGTGCAAGAGCAGCTGACCAAGGTCAGCCACACCTGCTTCCAGGTACTGGCTTACGAACCCTACGTAGAGCTGTGCGAAAAGATCAACAAGCTGGTCCCTGGCAACTTCGACAAGAAGACCCTGCTGGTTACCACCGGCTCCGAAGCCGTTGAGAACGCCGTCAAAATCGCCCGTGCTGCTACTGGCCGTGCTGGCGTAATCGCCTTCACCGGCGCTTACCACGGCCGTACCATGATGACCCTGGGCCTGACCGGTAAGGTCGTGCCGTACTCCGCTGGCATGGGCCTGATGCCAGGCGGCATCTTCCGCGCCCTGTTCCCGAACGAACTGCACGGTATCAGCGTTGACGATGCCATCGCTTCGGTCGAGCGCATCTTCAAGAACGATGCTGAGCCTAAAGACATCGCCGCGATCATCCTCGAGCCAGTACAAGGCGAAGGCGGCTTCCTGCCAGCGCCGAAAGAGCTGATGCAGCGCCTGCGCGCCCTGTGCGACCAGCACGGCATCCTGCTGATCGCCGACGAAGTACAAACCGGCGCTGGTCGTACCGGTACCTTCTTCGCCATGGAACAGATGGGCGTTGCGCCTGACCTGACCACCTTCGCCAAGTCCATCGCTGGCGGCTTCCCGCTGGCCGGTGTATGCGGCAAGGCCGAGTACATGGACGCCATCGCCCCAGGCGGCCTGGGCGGTACCTACGCCGGTTCGCCGATCGCTTGCGCCGCGGCCCTGGCCGTAATCGAAGTGTTCGAAGAAGAGAAGCTGCTGGACCGCAGCAAGGCTGTCGGTGAGCGCCTGACCACTGGCCTGCGCGAAATCCAGAAAAAGCACCCAATCATCGGCGACGTCCGTGGTCTGGGCTCGATGATTGCCGTTGAAGTCTTCGAGAAAGGCACTCACACCCCGAACGCTGCCGCTGTTGGCCAAGTAGTTGCCAAGGCACGTGATAAGGGTCTGATCCTGCTGTCTTGCGGTACCTACGGCAACGTCCTGCGTATCCTGGTTCCGCTGACTGCCGAAGACGCGCTGCTGGACAAAGGCCTGGCTATCATCGAAGAGTGCTTCGCTGAAATCGCCTGATGTGACACGCTTCAGAAAAAACCCGCTTCGGCGGGTTTTTTTTGTGCCCAGAAAAGCCCTGTGGCGCTATGGTTGTCGGAGGACTGGCTTTGGAAGCTGCGATGGACTGTGTGTCAGGCTATGCAGGAGTAGTTGGCGATGAACGCTGCACACCCCACCCCACCAAGCGTGCTGATTGTGGAAGGCGACCCATGGGTACGTGACATGCTCAGCGAAATGCTGCTCAGCGTACGCTGTGATGCTCGGGTGCAGGTCTGCGCCGACGGCTCGCAGGCGCTCAGTGCCTTGTCCAGCAAACCCGACCTTATCATCGCTGCCCGCGAGCTGGCCGGTGTCGATGGCCTCGACCTGCTGCGCAAGGTCCGCGCCAAAGGTTCGGGGTTGCCGTTCATCCTCATGAGCAGCCGCAGCGACAGCGCCAGTGTGCGTGAAGCGCTGCCGCTGCACCCCACGGCCTACCTGAGCAAGCCACTGAACCTGGACACCTTGCGCAAGCGCCTGGAAGAGTTGCTGCTGGCCGTTGGCGAAGAGATCGCCTGCCCGGTGCCGGCCTTGCAGGCGGGGGCCAGCCTGCCAGCTTACCTTGAGCAGCGCCGTGCCAGCGCTGATGGCGGGCCGCTTCTGGCTGATGTGCAGGTGGCGATCAAACGCGCACTCGACCCTCATGGCCTGGACCTGAGGGTGCTAGAGGCGGAAGTGCGCAACGATCCGCAGATTACCGCTGTGCTGATCGCGGCAGCCAACAGCGCAGCGCTGCACCGTGAGGCACCGGTGCAAACGTTGCTGCAGGCCCTGAGCAAGCTGGGTAGCACCCAAAGCATGAACCTGATCCTGGGCATGACCCTCAAGCGCAGCGCCCGCCTCAGCGACCCGTTGTTGGCCGAGCATGCGGCCCGCTTCTGGGGCCTTTCGCTGCGGGCGGCCGAGTATGGCCGTACTTTGGCGCGCATGCTCGAGCTGGACGAAGGGCGTTGTTACTGCGCGGGGCTGCTCCATTGCTTGGGCGACCTGGCGGTATTGCGCTGTTTGCAAGAGTGGCGCTTGGCCGGCGGCGAACTGGACGAGGACAAGGTGCAACTGTCGCTCAACGAATTCGCGGCGCCGTTCGGCTCGGCGCTGCGTACGCGTTGGCGGTTACCGCTGACACTGCGCGAGTTGATTGCGGCGATCTACCAGCTCGGCGGCGGGGTGTATTCGCGGGAGATCCTGGCCATGAACCTGGCTGGGCAGTTGTCGCAGCTACCGGCTGAGCAGGGGCTGGAGAAGGTCGCCAGCGGCAAGACCGCACGCTTGCTGAAGCTTGGCCTGCCGGAGCTGAGCCGGTTGCGCAAGGTGGAGAACCCAGAAGGGAAACCACCGCAAGAACCGCCGGTGGCTGAGGCCGAGGTTTCGGGTTGAGATTTTGGGGCTGCGAAGCCCCCCAGGGCTCAGCCCAGGACGATCTGGTTCTTGCCCTGGCGCTTGGCCTGGTACATCGCTGCATCAGCCCGGGCATATAGGCTGTCCAGGGCCACATCCTTGTCGGTCAGCTCGGTCAAGCCCTGGCTCACCGTCACCCCGTACGTCTGCTCTCCATGGCTGAAACTCAGGCGTTGAATCTGCCGCTGCAAGCGCTCGGCAATTTGCTCCGCTACCTGGGCATTACAGCCCGGGAACACCGCGGCAAACTCCTCGCCACCAATGCGCCCGAACAGGTCGCCACGGCGGAGCACCGCCTTGCCACTGTCGGCGATGCGTTGCAGAACCTGGTCGCCTTCTTGATGGCCGTAGCTGTCGTTGATGCGCTTGAAATCGTCGATATCCAGCAGCAGGAAAGCCAGCGGCGTGCCGTCTTCGCGGGCGCTGTCGAAGGCTTGCTGCGCGCATTCGAAGAAGTGCCGGCGGTTGCTGCTCTGGGTCAGCACGTCGGTGGTGGCCAGGCGCTGCAGTTCGCCCTCCAGTTGCTTCTTCTCGGTAATGTCTTCGGCGATGCCGACAATGATGACCCGGTCACCGTCGCGTTGCTGATTGATGTAGCACTTGTCGCTCAGCCAGCGCAGCTGCCCGTCGGCATTGAGAATGCGGTACTCGCGGTCTTCCACCGAGCCCTTGAGCAGCACCTGGGCCAGGCTGCGTTCTGCGTACTCCAGGTCGTCGGGGTAGATGCAGTCGCGCCACTCGTTGTAGTCGGCCAGTACCAGGCTTGCCGGGCGGCCGAAGATGCGCTCGTAGGCGGGGCTGACGTAAAGCACCTGGCGGGTTTCCCAGTCAAAGGCCCACAGCACGGCATTGACGCTGTCGAGCAGCGAACTGAACAGCTGCTCACGCTCGCTCAGGCGGGCGACCTCGCCTTGGGCGTGGAGCAGGGCAAGCAAGGTTTGCGCAGCCTCGGGAGGGGGTGTGCCGGGCAGGGTTGTTGGAATGTTCTTGGCCATGTGCACGAAGCGGGTCTCGACGTGAAAGCGTGCGGCCAGCATCCGGCCCGCCACGCGGGCGATGTGCCGGCTTTGAGTGGGGGCGAAGGGGTGAAGTTCCGGGCGGCACGCCCTGCAATGGGGCGTGCCGATCAACGGCGGTCAGGCGCCGGTCGGGCGCAGGGAGTAGGTTTTGAGTTGCGCCGCGAAATCGCGCAGGGCTTGGATGCCGCTGGTTTCGGCTTCGTGTACCCAGTCCTTCATGGCGGCCAGCATGTCATGGCCGTTGGCGCTGGTGCGCGCCCAAATCTGCTGCAGGGCCAGGCGTTTTTCGTAGATGGTCTTCAGCGCCTGGCTGTGGGCGAGCATCGACTCGATGCGCACATGGTGGCGGTCTTCCAGCAGGCTGGTCTCGCGCGATAGCAGGCGCTTGGCGCGGCGGAAGTGGTGGCGGACCGAGGCATCGACCCGGGCCAGCTCTTGCTTGACCAGGGGGCCAATCACCAGCTTGCGGTACTGGGCCATGATCTGGAAGCGGTTGTTGAGAATGGCCATGGCCGTATCCATGTCCAGGCTGCCTTTGCCTTCGACCCGGTGGGCAATTGGCGCCACGCGCTGCACCTTGGCCAGGCGCAGCAGGCAGAACAGGCGGATCCACGCCCAACCCATGTCGAACTCCCAGCGCTTGACCGACAGCTTGGCCGAGTTGGGGTAGGTGTGGTGGTTGTTGTGCAGTTCTTCGCCACCGATGATGATGCCCCAGGGCACCAGGTTGGTGGCGGCATCGCGGCACTCGAAGTTGCGGTAGCCGACGGCGTGGCCCAGGCCATTGACCACCCCGGCGGCCCAGAACGGAATCCACATCATCTGCACCGCCCAAATGGTGATGCCGAGGGTGCCGAACAGCAGCAGGTCAAGCACCGCCATCAGTGCGATGCCGCCCAGCTTGTAGCGCGAGTAGAGGTTGCGCTCGACCCAGTCGTCCGGGCAGTTCTTGCCGTAGATGCGTAGGGTTTCGGCGTTGCGCGCCTCTTCCCGGTACAGCTCGGCACCTTTACGCAGCACCGTGCCCAGGCCCTTGTACACTGGGCTATGCGGGTCGTCGGGCGTTTCGCATTTGGCGTGGTGCTTGCGGTGGACGGCGGTCCATTCGCGGGTGTTCTGCGCCGTGGTCAGCCACAGCCAGAAACGGAAGAAGTGCTTGAGCGCGCCATTGAGCTCCAGGGCTCGGTGCGCGGAGTAGCGGTGCAGGTAGACCGTGACGCTGACAATGGTCACGTGGGTCATCAGCAGTGTGATGCCGACCAGTTGCCAGGCCGACAAGTCGAGCAGGCCGTTGTACCACATAGGTTTAAATACCCTCGGAATGCAGGGGGAAGGGCTGATTATCCCTTGGCAGGGAAATAAAACCAGTCAAAGCTGGCAACTCGATATGTCGGTGGCGCTCGATCTCGAAACCACCACAAATCGCACCTTGAGCAGCAGAACCTTTATAATCGCCCCTCCTTTCTTGTGGGCTATCGCATCCGACATGTCTGTTTCCGTTCGCGACGCCTTGCGCATGGCTGCGCTATATGTGGTGCTCTCGATCCTCTGCCTGACGCTGGCAGAGGTGGTGCTGCACGGCATGACCGACGACCCCTTGGCCCTGACTGTGGGGCGGCAGATCAATGTGGTGGTCTGGTTGCTGTTCAGTGGCTTGCTGATTTATGTGTCGCGGGTCCGGTTGCTCAACTTCATCGGCCATGGCGCCCGCTTGCGCTGCGAAGACCGGGAACGGCTGCGCATGGCTGCAGCAGTATTCGACAGCACCCTGGAAGGCGTGCTGGTAACTGACCGCCAAGGCCTGATCGTGCACGTCAACCGAGCCTTCATGCGCATTACCGGCTACCAGCAGGACGAGGTCATCGGCCACCGCCCGAACAAGTTCAAGTCGGGCCGCCATGGCCTGGAGTTCTACCAGCAGATATTCGCCACCCTGGCGGAAAAGGGCGAATGGAGCGGCGAAATCTGGAACCGGCGCAAGAGCGGTGAAATCTACCCGCAGTGGCAGACCATTTGCGCCATCCACGACGACGAAGGCGAACTCAGCCATTACGTGGCGGTGTTCAGCGACATCAGTGCGATCAAACATACTGAACAGGAACTGGCCTACCTGGCCCACCATGACCCACTGACTGGGTTGCCCAACCGCCTGCTGTTCACCGACCGAGTGACCCAGGCCTTGGCCACCGCCCAGGCCAACAAGCGTGGTTGTGCCCTACTGCTGTTGGACCTAGACCACTTTCAGAGCATCAACGACGGCCTTGGCCACACCATCGGCGACCAGTTGCTGAAGCAGGCGGGCGAGCGCCTGGCTGAGGTGCTGGGCCCTGGCGTGACGCTGGCGCGTCTTGGCGGTGATGAATTCGGCGTGTTGGCGGAGAACTGCCAGCAGGTCGGCCAGGCGGGCAAGCTGGCGCAGAGCATCATCGAACGTATACGCCAGCCGTTCCTGTTCGATGGCCATCGTCTGTTCATCAGTGTCAGCGCGGGCATCAGCCTGTTCCCCAGCGACGCCTTGAGCACCGAGCAGTTGTTGCGCAATGCCGATTCGGCTTTGTACAAAGCCAAGAGCAGCGGTCGGGCTTGCTATGCGCTGTACACCGAAGAGTTGACCGCCCACGCCCAGCACCGGGTCGAAACCGCCGGCGAACTGCGCCGGGCGCTCGAGCAGGACGAATTGCGGGTGTTTTATCAGCCGGTGCACGACCTGGCGACTGGCCGTCAGGTCGGGGTCGAGACCCTGGTGCGCTGGCAGCACCCTCAGCGCGGGCTGGTGCCGCCGGGCGAGTTCATCCCGATTGCCGAGCGCACCGGGCTGATTGCCGAAATCGACGCCTGGGTGCTGCGCCAGGCCTGCCAGCAAATGGTGCATTGGCAAGCTGAAGGCCGGCCATTGGCATTCGTGGCCGTGAATATCTCAAGCCGCTTGTTTGGCCAGCACGAGTTGTACCAGCAGGTGGCCGAGGTGCTGCACGACACCGGCCTGGATTCGACTTTGCTGGAGTTGGAAGTGACCGAGAGCGCAGTCATGGAAGACCCGGAAGTGGCGCTGGAGCAGCTGCATCGCCTGCGTGAGTTGGGCGTGACCTTGGCCATCGATGACTTTGGTACCGGGTATTCCTCGTTGCTGCGGCTAAAGCGCCTGCCGGTGCAGAAGCTGAAAATCGACCAGGGCTTTGTCGCCGGCTTGCCGCTTGATGAGGACGATATTGCGATTGTGCGGGTGATCATCGCCCTGGCCCGCAGCATGGGCATGCAGGTACATGCCGAAGGTATCGAGCAGGCGGAGCAGGCCAGCTTCCTGTTGCAGGAGCAGTGCCAGCTGGGGCAGGGCTACTGGTTTGGGCGGCCGGTGCCGGCTGGGGAGTTGCACTGGGGTTGAGATTGCCGAGGCCGCTTTGCGGCCCCCGATCTAGCGTTTGTTCAACCCCTTCGCCAACCGGTCCCCACCCAGCTGAATCACCGCCACCAACGCCACCAACATGGCGATCACGGTCAGCATGATCTGGCTGTCGAAGCGCTGGTAGCCATAGCGGTAGGCGATATCCCCCAAGCCCCCGGCACCAATCGCCCCAGCCATGGCCGAGGAGTTGATCAAGGTTACCAGGGTAATGGTGAACCCGCCCACGATCCCCGGTAGCGCCTCGGGCAGCAGTACGTGCCAAACGATGTGCCAGCGCCGGCAGCCCATGGCCTGTGCAGCCTCTACCAAGCCGTGGTCGACTTCGCGGAGGCTGACCTCGGCAATTCGCGCGAAGAACGGTGTGGCGGCGATGGTCAACGGCACCACCGCCGCCCACACGCCGTAGGTGGTGCCTACCACCAGGCGGGTGAAGGGGATCAGCGCGACCATCAAGATCAGGAACGGGATCGAACGGAACAGGTTGACCAAGGCGCCCAGCACCCGGTTCAGCAGGGGCGCCTCGAATATCCCGCCCTTGTCACTGGTAACCAACAGCACCGCCATCGGTACCCCCACCAGCAGCGCGACCAGCGATGACACGCCGACCATCAGCAGGGTATCGAGCAAGCCTTCCAACAGGCGATCAAACCACATGGCCCAATACCTCCACGTCCTCGGCCCAGCGGCGGGCACGTTCAAGCAATTGGTGGGTGTCGTGCGGCGAGTGCTGCACCGACAGGATCAACCGTCCCAGGGCATGCTCACCAATGGTTTCCACACCGCCCTGCAATAGGCGCACGCGCCCGCCCAGGTCGTTGAACAGGGCCGATAGCTCCGGTTCGCCGAGCAGGGTCAGCTTCAGCACCACGGCACTGTCGCGGCCCGCTGGGCCTGCCCGCAGGCTGGCTTGCAGTGCAGCAGGCAACTTGGCTTGCAATGGCGCGAGCAGGGTACGGGTGACCTCGTGGCGCGGTGTGCCGAATACCCGCCAGACCTCGCCCTGCTCAACCACAGCACCGCGCTCCAGCACCACCACCCGATGGCAGATATCGCGGATCACTGCCATCTCGTGGGTGATCAGCACGATGGTCAGGCCCAGGCGCTGGTTGATGTCGCGCAGCAGTTCCAGGATTGAAGCGGTGGTTTCCGGGTCCAGTGCCGAGGTGGCCTCGTCGCACAGCAGGATCTCGGGGTCGTGCACCAGTGCCCGAGCAATGCCCACCCGTTGCTTTTGCCCGCCCGACAACTGCGCCGGGTACACCTTGTGCTTTTCCTGCAGGCCGACCAGCTCCAGCAGTTCACGCACCTTGCGCTGGCGTTCGGCCTTGGCGACGCCGGCCACCTTCAAGGGCAGCTCGACGTTTTCCCACACGGTCTTGGCCGACATCAGGTTGAAATGCTGGAAGATCATGCCGATGCGCCGGCGCAGGGCTACCAGGTGGTCCTCGTCGAACGGCGCAATGTCCACCTGATCGACCAGCACCCGGCCCTGGCTGGGTCGTTCCAGGCGGTTGATGGTGCGCAGCAGCGATGACTTGCCGGCACCGCTGCGGCCAATGATGCCGAAGATTTCGCCATGGCGGATATTCAGGTCGATGCCTTGCAAGGCTGGTTGCACCTGGCCCGGGTAGGTCTTGCCCAGGCCGATGAAGCGCACGTGGGCTTGATTGGCCTCTGGGCGCAGGGCGTGCTCCCTGGCCGTTGGCGGCAGTGGTTGTGGGGTGGGCGCCCTGAGCGCGCTGGCCTGGCTCATGTCAGCCCTCCCAGCCGGCCTGGTAAAGCTTGCCGTGGGCTTTGTCCAAGGCCGCGCGCACGGCTGGCGAGTGCTGGTAGATGTCGACGAACTTGGCCAGGCGCGGGTCATCCTTGCTTTGCGGGCGAATGACGAACTGGATCACGTACTCCTTGTTTTCCAAGCCATCGAACAGCAATGCCGAGCTGGCATCGAAGGTGTTGGCCAGGCGGATGTATGCCGGATAGCCCTGCACCAGGTCGGCATCGTCATAGGCACGCACCAGCTGCACCGCCTCGACCTGGAGGATCTTCAACTTTTTCGGGTTGGCGACGATATCGTCCTCGGTGGCCTTGTAGCCGACCCCAGGCTTGAGGGTGATCAACCCGGCCTTGGCCAGCAACTGCAAGCCACGGCCGCTGTTGATCGGGTCGTTGGCGATGGCCACGCTGGCGCCTTCGGGCAGCTCGGCGAAGCTTGGGTACTTTTTCGAGTACAGGCCGACGTTGTTGATGATGCCCGGGGCGTAGGGCACCAGCTTGAAGCCTGCGGCAGCCTTGGCGTTTTCCAGGAACGGGATGTGCTGGAAGTAGTTCACGTCGATGTCGCCGCTGTTGAGGCTGACATTGGGCGCGATCCAGTCGCTGAACTCGATCAGCTTCACTTCCAGCCCTTGCTTGTGCGCTTCTTCCACGGCGGCTTCCAGGGGGATGGCAAAGGCGGCGGTGGTACCGATCTTCAGTGGTTCGGCAGCCAAGGTGCTGGCGGACAGGCCGAGGGTGAGGGCTATGGCCGCGACGGGCCGGAACAGTTTTTCAAGCATGGTGCAGGGCTCCAGTCGGGGCAGGGGTGGGGGTAAAGCGGTAAGCCGCGCCAGGGTGGTCGGCGGGCAGGTGCGGGTGGTCGGCCTGGAACAACTTCTCGCGTAGGGTGCCTTCGGCGTAGGCGGTCTTGTAGCGGCCACGCTGTTGCAACTGCGGGATCACCAGGTCGATGAAATCTTCGAAGCTTTCCGGCGTTACGGTGCGGGTCAGGTTGAAGCCGTCCAGGCCAGTTTCATCGAGCCAGGCAATCAGTTGCTCGGCCACCTGTTCGGGCGCACCGACCAAGGTTACGTAACGGCCCCCCAGGGCGTGCTGTTGCAGCAAGCGTCGGCGGGTCCAGGCGTTGTCCTGCAACTGGCGCGTGGCGGACTGGATGGCGTTGCCCTGGCTGAAGGCGATTGGCTCGTCCAGCTCGTAGGCGGCGAAGTCGATGCCGGTAGAGGCGGCGAAGTGCGCGACCCCAGCCTCGGCGCTGGCATGACGCAGGTACTCAGCGTGCTTAGCCTGGGCCTGTTGCTCGGTGGCGGCGACGATCAGCGTGATGCCCATGAACACCTTGACTGCCTGTGGGTCGCGACCTGCGGCCTGGGCAGCGGCACGTACCTTGTCGACCTGGGCGCGAGTAGCGGCCTTGTCCTGACCACTGATGAACACGCACTCGGCGTGGTTACCGGCGAAAGCCAGGCCACGTGGTGAGCTGCCAGCCTGGAACAACACTGGCGTGCGCTGCGGCGAGGGTTCGCAGAGGTGGTAGCCCTCGACTTTGTAGAACTCGCCCTGGTGGCTAACCTTGCGCACTTTGTCGGGGTGGGCGTACACGCGCTGCTGGCGGTCGGCGAGCACGGCATCGTCGGCCCAGCTGCCTTGCAACAGTTTGTACAGCACCTGCAAGTATTCGTCGGCCTGGTCGTAGCGGCGGTCGTGCTCGGGCTGCTGCGCCAGGCCCATGGCCTGGGCGGCACTGTCGAGGTAGCCGGTAACGATGTTCCAGCCCACTCGGCCATTGCTCAGATGGTCCAGGGTGGAAAGGCGCCGGGCGAACAGATAGGGCGCCTCGTAGGTGAGGTTGGCGGTAAGACCGAAACCCAGGTGGCGGGTGACGGCGGCCATGGCCGAGACCAGCAGCAACGGGTCGTTGACCGGCAGCTGAATCGACTCTTTGAGGGTGACGTCCAGCGACTGCCCGTAGATGTCGTAGGTGCCGACGATATCGGCGATGAACAGCCCGTCGAACAGGCCTCGCTCAAGCAAGCGTGCCAGGTCGGTCCAGTAATCCAGGGTCTTGTATTGGGTCGAGGTGTCCCGTGGATGGGTCCACAGGCCGTGGTTGATGTGCCCGATGCAGTTCATGTTGAAGGCATTGAGCAGAATCTGCTTGGCCATCAGATGGTCCCTCGGCGCGGCGGGTTGGCCCCGTTGAGGTAGTAATTGCCGATGGCGTGGTACTTCCAGCGCACCGGGTCGTGCAGGGTGTGCACGCGGGCATTGCGCCAGTGGCGGTCGAGGTTGTGTTCGGCCAGGGTGGCCTGGCTGCCGCCCAGTTCGAACAGGGTGGTGCCGGCCGCCAGGGCAATTTCGGTGCTGATGGCGCGTGCTTCGGCCACGGCGATGGAGGCGGCGGCCACGTTGTCGGCAGTGCTGTCGTCACGGGCGCGGTCGAGGTATTCGCCGGCACGCTCCAGCAGGGCCTCGGCAGCATGCAGGCGTATCGCCAGGTGGCCGAAGCTTTTCAGCGTCAGCGGGTCGTCCGTGGCGTTGTCCAGGCCGGAATCGACCCAGGGGCGGCTGCGGGTGCGCACGAAGTGCAGGGCATCTTCATAGGCCGCGCGGGCGATGCCGGTGTCGATTGCAGCGTGGAGGATCTGCGCCAGCGGGCCGACTGGGGTGGGGCGCTCGAAGGCGCTTTGGAACGGCACCACGTCGGCGGCATCGACGTGCACGTTGTCGAACACCACCGAGCCGCTGCCGGTGGTGCGCTGGCCGAAGCCGCTCCAGTCGTCGATCACCTGCAGGCCCTGGCTGTCGGCCGGGACGAAGGCCAGCTGCTGCACGCCCTGTTCGTCGATGACCGAGGTAGGAATGCGCTGGGCGTAGATGGCGCCGGTGGAATAGAACTTGCGGCCATTGATGCGGAAACCCTCGCCGTCACGGCTCAGGCGGGTGGTGCGGTCGTTGGCGGTTTTGGTGCCCAGTTCGGCCAGGGCGTTGCCGAAGCGGCGGCCTGCCAGTACCTCGGCATATAGGCGCTGTTGCTGTTCGGGCGTACCGTTTACCCGCAGCACTTCCAGTGCGTAGAAATGGTTTTGCGGGATCTGCCCGAGCGAGCCGTCGGCCTGGGCGATACGGGCGATGACCTTGGCCAGGGTGACGTTGGATACGCCAGCACCGCCGAAGGCCTTGGGCACGCTGATGGCCCATAGGCCGGAGCGGGTGAACAGCTCGAGTTCGGCGTGCGGCAGGCGGCGCTCGCGGTCACGCAGGGCGCTGTCGCGACGCAGTTGTTGGGCAATGTCTTCGGCGACAGCCAGGGCTTGGCTGTCGTCGGTAATGATATTTGTAGTCATGGTTTTCTCCGAGGCCTGGGGGCGCTTTGCGCCCCAATCGCCGGCAAGCCAGCCCCCAGGGCCCAACAATTAGATCCAGGAATGCCGCGCAGGCAGTGTGCCGTTAAGGTGGTAAGCCCCGACCGCGTGGTACTTCCAGCGCACGGGGTCATGCAGGGTGTGCACCCGAGCATTGCGCCAGTGCCGGTCGAGGTTGAACTCGGCGAGGGTGGCGCGGCTGCCAGCCAGCTCGAACAGCTTCTCGCTGGCCTGCAGGGCGATTTCGGTAGTCAGCACCTTGGCCTCGGCCACCGCAATCGACGCCCGCGCTGCACTGGCTGCGTCGATCGGCGCGGCATTCACCTCGTCGAGCACTCGCGCAGCTTTGCCCAGCAACGCTTCGGCGGCGTGCAGTTCAAGTTTCAGGCGGCCGATGTCGGCAATCACATAGGGGTCGTCACTGGCACGGTCCACGTTGGCCTCAACCCATGGCCGGGACTTTTCGCGCACGAAGCTGATGGCATCTTCGATCGCCGCTTCGGCGATACCGGCGTCAATTGCCGCCTGGATCAGTTGCGAGGCCGCGCCCTGGATATTGGGAATGTCGCGCTGGCGCCAGTTGTCGATCACCAGCTCGGCTTCCACCGGTACTTGGTCGAGCAGCACGGTGCCGCTGGCGGTGGTGCGCTGGCCGAACCCGGACCAGTCATCGACGATGCGCAGCCCCGGGCTGCCCCGGCGCACGAATGCCAGGCGCTGGCGGCCTTCGTCGTCCAGTGCTTTTACCGCCACCCAGTGGGCGAACAGGGCGCCGGTGGAATAAAACTTTTCGCCGCTGATGCGATAGCTGTCGCCGGCGCGGGTGATTTTCGCCTTGAGGGTGAGGGTGTCCTTGGTGCCACGCTCGGGGCCGGCATTGCCGATGCGCCAGCCGTCGAGCACGCTGCGGAAGATTACCGCTTGTTGCGCTTCGGTGGCGGCCAGGCGCAGCAACTGCAGCATGCCGAACTGGTTCTGCGGGATCTGCCCCAGGGCCGGGTCGGCGGCGCTGATCAGGCGGAACACTTCGGCCACGGTCTCGAACGACACTTCGGGGCCGCCATGGGCCTTGGGTACGCTGATGCTGCCCAGGCCGCTGCGGGTGAACAGCTCGATCTCGGCCCACGGCAGCTTGCGTTGCTGGTCGCGACGGGCGGCCTGCTCGCGGGCCACCTTGGCCACTTCGCGCGCTGCTTGCAGGGCCTCGGCATCGTTGCGCAGTACCTTGGCAGGCAGCAGCAGGGGCGAGCTGTCGAGATCGCTATGGAATTGGGTATTGGCTTGGCTGGACATCAGTGCCGCTCCTCGGCTGCACTCAATGCCCTGGCGTTACGCACTGGGGTGATTGTGATCCTGACCATTCCTGACCTCACAAATTAGTTATGCCGCTACAGCTGATCGCGACAGATGTGTGCTGGTCCGGTGGTCCGGTTTATATACCGTAATGGTTTATAAAAACTTTATGAACTAACTTTTTGGAATATTTATAGAAGGAGGGATTTGCTACAGATGTGCCGGCCTCTTCGCGGGCAAGCCCGCTCCTACAGGTGCGGCACCGGTTTCGAGGCCGGTGCTACACCTGTAGGAGCGGGTTTACCCGCGAAGAGGCCAGTACAGGTTTACTCGGAAGCCGCAGTCCCAAGGAACTTGCGCAAAAACTGCCGGGTGCGTTCTTCCTTCGGCGCCGCGAACAGCGCCTTGGCCTCACCCTGTTCCACGATCACCCCCTTGTCGAAGAAGATCACGCGGTTCGCTACATCCCGGGCAAAGCTCATCTCATGGGTGACGATGATCATGGTGCGCTTCTCCTCGGCCAAACCGCGGATGGTCGCCAGCACTTCACCTACCAGCTCCGGGTCCAGCGCCGAGGTCGGTTCGTCGAACAGGATCACCTCCGGCTCCATGGCCAGGGCGCGGGCGATGGCCACCCGCTGCTGCTGGCCACCGGACAGGCGCCGGGGGTAGGCATCTTCCTTGCCCGCCAGGCCAACCTTGGCCAGCAGGCGCCGGCCAAGGTCGATGGCCTGCTCGCGGGGGGTCTTCTTGACGATGACCGGGCCCTCGATCACGTTCTCCAGGGCGGTGCGGTGAGGGAACAGGTTGAAGTTCTGGAACACGAACCCCGCCTGTTGGCGCAAGCGGCGTATCGCACTCTGCTGCCCACCCAATGGGCGGTTGGCATCGATGCTGATGGCGCCGATCTGGATCTGCCCGGCATCGGGGGTTTCCAGCAGGTTGAGGCAGCGCAGGAAGGTAGTCTTGCCCGAACCGCTGGGGCCAATGATGGCCACCACTTCGCCGGGCTGCACATTCAGGTCGATACCGTTGAGCACGGTCTGGCCCTTGAACTGCTTGGTCAGGCCTTTGACTTCAATCATGCTCAATGCTCCTGGTCATGCTGGTTGACCCGCGCTTCCATGCGGTTCTGGAAGTGCGCGAGGATGCTGCACAGCACCCAGTAGATAACCGCCACCGCCACATACATGGTGAACACTTCGAAGGTACGCGCGGTAATCAGTTGGGCCTGGCGGAACAGCTCGGGCACCTGGATGGTCGCCGCCAGGGCGGTGTCCTTGACCAATGAGATAAAGCTGTTGCCCAACGGTGGCAGTGCCGTGCGCAAGGCCTGAGGCAAGATCGCCCGGCGCATGGCCTGGACGCGGGTCATGCCGATACTGGCGGCAGCTTCCCACTGGCCACGGTCGATCGAGGAGATCGCCGCGCGCAGGATTTCGCAGATGTAGGCGGCCATGTTCAGCGACAGGCCAATCAGCGACGCTGGGATCGGGTCCAGCTCGATGCCGATCTGCGGCATGCCGAAATAGATCACGAACAGTTGCACCAGCAGCGGCGTGCCGCGGAAAAACGACACGTAGACCCGCGCCAGCCAATTCAGCGGCAAGAGCTTCGACAGCCGCATCAGCGCCAGGGCAAAGCCCAGCACCAGGCCGAAGAACATGCCGCCAACGCTAAGCAGCACGGTATAACCCGCGCCCTTCAGTAGGAAGGGCGTGGAGTCGACAACGAGTTGCAGGCTTTCAGCAATCATTTGGTGACATCAGCACCGAAGTATTTCTCGGACAGCTTGGCCAGCGTGCCGTCAGCCTTGAGCTTGTCGATGGCCTTGTTGATTGCCGCCAACAGCTCAGGCTCGCCCTTGCGCAGGGCCACGCCGCTTTCCAGGCGCGAGAAGGCGTCGCCGGCCAGCTCGGTGTCCTTGGCTTTTTGCGCATATTCCAGCGCCGCCAGGCGGTCGATCAGGATGGCATCGATGCGGCCGTTGCGCAGGTCGGCGAACTTGCTTGGGTCGTCTTCATAAGTGCGTACATCGGCTTGCGGTACGTCTTTCTTGACCCATTGCTCGTAGTTGGTACCCAGGCCCACGCCAACCTTCTTGCCGGCCAGGTCGGCGGCCTTGTGGATGCCCAACTGCTCGGCCTTCTTCTTCAGGATCAGCGCCTGGATGCCGGAGATGGTGTAGGGCTCGGAGAAGTCGTACTTCTTCTTGCGCTCTTCGGAAATGGTCACCTGGTTGATCACCACGTCCAGGCGCTTGGATTCCAGCGCGGCGAGGATGCCGTCCCACTTGGTGGGCTGAACCTTGGCCTTGACCCCCAGTTCCTTGGCCAGCAGCTCGGACAGCTCCACTTCGAAGCCGGTCAGCTTGCCGTTCTCGTCCTGGAAACTGAACGGTGGGTAAGTACCTTCGAGGCCGACGTTGATCACGCCTTTTTCCTGGATGGTCTTCAGCTGCTCGCCGGCGAAGGCCTGGCTGAGCAGGCCGGCACCCAGCAGCAGTGCCAGGCTGGCATTGAGTAGCGGTTTGGCGAATTTCGACATGTGCAGAGCCCCGCGCTTGTTGTGTAAGTAGTGGGTGGCGACTATAGGGTCAGGCCGCTTAGGCCAGGAAATAATAAAAAATTATTTTGTTATTCCCTTTTTTGTTTGCGTCAGTGCTGGCTGCATTGAGGGTAGGCGAGTATCTGCCCCGCGTCATCGCTGCTTATGCCTGACTTAGTGCAGGATGGAATAAAGCGTTGTTTTTTCCAAGGGATGGATTTGCCGTAGAGTGGATTGCATGTACGCAGGCCTGGCCTCTTCGCAGGTGAACCCGCTCCCACAAGGACCGTGTAGGCGCGGGTTTACCCGCGAAAGGGCCAGGCCTGGCGATAACAATAGTTGGCCTACTCAGGCAGGAGAACACCGTGAGCGAACAACCTTCATCCGGGCACTGGCAGTTGCAGAACATCGTCACCGGCCTGCGCGGTGCCCGTGAGCAATGGCGCACCCGCAATGGCCGCAGCAGCGACCAGCAGGGCGGGCGTGAGCTGCCGTCGCGTGAGGCTATGCGGCATATTCTGGAGCAACTGTGCGGTGCGTTGTTCCCCATGCGCCTTGGCCCGGTCGACCTGCGCGAAGAGAGTGAAGACTTCTACGTCGGCCACACCCTGGACGCCGCCCTGACCGCCCTGCTGACCCAGGCCCGCCTGGAACTGCGCTACGCCGCGCGGCATAGCAAGGCTGAGCTGGCCGGCGTGAATGCCCATGCGCTCAACTTGATCCAGGGTTTTGCCGCTGCGCTTCCAGACCTGCGGGTGTTACTCGACACCGACGTGCTGGCCGCCTACCACGGCGACCCAGCGGCGCGCAGCGTTGATGAAGTGCTGCTGTGCTACCCAGGCATCCTGGCAATCATCCACCACCGCCTGGCCCACCACTTGTACCAGGCCGGCCTGCCGCTGCTGGCGCGGATCAGCTCGGAGCTGGCGCATTCGGCCACGGGGATCGACATTCACCCCGGGGCGCAGATCGGCCCTAGCTTCTTCATTGACCACGGCACCGGTGTAGTCATTGGTGAAACCGCGATCATCGGCGAGCGGGTGCGCATCTACCAGGCGGTGACCCTGGGCGCCAAGCGCTTCCCCAGCGATGAGTCGGGGACCCTGCACAAAGGCCTGCCTCGCCACCCGATCGTCGAAGACGATGTGGTGATCTATGCCGGCGCCACGGTACTGGGGCGGATCACCATCGGCAAGGGCTCGACCATTGGCGGCAATGTGTGGCTGACCCGTAGTGTGCCGGCTGAAAGCAACATCACCCAGGCCAACCTGCAGCTGGATTGCCAGGACAAGAATTAACCTGGCATTTCCTCGGCCTGTACCGGCCTCTTCGCGGGCAAGCCCGCGAAGAGGCCGGTACAGGAGGGCACCAATCAGCGCCCTGATTCGCATTGAAATCCGATCCATGTTTAACTTGAACGCTTGTTCAATGAAAAAACGCTGGTCCGCTGCCGGTGTTCAACAGGAGGATTCCTTTGCTGAACCCGTTCATTCCGAACCTTACGTCATTCGACGAGGTGCACACCCAATGAGTGCGCCGACCCCCTCCCTTGCCAGTGGCAAGATCCGCATGAACCCCCCGGTGTTCTATTTTGCGGCAAGCTTCATCCTCATCTTCGGCCTGGTAGTCATCGCCAACCCGCAAACCGCCGGCGACTGGTTACTGGCGGCGCAGAACTGGGCGGCCAATACGGTCGGCTGGTACTACATGCTGGCGATGACGTTGTACCTGGTCTTCGTGGTGGTCACCGCCTTGTCCGGCTACGGCAAGATCAAGCTCGGTGCCGACCACGACGAACCCGAGTTCAGCTACCTGTCGTGGGCCGGCATGCTGTTTGCCGCCGGTATCAGCATTACCTTGTTCTTCTTCTGCGTCTCAGAACCCCTCACCCACATGCTGCAACCCCCCCAGGGCGAAGCGGGCACGGCCGAGGCCGGGCGCCAGGCGATGCAGATCCTGTTCCTGCACTGGGGCCTGCATGGCTGGGGCGTATTCGCCTTCGTCGGCATGGCCCTGGCCTACTTCGCCTACCGGCACAACCTGCCGCTGGCCTTGCGCTCGGCCTTGTACCCGTTGATTGGCAAGCGCATCAACGGGCCGATCGGCTACGCAGTAGACGGTTTCGGCATCATCGCCACGGTGTTTGGCCTAGGCGCCGACATGGGCTTTGGCGTGCTGCACCTGAACGCCGGGCTCGACTACCTGTTCGGTATCAGCCACAGCCAGTGGGTGCAGGTACTGCTCATCGTGCTGATGATGGGCGCCGCGGTGGCCGTGGCGGTTGCCGGGGTGGAGAAGGGCGTGCGGGTGATGAGCGACATCAACCTGTTCCTGGCCTGCGCATTGTTGCTGTTCGTGTTGTTCGCCGGGCCTACCCAGCACTTGTTCAACACCTTGATCCAAAACTTGGGCGATTACCTGGGCGCCTTGCCGCGCAAGAGCTTCGACGTTTATGCCTACGGTGATAACCGTGACTGGCTGGGCGGCTGGACAGTGTTCTACTGGGCCTGGTGGATTGCCTGGGCGCCGTTCGTGGGCCTGTTCATTGCCCGCATCTCCCGTGGCCGCACCATCCGCGAGTTCGTCTTCGGCGTGCTGTTGATCCCGCTGGGCTTTACCCTGGCGTGGATGTCGATCTTCGGCAACAGCGCCCTTGACCAGGTGATCAATCACGGCATGACCGCGCTGGGCCAGTCGGCGCTGGATAACCCGTCGATGAGCCTGTACCTGCTGCTGGAGACCTACCCCTGGAGCAAGGCCGTGATCGCCACCACGGTGTTCATCAGCTTCGTGTTCTTCGTCACCTCGGCCGACTCGGGCACCGTGGTGCTGTCGACATTGTCGGCCAAGGGCGGTGATGCCGATGAAGACGGGCCGAACTGGCTACGCATCTTCTGGGGTGCAATGACGGCGCTGATCACCAGCGCGTTGCTGTTTGCCGGTAGCATCGATTCGCTGAAGTCGGCGGTGGTGCTGACCTCGTTGCCGTTCTCGCTGATCTTGTTGTGCATGATGTGGGGGCTGCACAAGGCCTTCTACCTGGAGTCGCAACGGCAGATAGCGCAGATGCACTCATTGGCCCCGTTCGCCCAATCACGCCACGGGCGTGGTGGCTGGCGCCAGCGCCTGAGCCAGGCAGTGCACTTTCCGTCGCGCGACGAGGTGTACCGCTTCATGGACGACGTGGTGCGCCCGGCGATTGCCGATGTACGCGAGGTGTTCGAGCAGAAGGGCCTGGCGCTGATTACCCAGGATGACCCGAGCCACGACAACGTCAGTTTGAAGATTGGCCATGGCGAGGAGCAGCCGTTCATTTACCAGGTGCAGATGCGCGGTTACTTCACGCCGTCGTTCGCCCTGGGTGGGCTGGGTACGCAAGAGTTGAAGAACCGCCGTTATTATCGGGCGGAGGTGCACCTGAGCGAAGGCAGCCAGAACTATGACCTGGTGGGCTATAGCAAGGAGCAGATCATCAACGACATCCTCGACCAGTACGAACGGCACATGCAGTACCTGCATCTGGTCAGGTAATAACCTGTACCGGCTCTTCGCGGGTAAACCCGCTCCCACAGGGACGGCACCGGTTCGAAACCTGTGTTGTACCTGTGGGAGCGGGTTTACCCGCGAAGAGGCCGGTACAGGCAAAAACTAAAAGGGTGCATCCCCGAGGATGGTCGCCCGATGCATCACCCGCCGGTTAGGCCGGTAGTCATCCACTGCAAAATGCTGGGTCACGCGGTTGTCCCAGAACGCCACATCATGCTCCTGCCAACGCCAGCGAATGCTGAACTCCGGCCGGGTGGCATGGGCGAACAGCAGCTTCAGCAGTGCCTCGCTTTCCAGCTCGCTCAATTCGTTGATGCGGGTAGTGAACCCTTCATTGACGAACAACGCCTTGCGCCCGCTCACCGGGTGCGTGCGCACCACCGGGTGTGACAGCGGCGGGTTGCTGCGCCGCGTGGCCTCCCAGCGCGCCAGGTCTTCTGGCGTGGTGCCAAAACGCTCAAGGGGGAACGACCTGGTAAAGTCGTGCGTGGCGGTCAGCCCATCGAGCATCTTGCGCAGCGGCGCCGACAAGGCCTCGAAGGCGGCGATACCGCTGGCCCACAGGGTGTCGCCACCGTAGGCCGGCAACTGCTTGGCGCTGAGCACCGCGCCCAAGGCCGGGGTTGGCAAGAAGGTCACGTCGGTGTGCCACACCGCGTTGTCGCGCACATCGGTGACTGCCGTGTCGAGCACCAGTACCTGGGGGGTTTCCGGCACGTTGGGGTAGATCGGGTGGATGTGCAGGTCGCCGAAGCGGGCGGCAAAACGTGCCTGCTGCTCGGGGTTGATCGGCTGGTCGCGGAAAAACAGCACCTGGTGCTGCAGCAGCGCTTGCTCGATGGCGTCGCGCTGTTCGGCGGTGATGTCGCGGCTGATGTCCACGCCGCTAATCTGCGCGCCGAGCGCCGGGCTGAGGGGGGTGATGGTCAGGCTCATGTCGGTCTCTTTTTCAGGCACCAGTGTGCTGGCGTGGTCAGTGTGTTTGCCCGTGCCACGGCACCAGTTTGCGTTGCACGGCGCGCAGGCTCATCTCCAGGGCGAAGGCGATCAGGGCAATCAGCAGGATGCCCAGCACCACCACATCGGTAACCAAGAACTGCGCCGCCGACTGCACCATGAAGCCCAGGCCGCTGGTGGCGGCGATCAATTCGGCAGCCACCAGGGTCGACCAGCCGACCCCCAGGCCGATACGGATGCCGGTGAGGATGTCTGGCAGCGCGCTGGGCAGGATTACATGGCGGATCAGTTGGGCCTTGGTCGCGCCCAGCGACTGCGCGGCACGTAACTTGGCGGGGTCGACCGTGCGTACGCCGGTGGCAGTGGCAATGGCGATGGGGGCGAAGATCGCCAGGTAGATCAACAACACCTTCGACAACTCGCCGATGCCGCACCAAATGACGATCAGCGGCAAGTAGGCCAGCGGCGGGATCGGCCGGTAGAACTCGATCAGCGGGTCGAGAATGCCGCGCGCCACGCGGTTATAGCCAATGGCGATACCCACTGGGATGGCGGTGAGGGTGGCAGCCAGCAGCGCCACGCCGATGCGCCCGAGGCTGGCGCCCAGGTGCTGCCATAGGCTGGCATCCATGTAGCCCTGGGTCAGCAGAGTGGCGGCCTTGGCCAGGATGTCGGTGGGCGAGGGCAGGAACAGCGGCTCGATCCAGTCGGCTGCGGTCACCAGCCACCAAGCCAGCAACAGGCTGCCCAAGGTCAGGGTGCTGATCCAGCGGGTGGCAAGGGGGCGGCGCAGCTTGGCGGCTGGCCGGGGTTGGGCGTTGCGTTTGCCGGCGACCGGCAGGTCCAGGCTGCTCATGCGCGCTCCTGCAGGGTTTGACGTTGGGAGAACACCCGCGCCAAAACATGTTCGCGGGTTTCGATAAAGGCCGGGTCGGACTTGATCGCCCGGGCCGATTCGCCGGCGGCATAGCGCTGGCCGAAGTCCAGTTGCAGGCGCTCCACTACGCGCCCTGGGTTGGGCGCAAGTAGCACCAGTTCGCTGGCGAGGAACACGGCCTCTTCGATGTCGTGGGTAATCAAGAACACCGGCTTGGCGGTGCGTTGCCACACCTGCAGCAACAGCTCTTGCATCTGCTCGCGGGTGAAGGCATCGAGTGCACCGAACGGCTCGTCCATCAGCAGCACCCGAGGGTCTGCGGCCAGCGCCCGGGCCAGGCCCACGCGCTGCTTCTGGCCCCCCGACAGTTGCCAGATACGCCGCTCGGCAAAGCCGTCTAGGTCGACCAGGGCCAGCATTTCGCGGGCTTTGGCTTCGCGCTGTGCGCGGGCTACCCCGGCCAGTTCCAGGCCGAAGGCGACATTGCCCAGTACGTTCTGCCAAGGCAGCAGGGCATCGTCCTGAAACACTACGCCGCGTTCGGCGCCGGGGCCCTGGACGGGCACGCCGTCCAAGGTGATGCGCCCGCCGCTGGGGGCGACGAAGCCGGCGATCAGGTTGAGCAGCGAGGTCTTGCCGCTGCCGGAAGGCCCCAGGGCCACCAGTAACTGGCGGGGCCCCAGGCTTAGGTTGATGTCGGCCAGTACCGGGGTTTCGGCACCGGGGTACTGTGCGCTGATGCGCTCCAGTTCGAGCAAGGCCATGGCAGGCTCCGGTCGGTTTCTACAGGCTTAATTGGGCAGGTACTGGGCGCTGACATACGGCGAGTAATCTGGCAGCACCGCGTCGACCTTGCCTTGCTGCTTGAGGAAGGTGGCGGTGTCGGTCAGCGCCTGGGTAGTCGGCGCGCCCAGTGCGCTGGCCTGGTCGGCGGCCAGCGGGTAGACGTTGCCCTGCAGCAGTACCGGGATGTCGGTTGGCTTGGCGCCGGACAGCTTGGCCAGTTTGGCCACGTTGTCGGGGTTGGCCAGCCAAGCGTTCGGGTCTTTGCGGTAGTCGGCGTAGGCGTCGAGGGTCACTTTAGCGAAGGCCTTGACCACGTCGGGGTGCTTGGCGGCGAAGTCCTTGCGCACGATCCAAGCGTCGAAGGTAGGTGCACCTTTGGTGGCCAGCTCGCCAGAGGTGATCAGCACTTTGCCGTTCTCCTTGGCCACGCCCAGGGCCGGGTCCCAGACGTAGGTAGCGTCGATGTCACCGCGCTTCCAGGCGGCAATGATGGCTGGCGGCGCCAGGTTGAGGATTTGTACTTTGGACGGGTCGATGTTCCAGCTTTTCAGTGCCGCCAGCAGGCTGTAGTGGCCGGTGGAGACGAACGGCACGGCGACTTTCTTGCCGACCAGGTCTTGCGGGGTCTTGATGCTGTCGCGGGCGACCAGCGCCTCACCGGCGCCAATTTGCGTGGCGATCAGGAAGGTTTCCACCGGCAGCTTGCGGGTAGCGGCGGCGGCCAGCGGGCTGGACCCCAGGTAACCGATCTGCACGTCGCCGCTAGCTACCGCGGTGATCACGTCGGCGCCATTGTCGAATTTGCGCCAGTCGATGCTGGCGTGGCTGGCTTTTTCGTAGTCGCCGTCGACCTGTGCCACCTTGGCGGGGTCGACTGTGGTCTGGTAGGCCACGGTCAGGTCGGCAGCCTGGGCCAACCAGCTGGCGCTGGCGAGGGTCAGGGCGGCGAACAGGCGCAGCGGAGCGTGCGGGATCATGGTGAACCTCTCGTCAGACAATCGGGGTGATGGATGCCGAGAAGGCTAAATGATCTAAGAAAAGTAAAATAAATAACTTTTTCGCATTAGCTTAGGAGCCAATTGTTTTAACCATGGCCGCTCCAACCGGGACGCCCGTGAGCCCATGGCATCAGGTGACCTCGCTCAATGGCGAAAGCATAGGCGCCTGCTAGGCTTTTTCGTCCCGATATACCGATACGGAATTAGGTTATGAGCAAACGTTTGCAAATAACTAAAAGTTATGAATGGTGGGGGCGCTACAACGAATGGCGCTAAAGGTTCCTAACATATTCCTTAAAAATCTTACGAATTCATAAAACGGTCATTTTGGATTTATAGGATTGTCATTATCCTGTAGCGCAGGTGGCGTCTTAGACCAAAGTCGCGAAACGTTTAGAAACGATTGACTTCATGGTCACGCTTTGGGACTAAATCGCCAATCCACGGTGAGCGGGGCAGCAGATCCCACCGCCAGAGATACACAAGAATTAGAACGTAGAGGAGCAAAACATGTACAAGTCCAGCCTGGCTCTGGCCGTGGCAGTGGGGGTTCTCGCCCAACAAGCAGGCGCTGCCGGTTTCGTTGAAGACAGCAAACTGGCGCTCAGCTCGCGCACCATGTACTTCAACGATGACAACCGCGAAGCCGGTATTGACCAGAAAGAAAGCGGTCAGGGCTTCAAGCTCGACTACCTGTCTGGCTTCACCGAAGGCACCGTAGGCGTTGGTGTAGACATTCAAGCGCTGTGGGGCATTCACCTGGATGGTGGCCGTGGTAGCCGTCCAGATGCCAACAACACCTTCTTCCCAAGCGACTCCGATGGTTCGGCAGTCCACGACTGGGCACGCATTGGTGGTAACGCCAAGGCTCGCTTCTCGAAAACCGAAGTCCACTACGGTAGCGCCCTGGCGCCTATGCTGCCGATCTTGGTTTCCAACGATGGTCGTCTGCTGCCGCAGACCTTCGAGGGTGGCACCCTGCAGTCGAAGGAAATCGACAACCTGACCGTCAACGCCGGTCAACTGACCCACGCCATGGGTCGTGCCTCGAGCAACAGTACCGGCCTTTCGGTTTCTGGCGCCTTCCGCGACAGCAACAAGTTCCAGTTCGCCGGCGGTGACTACAAGCTCACGCCAGACCTGACTCTGCAGTACTACTACTCGAACCTGGAAGACTTCTACAAGCAGCACTTCCTGGGCGCTACCCACGTCTTCAAAATTGCCGACAACCAGTCGTTCAAGACTGACCTGCGTTACTTCGACAGCAGCAGCGACGGCAAGAATGGTCAGACCGGTTATGCCTTCGACAACAATGGTGGCTTTGCGAAGAACGCGGGCGAGGTCGACAACAAGACCTGGAGCGCCATGTTCACCTACACCCTGGGTGGCCATGCGCTGATGCTCGGTCACCAGCAAGTGGGTGATGACGGTGGTTTCGTCTGGCTGAACCAAGGTAGCGTCCGTAAAGACGGCGCCACCTCTTCGCTGGAAGGCAATGGCGGCGCGAGCTTCTACCTGTTCACGGACAGCATGATCAACCAGTTCGCCCGTGCCGGTGAGAACACCACCTTCGGCCAGTACTCGTATGACTTCGCGTCCCTGGGCGTCCCAGGCCTGAAGGCTTCGGTGGCTTACCTGCGTGGTGACGATGTGCGCAACAAGTCTGGCGACGGCAGCTACAACGAATGGGAACGCGACGCACGCGTTGACTACACCCTTCAGCAAGGCACCCTCAAAGGCCTGGGCTTCAGCCTGCGTCAGGGCGTTTACCGTGGTAGCGGCGAAAGCGCTGCGGACAAAGACCAGACTCGCTTCATCGTGAACTACACTTACAACTTCCTGTAAGCCGTAGCTGAACGACAAGCCTCGCCTAGTGCGAGGCTTTTTTGTGCCTGTTATTTCGTATGCCTTATGGTTATAAACAAATCAGTATTTATTCTTTTTGTTTTTAATCGAATGCAGGCACATTGAACCCACACGGTGTACAGAACCCAGCACAGGAGCCGCAGCCCATGAGTCTCAAACTCGGCGATATCGCCCCCGATTTCGAACAGGATTCCAGCGCAGGCAAGATCCGTTTCCACGAGTGGCTGGGCAACAGCTGGGGTGTGTTGTTCTCCCACCCGGCCGACTTTACCCCGGTGTGCACCACCGAGTTGGGCCTGACTGCCAAGCTCAAGGACGATTTCGACAAGCGTGGGGTCAAGGCCATTGCCCTGTCCGTCGACCCGGTCGACTCGCACCACCGCTGGATTGATGACATCAACGAGACCCAAAACACCGTGGTCAACTTCCCGATCATCGCCGACGCCGACCGCAAGGTGTCCGACCTGTACGACCTGATCCACCCGAACGCCAGCGACACCCTGACCGTGCGCTCGCTGTTCGTCATCGACCCGAACAAGAAGGTGCGCCTGACCATCACCTATCCGGCCAGTACCGGGCGCAACTTCCACGAAATTCTGCGGGTGATCGACTCGCTGCAGCTAACCGATAACCACAAGGTCGCCACGCCAGGCAACTGGCAGGACGGTGACGACGTGGTGATCGTGCCTTCGCTGAAGGATGAGGAAGAGATCAAGCAGCGCTTCCCCAAAGGTTACCGGGCGGTCAAACCCTATCTGCGGCTGACCCCGCAGCCTAATCGCTAAAGGATTCCTCGTTGCATTGCTCTTAGCCAAGCAGGGATTTTCGGGCCGTTTCGACGGCCCTTTTTTATGTGCGCCAGGCATGGCGCGTTGCGCGTTAGCGCAACCAGCTTGGCTGTGGTGGGCCTTTTTGCTACCGAGCGCTGAGAGGCGACGGGATGGGCGTACAGAAGTCAGCCGAAGCCGTAGTAAGTGGTGGTTAACCGCGCCACCAAGGGCCGAACAGGTTATGCCGCCAGTAGGCGTTACTGTCTCGTGGATAGCCGTAATGCAGAAATTTCCTACAACGGAAACTGTCACTCTAAACCCCGGCCAGAAGCCGAGGGTGATGCCCGACAGTGATGGGCGAGCTACTTCAAGCTCAGCCAGAGCAAGCATCCGCTTGAGGAGTTGGATGGGTGGGTCAGGCATAAGCTCCGCTGCGCGATCTGGCGTCAATGGACACGGCGGTTCAGGTCATGCGGCTAAGCCGGTTGATCGTATCCAGTATCGAGACCAGTCCGAGCCGTTCCCACAGCTTCTTCGGCAGTGCGTGATTCATATGCTGCGCCCCCGAGTTCCACCATGGCCCCCGGCTCACACCCGCCGTCCTCTCACACCACCGTGCGTACGGCACGCCCGCTCCCACAGGACAGTGTAGGTCTGAGTTTTTCGCAAAGTCCTAAATGGAATAAACAAATGAAGAAATATGATTTCTAGATATATGTCGCGACTGTTAATGTCTCTTCCAACAGAACACAAGGAAGCGCTGCAATGCTGGTGGTATCAATCGGTGGTAGCCCAAGTCCCCGTTCACGCTCCGGCGTGCTGCTCGAGCGTTCGCGCCAATGGCTGCAGGGCCGTGGCGTCGAGGTAGTGACGTTCCAGGTGCGTGACTTCTCCGCCGAAGACTTGTTGCACGCCCGTTTCGACAGCCCGCAGGTACAGCACTTTCAACAACTGGTAGCCCAGGCCGATGGCCTGATCGTTGCCACGCCGGTGTACAAGGCATCCTTCGCCGGCGCCTTGAAGACGTTGCTCGACCTGCTGCCCGAACGCGCCCTGGCCCACAAGATCGTGTTGCCGATTGCCACCGGCGGCAGCATCGCCCACATGCTGGCGGTGGATTACGCACTCAAGCCCGTGCTGTCGGCACTCAAGGCGCAAGAGACCCTGCAAGGGATCTTCGCCGACGACAGCCAGGTTGCTTACGCAGACGGCACAAAGCCCGCGCAGCTAGTGCCGGCGCTGGAAGAACGCCTGCAGGACTCGCTGGAAACCTTCCACGTGGCCCTGGCCCGTCGGCCGCGCCCCGTGGCCCCCGGCGTACTGAATGAACGCCTGATCAGCGCTCGCTGGAGCATCTGACCGGCCCAACCCGCTTTACCACCTTACTCGCCCGACAACGAGGCAAGCAGGTGCAACCCGAACCCATTCGCACAGGAGAGCGCCATGCGCACAATCTTCTTGCGTCGCGGTCTGGTCGCCCTGTTTGCGGCGGCTGTGTCCTTCGGCGCCATTACCCAAGTCCAGGCCGAGAGCCTGCGTATCGGTTACCAGAAATACGGCACCCTGGTGCTGCTCAAAGCCAAAGGCACGTTGGAAAAACGCCTGGCCGAGCAGGGCGTGCAGGTGCAGTGGACAGAGTTCCCCGGCGGCCCACAGCTGCTTGAAGGGCTGAACGTCGGTTCCATCGATTTCGGTGTTACCGGTGAAACACCGCCGGTGTTCGCCCAGGCCGCCGGCGCCGACCTGCTCTACGTGGCCTACGAGCCACCAGCGCCGCACAGCGAGGCGATCCTGGTGCCGAAGGGCTCGCCGATCCAGTCGGTAAAAGACCTCAAGGGCAAGAAAGTTGTCCTCAACAAAGGCTCCAACGTGCATTACCTGCTGGTCCGCGCCCTCGAGGATGCCGGCCTCAAGTACAGCGACATCCAACCTGTCTACTTGCCCCCAGCCGACGCCCGCGCCGCCTTCGAGCGTGGCAGCGTGGATGCCTGGGTGATCTGGGACCCGTACCAGGCCGCTGCCGAGCAACAGTTGCAGGCCCGAACCCTGCGTGACGGCAAGGGGCTGGTCGATAACCACCAGTTCTACCTCGCCACCCGCAACTATGCGACCCAGCACCCGGTGGTGATCAACACCTTGATCGAGGAAGTGCGCGCTGTGGGTGAGTGGTCCCAGGCCAACCCGCAGGAGGTGACGGACCAGGTGGCACCGCTGCTTGGCCTGCCCGCCGACATCACCCTCACCTCGGTCAAGCGCCAAGGCTACGGCGCTGCGCCGCTCACCCCGGAAGTGGTGGCTGCGCAACAGAAAATCGCCGACACGTTCCAGGCGCTGAAGCTGATCCCCAAGCCGCTGAGCATCAAGGACGTGATCTGGACACCCCCGGCCAAAGTCGCCAGCGCGCCTTGATTGATACGCCTGCGCCAGGGCGTTGCCCTGGCTGAGCCACCCTTGAGGAGACAACTCCAATGAGCCTTAACATTTTCTGGTTCCTTCCCACGCACGGTGACGGCAAGTACCTGGGCACTTCCGAAGGTGCGCGCGCCGTCGACCATGGCTACCTGCAGCAGATCGCCCAGGCCGCCGACCGACTCGGCTTCGGCGGCGTGCTGATCCCTACCGGGCGTTCCTGCGAGGACTCCTGGTTGGTCGCGGCGTCGCTGATCCCGGTGACCCAGCGCCTGAAGTTTTTGGTCGCGCTGCGCCCCGGCATCATCTCGCCGACTGTGGCGGCACGCCAGGCGGCAACCCTCGATCGCCTGTCCAACGGCCGTGCGCTGTTCAACCTGGTGACCGGCGGCGACCCAGACGAGCTGGCCGGTGACGGCCTGCACCTGAACCACCAGGAACGCTACGAGGCTTCCGTGGAGTTCACCCGCATCTGGCGCAAGGTGCTGGAAGGCGAAACAGTTAATTACGACGGCAAGCACCTGCAGGTAAAGGGCGCCAAGCTGCTCTACCCACCGATCCAACAACCGCGCCCGCCGTTGTATTTCGGCGGTTCCTCCGAAGCCGCCCAAGACCTCGCCGCCGAACAGGTCGAGCTGTACCTGACCTGGGGCGAGCCGCCGAGCGCAGTCGCTGAAAAAATCGCCCAGGTACGTGAGAAGGCCGCTGCGCAAGGCCGTGAAGTGCGTTTCGGCATCCGCCTGCACGTGATCGTGCGGGAAACCAACGCAGAGGCCTGGGCCGCCGCCGACAAGCTAATTTCGCACCTGGACGACGACACCATCTCCCGTGCCCAGGCCTCGCTGGCGCGCTTCGACTCGGTGGGCCAACAACGTATGGCGGCTCTGCACAACGGCAACCGCGACAAACTGGAGGTCAGCCCCAACCTGTGGGCCGGTGTCGGCCTGGTACGGGGTGGCGCCGGTACTGCGCTGGTGGGTGACGGCCCGACCGTTGCTGCGCGGGTCAAGGAGTACGCCGAGCTGGGCATCGACACCTTCATCTTTTCGGGCTACCCGCACCTGGAAGAGTCGTACCGGGTGGCCGAGCTGCTGTTCCCGCACCTGGACGTACAGCGCCCGGAGCAACCCAAGGCTGGCGGTTATGTAAGCCCGTTCGGTGAGATGGTGGCCAACGACATCCTGCCCAAGTCTGTTGCACAGAGCTGAGGGCCAGGCCATGACTAGAGCAACTTCCAACAACCTGGCCCAGCGCCTGGCGCCATGGGCGCTACCGGTACTGCTGCTGGCCACCTGGCAACTGGCGGTGAGTGCCGGCTGGCTGTCGACGCGCATCCTGCCGGCGCCCAGCGCCGTGGTCAGTGCCGGTGTGGAGCTGGTGCGCAGTGGCGATATCTGGACCCATTTGGCCATCAGCGGCTGGCGTGCCGGGCTGGGCTTCGTGATTGGCGGCAGTATCGGCCTGGTGCTGGGCTTTATCACCGGCCTGTCGAATTGGGGCGAACGCCTGCTCGACAGCTCGGTACAGATGATCCGCAATGTGCCGCACCTGGCGCTGATCCCGCTGGTGATCCTGTGGTTCGGTATCGATGAGTCGGCAAAGATCTTTCTGGTCGCGCTGGGCACGCTGTTCCCGATCTACCTGAACACTTACCACGGCATCCGCAATGTCGACCCGGCACTGGTGGAAATGGCGCGTAGCTACGGCCTGTCTGGCTTCAGCCTGTTCCGCCAGGTGATCCTGCCGGGGGCGCTGCCATCGATCCTGGTTGGCGTACGCTTTGCCCTGGGTTTCATGTGGCTGACCCTGATCGTTGCCGAAACCATTTCAGCCAACGCCGGCATCGGTTACCTGGCAATGAACGCCCGGGAATTCCTGCAAACAGACGTGGTGGTACTGGCCATCGTCCTTTACGCCGTGCTCGGCAAGCTCGCCGACCTCGCCGCGCGCGGCTTGGAGCGTGTGTGGCTGCGCTGGCACCCGGCCTACCAAGTGGCCAAGAAGGAGGGCGCATGACCGTGCTCAAGCAACCGCCGCCACGCCTGCTGCGTGGCATCCCGCTGGCCGCCAACGGCCTGCGCAAGGCCTTCGGCCAGCGTGAAGTACTAAAAGGCATCGAGCTGCATATTCCGGCTGGCCAGTTCGTTGCCATCGTTGGCCGCAGCGGCTGCGGCAAAAGCACCTTGCTGCGCCTGTTGGCCGGGCTTGACCAAGCCACTGCAGGCCAACTGCTGGCCGGTGCCGCGCCGCTGGAAGAGGCCCGTGAAGAAACCCGCCTGATGTTCCAGGACGCACGCTTGCTGCCGTGGAAGAAGGTGATCGACAACGTTGGCTTGGGCCTGTCTGGCGACTGGCGTCAGCGGGCGCTGGAGGCCCTGGAGGCGGTTGGCCTGGCCGACCGTGCCAATGAATGGCCGGCGGCGCTGTCGGGGGGGCAGAAGCAGCGCGTGGCTTTGGCCCGAGCCCTGATCCACCAGCCGCGCCTGCTGCTGCTGGATGAGCCGCTCGGTGCGCTGGATGCCTTGACCCGTATCGAAATGCAGCAACTGATCGAACGCCTATGGCGTCAGCACGGCTTCACCGTGCTGCTGGTCACCCACGATGTCAGCGAGGCGGTTGCGGTGGCTGACCGGGTGATCCTGATCGAGGACGGCGAGGTTGGGCTCGACCTCACCGTCGACCTGGCGCGGCCCCGGGCGCGTGGTTCGCACCGCCTCGCCGCGCTGGAAAGCGAAGTGCTCAACCGTGTTCTGTCGGCCCCGGGCGCTGCGCCCGAGCCGGACCCTGTAGCCCCTCTGCCCACGCAGTTGCGTTGGGCGCACTGAATGACTCACTCACCACACTGAAGCCCTAGAGAAGGAATCAAACCATGACTATCAAAGCCATCAACGTTCGTAACCAGTTCAAAGGCACCGTGAAAGAAATCCTTGAAGGCCCGGTACTGTCGGAAATCGATGTGCAGACGGCCTCTGGCATCGTCACTTCGGTGATCACCACCCGCTCCGTGCGTGAGCTGGAGCTGCAGGTGGGCAGCGAAGTGATTGCCTTCGTGAAGTCGACTGAAGTGTCTATCGCCAAGCTGTGATGGGGTTTATGGGGCCGCAAAGCGGCCCCAACAATCTCAGCTGGAACGCTTGGCCAGAAACGGCGGCAGATACAGCCCCAGATACGCCTCGAACACCCGCTTGCCTTCCTCGGCCATACGCGGGGTAATCGCCTCATGCAGCTGCACCGACCGCGCATAAACCCGGTCGCTCAGCTCCATAGCCAGGGCAAACACGTCCACATCCACCGGCATCACCGGCAAGTGAAAGTGCTGGTCGAACAACTTGTACATCAAGTCGCCCAATTCCATATCGTGCTGCCGATCGGCCTGCACCACTTCGCTCAAGCCATGCTGGGCCAAAATCAGCTGCCGCGCTGCCGCATCTTTGTTGTAGATATCCAGCATGCGCTGCTCGATCAGCCGTGACAGTTCGTGCCAGGTGTTGAATGCGCTGCCGTCGATCGGCGCGCTCAGCGCGTCACGAAAGGCACGGTGCACGTCGGCGGTCAGCGCCTCGAGCAAGGCTGGCACGCTGGCGAAGAAGTGGTACACCGACGACGGTGGAATCTGCGCACGCTCGGCCACGCTGTAGATTGACAGGCTTGCCACCCCCAGTTCGGCCAGCAGCTCGCGCGCAGCCGCCAGGATCGCTTCGATCCTGGCCTGGCTGCTAGCGCGCGGTCTGCGCGGGGTGGCGGTGCGGCTCATCAGTTGCTGATCGCTAGGATACTGGCCTGGTAGGCACCGACGAACAGGTCGAAGTCACCGACTTCCTCTTGCTCCATCTCGGCCTGTTTAGCGAGCGATTCACGCGCCAGTGTTTCGAACGCTTGTTGTTGTTCGCTGTTCAGTGGCTGCTCGCGGAAGGTTTCGGCATGGATACGGCTTTGGCGCAGGGAGAATTTGGCGAAGCTTTCGTCATGCTCGGTCATGCGCGCCAGCACCTGCGCCGACGGGGTCAGCGAAGCGTCGTCGACCTTGGCCTGCTGGGCATCCAGGGCCTTGGCGTGTTCTTCGCCGCCGTGGGCCTGGTCGAGCAGATCGGCCAGTGAGCGGATGCGCGTGATCAACTCGCTGGCCCACGCCTTCAGGCCAATCGGCTGGCCGTTGCGGTGCAGTTCCAAGCCGGGGCGACGGCCTTCCTTGACCACGGTGAGGAAATTGTTGGTGCACTGGCCGCACTCGCCGTTGTCCAGCTGCGGGCTGTCTTCCAGCGCACAGAACAGCAGGAACGCATCGAGGAAGCGCGCCTCGGTCAGGTCGATACCCACCGGCAGGAACGGGTTGATGTCCAGGCAGCGCACTTCCACGTACTGCACGCCGCGCGAGGTCAGGGCCTGGATCGGCCGCTCGCCGGTGTAGGTGACGCGCTTGGGGCGAATGTTCGAGTAATACTCGTTTTCGATCTGCAGGATGTTGGTGTTCAGCTGTACCCACTCGCCATCCACGTGCGTACCCACTTCAACGTAAGGCGGGTAGGGCGTGCCCACCGCTTTGCGCAGGCTGTCGGTGTAGCTGGCGAGGTTGTTGTAGCACGGCGTGAGGCCAGCTTGGGCGTTGCTCTGGTAGCCCAGGTCACTCATGCGCAAGCTGGTGGCGAACGGCAGGTACAGGGTTTCGCCATCCAACTCTTCGAGCTGGTGCGGGCGGCCACGCAGGAAGCCTTTGTCCAGGGCCGGCGAAGCGCCGAACAGGTACATCAGCAGCCAGCTGTAGCGGCGGAAATTGCGGATCAGCGCGATGTAGGCCGACGACTGGTAGTCGCGGTCGCTCTCACTGCCACCTTCGGCGGCACGCAGCAGCGGCCACAGCGCCTCAGGCAGGGAGAAGTTGTAATGGATACCGGCGATGCACTGCATGGTGCGGCCGTAGCGCAGGGCCAGGCCCTTGCGGTAGACGTGCTTGAGCTTGCCGATGTTCGAGCTGCCGTACTCGGCGATCGGGATATCCTCCTCGGCCGGCAGCGTGCACGGCATCGACGGGCTCCACAGGTATTCGTCGCCCAGCTTGCTGTAGACGAAGCGGTGGGTCTGTTCGAGGCTTTCGAGCACCTTGGCCGGGTCGGGCAGGGCCGGGGTGATGAACTCCAGCAGCGATTCGGAATAATCGGTGGTGATCTGCTCGTTGGTCAGCGCCGATCCCAGTGCTTGCGGATGGGGGGTCTGGGCCAGGCGACCTTCGGCGGTCACGCGCAGGCATTCGCGCTCAATGCCGTGCAGGCACTGCTTGAGCAGGGGGAGATTGGCGCCGAGCAGGCTCAGGCGGCGGTTGAGGAGGTCGCTCAAGATGTATTCCTTCACGCGTCAGTCGCCCCAATATGGGGGTAGAGATAACGGTCTACAAGGGTAGGAAGAAAGGAACTGGCGTTGTCGCCTGGTTTACGCGGATCCAGCAGTGCCAGCGCACTGCTGAAAATACCGCAGATACTGCTTGGTGAGCTAGAGAACCGCGAAGGTTCCTTGTGCTTTCGCCACCAGTTTGTCGCCCTGGACTACGTCGGCGTCGACCACCAGGGTGCGCCGCCCGGCGTGCAGCACGCGGGCGGTGCACAGCACTTCGCCGTCACTGACGGCGCGCATGTAGTTGATCTTGCATTCGATGGTGACGCTTTGCTCGTCAAAGCCATGGCTGGCCGAGCAAGCCAGGCCCATGGCGATGTCCACCAGGCTGAAAATCGCCCCGCCGTGCAGCTTCTGGCCGCGGTTGCGCAACTGCGGCTCGAGCGCCAGGGCTACCTCGGCAACACCTGTGTCCAGGCGTTGCAGGCGGCAGCCGAGGAGCTGGCTGAAGGCGCTTTCGACGTACTCGCGCGGTACGTCCATCACTTCTTCTTCAGCTGCTTGGCGTTGGCGAACAGCGAGGCCATGGCGTTGTTGGCCGGGGCAGCCGTGGCGGTTTCGCGCTGGCGCGGCGCCTGCGGCTGGCGGTTACCGGCATTGCCACGGTTACCACCGCGGTTGCCTTCGACCTTTTCGCCCGGGGTGTCGCTCATGCGCATGGACAGGCCGACGCGCTTGCGCGGGATGTCCACCTCCATGACCTTGACCTTGACCACGTCGCCGGCCTTGACCGCTTCACGCGGGTCTTTGACGAACTTCTCCGACAGTGCCGAGATGTGCACCAGGCCGTCCTGGTGCACGCCGATGTCGACGAAGGCACCGAAGTTAGTGACGTTGGTCACCACGCCTTCGAGGATCATGCCCGGCTCTAGGTCCTTGAGGTCTTCGACGCCGTCCTGGAAGGTGGCGGTCTTGAACTCGGGGCGGGGGTCGCGGCCAGGCTTGTCCAGCTCTTGCAGAATGTCGGTGACGGTTGGCAGGCCGAAGGTTTCATCGGTGAATTTCTTTGGGTCCAGGCGCTTGAGGAAGCTGCTGTCACCGATCAGCGAGCGAATGTCGCGGTCGGTGTCGGCGGCGATGCGCTGCACCAGCGGGTAGGCCTCAGGGTGCACTGCCGAAGCGTCCAGCGGGTTGTCGCCGTTCATCACGCGGAGGAAGCCGGCGGCCTGTTCGAAGGTTTTCTCACCCAGGCGGCTGACTTTTTTCAGCGCCGCGCGGGTGGCGAACGGGCCGTTGGCGTCGCGGTGGGCGACGATGTTCTGCGCCAGGGTGGCATTGAGGCCGGAGATGCGCGTCAGCAGCGCCACCGAGGCGGTGTTGACGTCCACGCCCACGGCGTTCACGCAGTCCTCGACCACGGCGTCCAGGCCACGCGCCAGTTTCAGCTGGGACACATCGTGCTGGTACTGGCCGACACCGATGGATTTCGGGTCGATCTTCACCAGTTCGGCCAGCGGGTCCTGCAGGCGGCGGGCAATCGACACAGCGCCACGGATCGACACATCGAGGTCCGGGAACTCGCGGGCGGCCAGTTCCGATGCGGAGTACACCGAAGCCCCCGCCTCGGAGACCATGATCTTGGTAATCTTCAGTGCTGGATATTTTTTAACCAGCTCGGCAACCAGCTTGTCGCTCTCGCGGCTGGCGGTGCCGTTGCCGATGGCGATCAGTTCCACCGAGTGCTTGGCGCACAGCGCGGCCATGATGGAAATAGTGCGGTCCCAGTCGTTCTTCGGCGCGTGTGGGTAGACGGTGGTGTAGTCCAGCAGCTTGCCGGTGGCATCGACCACGGCAATCTTGCAGCCAGTGCGCAGGCCCGGGTCGAAGCCGAGGGTGGCGCGCGGGCCGGCCGGGGCGGCCAGCAGCAGGTCGTGCAGGTTATGCGCGAACACGTTGATCGCCTCGGCTTCGGCATTGTCGCGCAGCTCGCCGAACAGGTCGGTTTCCAGGTGGGTGTACAGTTTCACCTTCCAGGTCCAGCGCACTACCTCGCCCAGCCACTTGTCGGCCGGGCGGCTGCGGTTTTCGATGCCAACATGGTTGCTGATCATGACCTCGCACGGGTGCAGGGTGCCAGGCAGTTCTTCGCCAACTTTCAGCGAGGCGCTCAGCACGCCCTCGTTGCGCCCGCGGAAGATGGCCAGGGCGCGGTGCGAGGGGGCGGTGCGCAGCAGTTCGTCATGGGCGAAGTAATCGCGGAACTTGGCGCCTTCTTCTTCCTTGCCGGCCACCACGCGGGCGCTCAGCACGGCATCCTGCTTGAGGAAGCTGCGCAGCTTGTCGAGCAGGGCGGCGTCTTCGGCGAAGCGTTCCATGAGGATGTACTTGGCGCCTTCCAGCGCGGCCTTGACGTCGGCCACGCCTTTCTCGGCGTTGACGAAGCGTGCGGCTTCGCTTTCCGGGGCCAGGTTCGGGTCGTTGAACAAGCCGTCGGCGAGTTCGCCGAGGCCGGCTTCCAGGGCGATCTGGCCCTTGGTGCGGCGCTTCTGCTTGTACGGCAGGTACAAGTCTTCGAGGCGGGTCTTGGTGTCGGCCAGCTTGATCTCGCGGGCCAGCTCCGCGGTCAGCTTGCCCTGCTCCTCGATGCTGGCCAGGATGCTGGCGCGGCGCTCGTCGAGTTCGCGCAGGTAGCGCAGGCGTTCTTCCAGATGGCGCAGCTGGGTGTCGTCCAGGCTACCGGTCACTTCCTTGCGGTAGCGGGCGATGAAGGGCACGGTCGAGCCTTCGTCCAACAGGCCCACGGCCGCCTCGACCTGCTGGGGGCGTACGCCCAGTTCCTCGGCGATACGGCTGTTGATGCTGTCCATGTAAACCACCTGACATTTGTGAATACGGGGGTCGCCTGTGGGCTTTATCGCCCGGCGGCGCTGGATGAAAGCCGCGCATTATACCCATCGTCAACGGCTTGCGGTGATGGCGCCCGGCCAGCCGGAACTGGCGCCGGGGGAAAAATCTGCTAACAATGCTCACGCAACGTGCAGCAATGGCTACGCCATAATGCGCGGCGATATCAGAGGAGTTATTCATGACCGGCACGCCAAACACCGCTGAAGGTGACAAGATTCTCATCGTCGATGACGACCCGGGGCTGAGCAGCCTGCTGGAGCGTTTCTTCACCAGCAAGGGCTACCGTGCCCGCGCAGTGCCCAACACCGAGCAGATGGACCGCCTGCTGCAGCGTGAGGTGTTCAACCTGGTGGTGCTCGACTTGATGCTGCCGGGCGAGGATGGCCTGTCCGCGTGCAAGCGCCTGCGTCAGCAGAACAACCAGATCCCGATCATCATGCTCACCGCCAAGGGCGACGAGCTCAGCCGTATCAAGGGCCTGGAGCTGGGCGCCGACGACTACTTGGGCAAGCCATTCAACCCGGACGAGCTGATGGCCCGGGTCAAGGCCGTGCTGCGTCGCCAGGCACCGAGCGTGCCGGGTGCGCCGGGCAGCGAAGACGAATCGGTCACCTTTGGCGACTACGAGCTGTCGCTGGCTACCCGCGAGCTCAAACGCGGCGACGAAGTGCACATGCTCACCACCGGTGAGTTCGCCGTACTCAAGGCGCTGGTGATGCACGCACGCGAGCCGCTGACCCGCGACAAGCTGATGAACCTGGCCCGCGGCCGCGAATGGGACGCCCTGGAGCGCTCCATCGACGTGCAGATCTCGCGCCTGCGCCGCATGATCGAGCCGGACCCGTCCAAGCCGCGTTATATCCAGACCGTCTGGGGCGTGGGCTACGTGTTCGTGCCGGACGGAAACGCCGGTAAATGATGCCCAGCCGTCGATGAAAACACCGCTGTGGTTCCCGCAAAGTTTCTTCGCCCGCACCTTGTGGCTGGTGTTGATCGTCGTCCTGTTCTCCAAGGCCTTGACCCTGGTCTACCTGCTGATGAACGAGGACGTGCTGGTCGACCGTCAGTACAGCCATGGTGTGGCGCTGACCTTGCGTGCCTATTGGGCTGCCGACGAAGAAAACCGCGACAAAATTGCCGAGGCGGCCGGCCTTATCCGGGTTACTGGCTCTGGCGTGCCCGAGGGTGAGCAGCACTGGCCCTATAGCGAAATCTACCAACGGCAGATGCAGGCAGAACTGGGCGAGGACACCGAGGTGCGGCTGCGCATTCATGCGCCACCGGCGTTGTGGGTCAATGCGCCGAGCCTGGGCCCCGGTTGGCTGAAAGTACCGCTGTACCCGCACCCGCTGCGGGGGCAAAAAATTTGGAACGTGCTGGGTTGGTTTCTGGCCATTGGCCTGTTGTCCACCGCCTCGGCCTGGATTTTCGTGCGCCAATTGAACCAGCCGCTCAAGCGCCTGGTGTTTGCCGCTCGCCAGCTCGGCCAGGGGCGCAGCGTGCGCCTGCCGATCAGCGACACGCCCAGCGAAATGACCGAGGTGTACAGGGCCTTCAACCAGATGGCCGAGGATGTCGAGCAGGCTGGGCGCGAGCGCGAACTGATGCTGGCCGGGGTTTCCCACGACTTGCGTACGCCGCTGACGCGCCTGCGCCTGTCGCTGTCCTTGCTGAACAGTGACAACGAACTGAGTGACGACATGGTCCGCGATATCGAGGACATGGACGCGATCCTCGATCAGTTCCTGGCCTTTATCCGCGATGGCCGTGACGAGCCGGTGGAGGAGGTCGACCTGGCCGACTTGGTGCGCGAGGTGGTGGCGCCGTATAACCAGCCGGAAGAACGCGTGCGCCTGTGCCTGGAGCCGATCCCACCGTTCCCGCTGCGCCGGGTTTCGCTCAAGCGCATGCTGGGCAACCTGATTGGCAACGCCCTGCACCATGCCGGCAAGGGGGTTGAAGTGGCTGCCTATGTATCGGGCGACGAGAGTGCGCCGTATGTGGTGCTGAGCGTGCTGGACCGCGGGGCCGGCATCGACGAGTCGGAGCTGGAAACCATCTTCAACCCGTTCATTCGCGGCGACCGGGCGCGCGGTGGCAAGGGCACCGGGCTGGGGCTGGCGATCGTCAAGCGGATCGCCGCGCAGCATGGCGGCAATGTCGAGCTGCGCAATCGCTCTGGTGGCGGGATCGAGGCGCGGGTAAGGCTGCCGTTGGGGTTGTTGCTGCCGCGTAATGCTGTGTGAGCATCACCGGCCTCTTCGCGGGCAAGCCCGCTCCATGGTTTTACGTTCCCCTGTAGGAGCGGGCTTGCCCGCGAAGAGGCCGGTGCAGGCTTAATCAGCCCTTGCCCTTGGTGCGGGTCTGATTCGGCCCGCCATTTTTCTCCAGGTGCTCGATGATCATCGCGGCCACGTTTTTGCCGGTGGTCACTTCGATGCCTTCCAGCCCCGGCGATGAGTTCACCTCCATCACCAGCGGCCCATGGTTGGAACGCAGGATATCCACACCCGCCACGCTCAGGCCCATCACCTTGGCCGCGCGAATGGCGGTCATGCGTTCTTCCGGGGTGATCTTGATCAAACTCGCCACCCCGCCGCGGTGCAGGTTGGAGCGAAACTCACCAGGCTTGGCCTGGCGCTTCATCGAGGCGATGACTTTGTCGCCGACCACAAAGCAGCGGATATCCGCCCCTCCCGCTTCCTTGATGTATTCCTGCACCATGATGTTCTGCTTCAGGCCCATGAACGCCTCGATCACCGACTCGGCGGCCTTGGTGGTTTCGCACAGCACCACGCCGATGCCCTGGGTGCCTTCCAGTACCTTGATCACCAGTGGGGCGCCGTTGACCATCTGGATCAGGTCGGGGATGTCGTCCGGGGAGTGGGCGAAACCGGTGATTGGTAGGCCGATGCCGCGCCGTGACAGCAGTTGCAGTGAGCGCAGTTTGTCCCGCGAGCGGGCAATGGCTACCGACTCGTTGAGTGGGTACACGCCCATCATTTCGAACTGGCGCAGCACGGCACAGCCATAGAAGGTGACCGAAGCACCGATGCGCGGGATTACCGCATCGAAGTCTTCCAGTGGCTTGCCGCGGTAGTGAATCTGCGGTTTGTGGCTGGCAATGTTCATGTAGGCCCGCAAGGTATCGATCACTACCATTTCGTGGCCCCGCTGGGTGCCGGCTTCGACCAGGCGGCGGGTGGAATACAGACGCGGATTGCGCGACAGCACAGCGATCTTCATGCAGCACCTGTGACAGGGGAAAGGGTGGCCGGAAAGGCCGGTTTGTCTTGTACGTACTTCAGGCCGGGGTTGACCACCAGCTGGCCGTGGATCAGGGCCTTGGAACCGAGCAACAGGCGGTAGCGCATGTTCTTGCGGCAAGCCAGGGTGAACTCCACTTCCCAGACTCCATCGCCCAAGGCCAATGAGGTGCGGATGACGTAGCGGGTCTGGGCCTGGCCGTTGGAGCTCTTGATGGTCTTCATGGTCACCAGCGGTGCTTCGCAGCGGCGGTGGCGCAACTGCACCACCGAGCCCAGGTGTGCGGTGAAACGCACCCAGGGCTGGCCGTCGCGCTCGAACGGCTCCACCTCGGTGGCGTGCAGGCTGGAGGTGCTGGCGCCGGTGTCGATCTTGGCGCGCAGCCCGGCCACGCCAAGGTCGGGCAGGGCGACCCACTCGCGCAGGCCGATCACAGTCAAATGGTCAAATGTCTTCACGAAGCGCACCCTGCGAATGAGGTGGTGAACTGTAAGCACGCCGGGGATTTTTTGCATCCGTATGTGAAGGTAGTACAGTTCGATGAAAGACAGAATTCGAGGTAACGGGATGGCACAAAAAGCCGAAGACGACGACAAAGTCCGCTTGGACAAGTGGCTATGGGCGGCGCGCTTCTACAAGACACGGGCCCTGGCCAAGGCGGCGATCGAGAGCGGCAAGGTGCATTGCCGGGGCGAGCGCTGCAAGCCGGGCAAGGAACCGCGGGTGGGTGACGCGTTCGTGCTGCGCACCGGGTTCGATGAACGCACGGTGGTGGTAAAGGCGCTGTCGGTGGTGCGACGTGGGGCGCCAGAGGCGCAGGCGTTGTATGAAGAAACCGAAGAAAGTGTACGCCGCCGTGAGCAGGCGGCGGAAATGCGTAAGGCCGGGGCGATGGGTGTGACCACCGATGGCCGGCCGACCAAGAAGCAGCGGCGGCAGATTCACCAGCTGCATGGGAGCTTTGAATAGCCGGGGGCGCTTCGCGCCCCATCGCAGCAGCCCCCATGGCCCTAGCGAGTGACTGCCATCCGCCCGACCAGTGGTAATTTGCCCAGCAGGTTGAACAATGGTGCCGTCCAGCGTATTAGTGCCGCGCTGCCCTTGGCCGCCAGCGGCGTATAGCAGCTCCAGCCCAACGCCAGCACAGCCATCAGCAACCCACCGATGTAATCATCCTGCCCCCAGTGGGCGCCAGCCACCAGACGCGGCAGCATGAACAGCACCGCCAGCCCCCAGACCACTAGGTACTGCACCAGGCGGCGGCTGAAAACGCTCATGAACAGCGCCCAGATCAGCAGCACCGAGGCATGGTCGCCGGGGAAACTGTTGCTGGAGCGGTCCTTCAGCTCCCAGGCTTTTTCCAGGTTCGGGTAGTAATCGCTCAGGTGCACGACGTTGTCGAACACCATCGATGGGCTGTCGTGTTGCCAGCCCATTGCGTCCACCCACTTGGAAAACAGCGCGCGAATCACCACTAAGAGGATCAGCGTGAGCAAAAAGCCGAAAAAGGCCTCGCGAACCTGGGCTGCCTTGAACACCCAGTCGCCACGGATAAGCACTGCCAGAAGGATCAGGCCGACGACGATGTCGAACGGGCGCAAGCTACCAAGGGTCCAGATATAACGCCAGGTGGGGTTGTCGGCCAGCGGCGCATTCAGGCTATGGAATAGCCACTCGTCGAAAGTCAGGCACAGGATCTGGCCAATAGGCCATAACCAGAAACACAGTAGAGCGATAGCAAGCAGCGTACAGGCTGCTAATGGCCCCCAAGACCACCTTGCTTGGAACAGTGGTCGATTGTCCATAAAATACCTCTATTGCAAACAGAAATCTGAGCGCCTTGTGAGCGCTCTACCACGGGGTTCTCGCATGTTTTTCGACAACCCTTGTAACCATTTTGTCATCATTTTTCAGATAGCCAAAACCTATGAGCGACTTGCCTGATACCGATTTCACCCAACGTTTCATCTTCGACGAGCGCGATGTGCGCGGCGAGTGGGTGTCTCTCGATGACAGCTACGCCGCAGTACTGGCGCGTCATGAGTACCCGCAGCCAGTACAGGCCTTGCTCGGCGAACTGATGGCTGCCACCGCTTTGCTGGTGGGCGCGCTGAAGTTCGATGGCCTGCTGATTCTGCAGGCACGTTCGCAAGGGCCGATCCCGTTGCTGATGGTGGAGTGCTCGGGCGAGCGCGACATCCGCGGCATGGCCCGTTACGAAGCCGATCAAATTCCGGCGGGTGCCACGTTGGAGCAACTGATGCCCGACGGCCACCTGACGCTGACCATCGACCCGGTGAAGGGCCAGCGCTACCAGGGTACCGTCGACCTCGATGGCGCCAACCTGTCGGAGTGCTTCACCAACTACTTCGTGCAGTCGCAGCAGCTGAACACGCGTTTCTGGCTGGACACCTCCAGCGGCAAGGCGCGTGGCCTGTTGTTGCAACAATTGCCGCGTGATCGTCAGCCTGACGATGAAGAACGCGAAGAGAGCTGGCAGCACGTCGTGGCCCTGGCCAAGACGCTGAAGGTTGAAGAGTGGGCGCTGGATAACGAAACCCTGCTGCACCGCCTTTACCATGAAGACGCCGTGCGTCTGTTCGATATCGAACCGCTGCGCTTCCACTGCAGCTGCTCTCGCGAACGCTCCGGCAACGCGCTGGTCAGCTTGGGTGAGCACGATGCCAAACAGTTGGTCGAAGAATGTGGCGGGCAGGTAGAAGTCGATTGCCAGTTCTGCAACGAGCGCTACCTGTTCGATGCCAGCGATGTTGCGCAATTGTTTGCTGGTGGCGGCACGGACGCAGCCTCAGAAACTCGTCACTGAAACGTTTAACCACAGGACTATCTCCTGTCGAATTGCGCAAAAGCGCAGTTCTGACAGGAGGGGCCTACTTTTTTTGGGCTTTTCTGGCATAATCCGGCCACTTTTTTCGCTGTAGTAGTTTTTTCAAGACAACTACAAAACGTTTGGAGCACTCGGCCTCGGGCCGGATGGGGTATCTCATGACGCAAGCCAACAACACCGTGTACACCGACCTGAGCGTCGATGAGCTGGTAAAAGAAGCGCTGCAACGCGGTGAAGGCGTACTAGCCGATACTGGCGCACTGGTCGTGGAGACTGGTCACCGTACTGGCCGTTCGCCGGCTGACCGTTTCATCGTCGAAGAACCTTCCACCCAGGACGCGATCTCCTGGGGCCCGATCAACCGCAAGTTCCCGGCCGACAAGTTCGATGCCCTGTGGGACCGCGTTGAGGCGTTCAACAACGCCCAGGATCACTTCGTTTCCTACGTTCACGTAGGGGCGGCCGCCGAGCACTACCTGCCGGTGAAGATGACCACCCAGACTGCCTGGCAGAACCTGTTCGGTCGTTGCCTGTTCATCAATCCAGAACAGTACAACCCGGCTGGCCGCGGCGAGTGGCAAATCCTCAACGTCGCCAACTTCGTGTGCGAGCCTGAGCGTGACGGCACCAACTCCGACGGTTGCGTGATCATCAACTTCGCCGCCAAAAAAGTGCTGATCGCAGGCATGCGTTACGCCGGCGAAATGAAGAAAGCCATGTTCTCGGTGCAGAACTTCCTGCTGCCGGCTGCCGACGTACTGCCGATGCACTGCGCGGCCAACATCGGCGAAGAAGGCGATGTGACCCTGTTCTTCGGCCTGTCCGGCACTGGCAAGACCACCCTGTCGGCCGACGAAAGCCGTTACCTGATTGGTGACGACGAGCACGGTTGGGGCGAAGGCGTTGTCTTCAACATGGAAGGCGGCTGCTACGCCAAGTGCATCGACCTGTCCGAGAAGAACGAGCCGGTCATCTGGAAAGCCATCAAGCACGGCGCAGTGCTGGAAAACGTCGTCCTCGACGCCAACAAGCACGCCGACTACACCGATGTCAGCCTGACCCAGAACAGCCGTGCGGCCTACCCGCTGGAGCACGTTGCCAAGCGTTCCGAAGCGAACCTGGGTGGCGAGCCTAACGCCGTCATCTTCCTGACTTGCGACCTGACCGGTGTTCTGCCTCCGGTTTCGATCCTGAACAACGAGCAGGCGGCCTACCACTTCCTGTCCGGCTACACCGCGCTGGTCGGTTCCACCGAAATGGGTTCGGGCGGCGGCATCAAGTCGACCTTCTCCACCTGCTTCGGCGCACCGTTCTTCCCACGCCCGGCTGGCGAGTACGCCGAGCTGCTGATCAAGCGTATCAACGGCTTCAACTCCAAGGTTTACCTGGTCAACACCGGCTGGACCGGCGGTGGCTACGGCGTTGGCAAGCGTTTCAGCATCCCGACCACCCGTGCCGTGATCGCTGCAATCCAGAGCGGCGCGCTGGTTGGTGCCGAAACCGAGCACCTGGACATCATCAACCTGGACGTGCCGAAGGCCGTGCCGGGCGTTGAAACCGAGCTGCTCAACCCGCGCACCAACTGGGCTGACAAAGCGGCCTACGACGAGGCCGCCAAAGGCCTGGCCAAGCTGTTCATCGAAAACTTCAAGAAGTTCGAAGTTTCCGACGCCATCAAGGCCGCTGGCCCGCAGCTGTAAGCTGAGCCCAGTCGCAACGAGAAAGCCGCCCTCAGGGGCGGCTTTTTTGTTCGTCCCGGCTGACGCCGCTCCTGCAATGACCGCGTTTACCGTGAAGAGGCCGGCACAAGCAGCGAAAACCTGGATTTTCTGTTTCACTGTCAGCATCCATCGCGAAGACAAGAGCCAGCCAGATGACCGAATCCCCCCCGCGCACTGCCTTCTGCCACTTCCATCCCATCCTCACCCGCCCTCAGGACAACGACCAGAACGGCCACATCGCCGGCGCTACCGTGCACGGCTTCTTCGAAACCGCCATCCAGGCGTTCCTTGTTGAACAGGCCGAGCTCAACCTGCGCGACGGCGAGCTGGCGGCTTTCGTGGTGAGTTCGGCGGCTGACTTCTATGCGCTGCCGGGCTTCCCGGATGTGTTGGAGGTGGGTTTGGGGGTAGCGCGGCTGGCAGGGAGCACGGTGGAGTATCGCCTGGCGCTGTTCCGCCCTGGGGAGCCGGAGGCGTGCGCGGCAGGCACTTTGGTGCAAGTGTTCATCGAGCGTGCCAGCGGCCGCCCCGTAGCGTTGCCACAGGCGCTGCAGGTGATCCTCTCTGGCGTCTTGCTGGAACAACGGGCATAAAAAAGCCCCGCCGGCAGGGGCGGGGCTTTTGTTGCCGGGGGCGAGGCCCCCAGGCGTTAGTCGCGCCAGTGGCGCTTGTGCTTGCGGTGGCCGTAGTGGTGGCCCCGGTCGTAGTGGCGACGGTCGTCGTCGTAGCCGCGACGGTAGCGGCGCTCGTCATGACGCTCGTCTTCGTCGGCCTTGTTGCCCATGTAGTTACCCAGTGCGCCACCGGCGCCACCGCCGGCTGCTGCGCCAATGTAGCTACCCGAGGTGCCGCCCACGGAGCGGCCCACCACGTTGCCGCCTGCGGCGCCCAATGCGCCACCGATGGCTGCCTCACCACGCTGGTGCTTGTCGGCACCTACCGCACTGCCGGCTGCGCCGCCCAGGCCTGCGCCAATCGCGCCGCCTGTGCTACCGCCAATGGACTGGCCCACAACGGAGCCCAGTACCCCACCCAATGCGCCGCCAATGCCGGCCTCGGTGGTGCCGCCTGCCATGGCAACGCCGCTGAGCAAGCTGAAAGACAACAACAGAATCGAGGAGTACTTCTTCATCGAGAGAGCCTCATAGGGATGACGAGGCGAATTTGAGGCTAACGAGCGTGGCTGGCAAACGAAATCCGACGAGTAACACGAGTTGTACACAATTCTCTAAGTTGCTGTATTTGCTGTGAAACTTTATTGAATTTCGGCTGTCTGAGACTTTTATGACAAAGCCCTGAACCGTTATGGAACAGGGCTTTTTTGGTTTTGCGGTGGACACAATTTCTACAGGATGCGCCCGTCGTCCCGAGCCCGCTCCAACGTGATAGCGATGAACTTGGACGTCGGCGTATGGCTGCCATCGCCAATGCTTTCCAGCGGCACCAGCGGGTTTACCTCTGGGTAATACGCTGCCGCTTGCCCGGCAGGGATGTCGAAGGCCAGCAGGGTGAAGCCGTGCACCCGGCGCACATGTTCATCCCCCCACAACGACACGATGTCCACCCGCTGCCCCGGCTGGAAGCCCAGGCGGATGATGTCGGCTTCGTTGACGAACAGCACCTCGCGCTGGCCGCGCACACCGCGGTAGCGGTCGTCCAGGCCATAGATGGTGGTGTTGTACTGATCGTGCGAGCGCATCGACTGCATGATCAGGTCCGGCAACTGGCCGCTAGCGCGCACGCGCTCGTCGAGCAGCGTGTCGGGCAGTAGGTTGGCCTTGAAGTTGGCGCGGCCGGTGCTGGTATTCCATTCGCGGTTGGCGGCGCTGTTGCCCAGGTAGAAACCGCCCGGCTGGCGCAGACGCTGGTTGAAACCGCTGAAGCCGCTGATGGTGTCGCTGATCAAATCGCGGATGCGGTCGTAGTCGGCCACCAGCCAATGCCAGTCCACCGGTTGCTTGCCCAAGGTGGCGGCGGCGATGCCGGCTACCACTGCAGGCTCTGAGCGCATTTGCGTCGACAGCGGCTTCAACTGGCCATTGGAGGCGTGGACCATGCTGAACGAGTCTTCCACGGTCACCGCTTGTGGCCCTTCGCCTTGCAGGTCGATGTCGGTACGGCCTAGGCACGGCAGGATCAGCGCCTGCTTGCCGTGCACCAGGTGGCTGCGATTGAGCTTGGTGCTGATGTGTACGGTCAGTTCGCAGTTGCGCAGCGCCTGGGCAGTACGCTCGGTGTCCGGCGTGGCCTGGGCAAAGTTGCCGCCCAGGCCGATAAACACCTTGGCACGGCCGTCGAGCATGGCGTGGATCGCCTCGACGGTGTTGTGGCCGTGGTGCCGAGGTACAGCGAAGCCAAAGCGCTTTTCCATGGCATCGAGCAGCGCCATCGGCGGGCGCTCGTTGATGCCCATGGTACGGTCACCCTGCACATTGCTGTGGCCACGCACCGGGCACAGGCCGGCACCGGGTGCGCCGATGTTGCCGCGCAGCATCTGCAGGTTGACGAGTTCCTGAATGGTTGGCACGGAATGGCGATGCTGGGTGATGCCCATCGCCCAACACATGATCACCCGCTTGCCACGGCAGTACATACGTGCCGCCAGTTCGATATCGGCCAGCGTCAGGCCGGACTGCGCCTGAATGTGCTGCCACGGGGTGGCATCCACCACCGCCAGGTACTCGTCGATGCCATGGCCATGTTCGGCGATGAACGCGTGGTCGAACACGGCTGGTTCGCCTTTGGCCTGGGCTTCACGTTCCCATTGCAGGGCGAACTTGGCCATGCCGCGCAACATCGCCATATCGCCGCCCAGGGCCGGGCGGAAGAACGCAGTGGTGGTCGGTCGGTCGCTGTTGGTCAGCATTTCCAACGGGTTTTGCGGGTGCTGGAAGCGCTCCAGGCCGCGTTCTTTGAGCGGGTTGACGCACACCACTTGGGCACCGCGTTTCACTGCGTCGCGTAGCGGGTCGAGCATGCGTGGGTGGTTGGTGCCGGGGTTTTGCCCCCAGACAAAAATCGTATCGGCGTGTTCAAAATCGTCGAAAGTGACGGTGCCCTTGCCGACCCCGACGCTTTGCCCCAGGGCCACACCACTGGCCTCGTGGCACATGTTCGAGCAGTCGGGGAAGTTGTTGGTGCCATAGGCGCGCACGAACAACTGGTACAGGTAGGCCGCTTCGTTGCTGGCGCGCCCCGAGGTGTAGAACTCGGCCTGGTCAGGGTTGGGCAGCTTGTTCAGCTCGCGGGCGATCAAGGCGTAAGCGGCGTCCCAGCTGATGGGTTGGTAGCGGTCGCTGGATGCGTCATAGACCATCGGCTCGGTCAGGCGCCCTTGGTACTCCAGCCAGTAGTCGCTCTGCTGCAGCAGCGAAGTGACGCTGTAACGGGCGAAAAAGGCGGCGTCGACGCGGCGCTTGGTGGCTTCCCAGTTCACTGCCTTGGCGCCGTTCTCGCAGAACTTGACCATGCCGCTTTCCGGCGAGTCGCCCCAGGCACAGCCGGGGCAGTCGAAACCGCCGTGCTGGTTAGTCTTGAGCAGGGCGCGAAGGTTCTTCAGCGCGTTATCGCTGCCGACCCAGGCCTTGGCTACGCTGCGCAGCGCACCCCAACCACCGGCGGGGCCGTGGTAGGGCTTGTAGCGAGGGGGGGAGGCTGGGGCGTTGTCCGGGAGCTGTTGGTACGAGGTCACGACTGTTACGACTCCGCCGCTGGGCTGTAGACCCGCGGTGCGCTGTGCTTAGGCAAATGGATAAGGTTGAGGTTGTGCTTGCGTGCCCACTGCAGGGCAAGGCCGGTGGGCGCCGACAGGCTGACCAGGGTCTGGATACCGGCTCGTAACACCTTCTGGATCAGCTCCAGGCTGCAACGGCTGGTGACAATGGCAATGCCGCCCTGGCTATCGATGCCTTGGCGCAGCAGGGCGCCGATCAGTTTGTCGAGGGCGTTATGCCGGCCGATGTCTTCGCGGCCGAGCAGCAGTTCGCCGTGGCGGTCCATGAACAGCGCCGCATGCACGGCGCCGCAATGCTGGCCCAAGGGCTGGAAGGCATCGATGCGCTCACGCAGGCCGGCCAGCCAATGCGCCGGTGGCAAGGGCGCACCGGGCAGCTCGGCCAGTTCCGGCAGAGCCTGCTCAAGGGCTTCGACGCCACACAAGCCGCAACCACTGGTGCCGGCCAGCTGACGGCGCTGGTTTTTCAGGTTCCAGAACGCACGGCTGGCAATTTCCAGGTCGGCATACATCGCCGAGCCGCTGCCAGAAAGTTTCAGGTCGTAGATTTCGGCGGTGCCTTGGACAATACCGCTGCCAACACTGAAGCCGACTGCGAAGTCTTCCAGGTCGGTGGGGCTGACCAGCATCACCGCCTGGTTGAGGCCGTTGTAGGCGATAGCTAGGGCCACTTCTTCGGCCAAGGGGGTGCTGTCGCGTCTGGCATCGTTGAGCTGGACGTAATCGTAGGTGTTGCTGGCGGCGGGCATGGACAAAGGCGATGAGGCCGCGCAGACCGGAGGCTTGCTGTTCATCGGGGCAGACTGTTCATTCGGCGGCTTTGCGATAGCACAAGCCTAGGCTTGCCAGGCGGTGGCGTCTAATCGCTAGGCTCTATGCCTTGATAGACCGCGTCGATTGGTCGCATGCAGGCGGTAAGGCGAAAGCTGGCCTAGACTGCTGGGTCCGAGGTTCCGTCAACAAGGAGAGCGTTATGAGCTTGTTCAGTTTCGTCAAAGAAGCGGGCGAGAAGTTGATTGACCTGCTGACACCCGGCAACGCTAACGCTGAAGATCAGCTGAAGAAACACGTGGAAAGTGTCGGCCTGGGTAACCCGAACATCAGCGCCACTGTAGAGGGCGACAAGATCATCCTCAAGGGCGAAGTGGCCAGCCAGGAAGAGAAAGAGAAGATCATTTTGGCGGCGGGCAATATCAGCGGGGTGGCCAGTGTCGAGGACCAGATCACCGTGACCGGGCCGGTAGTGCAGGCAGCAAGGTTCGTTACCGTGAAAAAGGGTGACACGCTGTCGGCCATCGCTGTGGTTGTTTACGGCAATGCCAACCAGTACAACAAGATTTTCGAGGCTAACAAACCGATGCTCAAGCACCCGGACAAGATTTACCCGGGGCAGGTGCTGCGTATTCCGGATTGATCTTTAAAGCCTGTACCGGCCCTTTCGCGGGTAAACCCGCTCCTACAACTGGAGCCGCGAAAGGGCCTTACAGGCCTACCAATAATTCCCGGTAATCCTCGACTGCGGCAAACTCCTCGGTATCGCGCGGCTGTGCCTGGCTATCCGGCTGGCGCACTGCTAGCAGATGCCCTACACCAAACCGCCGGGCACTGCGCAGAATCGCCAGGGTGTCATCGATGAACAGGCTGCGCGCCGGTGCAAAGCCGATGTCCGCCTGCAAGGCATCCCAGAACTGCGGGCTTTCCTTCGGGTAGCCGTAGTCATGCGAGCTGATCAGTCGCTCGAAGTACGGCGCCAGCTCCACCCGTTCCAACTTCAGCGACAGCGAATCACGATGGGCATTGGTAATCATCACCACGCGCTTGCCAGCATCGCGGATCGCCGCCAGGAAGGTGTCGGCATCCGGGCGCAAGGCGATCAGGTGGGCGATTTCCTGTTTCAGCTCACGTATCGGCAACCGCAGTTCACGGCTCCAGAAGTCTAGGCAATACCAATTCAGCGTGCCGGCATTGCGCTCGAACAGTGGTTGCAGCTCCATTTCCGCCATGGCCCGGCTTACCCCGTGCAGCTCGGCGTAGCGCTGGGGCAGGTGGTCCAGCCAGAAGCGGTTGTCGTAATGCAGGTCGAGCAGGGTGCCATCCATGTCCAACAGGACGGTATCGATGGCAGACCAAGGAAGAACAGGCATGGGAAACTCTCGTTCAGTCGGCAAGCCACGGTATAGTAACCCGTTCACGCCAAGGAGCCGCCCCATGCGCCAAAAACCCACCGTCCTCAGCCGCGAAATCGTCGCCAGCAGCCGCCTATTCCGCGTCGAAGCCGTGCAATTGCGCTTCAGCAATGGCGCCGAGCGCACCTACGAGCGCCTGGTGGGCCGAGGGAACGGCTACGGCGCGGTAATGATCGTGGCCATGCTCGACGCTGAGCACGCCGTGCTGGTCGAGGAATACTGCGGCGGCACCGACGAATACGAGCTGTCGTTGCCCAAGGGCCTGATCGAGCCGGGCGAGGATGTGCTGGCGGCGGCCGACCGGGAACTCAAGGAAGAAGCCGGTTTTGGCGCGCGCCAGTTGGAGCACCTGACTGAGCTGTCGCTGTCGCCTGGCTACATGAGCCAGAAGATTCAGGTGGTGCTCGCCAGCGAGCTGTACGAGGAGCGCCTGGAAGGCGATGAGCCGGAGCCGATGCGCGTCGACAAGGTCAACCTGCGTGAACTGTCGGCGTTGGCCATGCACCCGCAGTTCACCGAGGGGCGGGCGCTGGCGGCGCTGTACCTGGCGCGTGACCTGCTGATCCAGCGGGGGCTGCTGGAGCTATGAGCGACCTGCAACTGATGCACCAAGTGGTCCAGCTGGCGTTGTCTGCCGGCGAGGCGACCCTGCCGTTCTGGCGCGCCGATGTGGCGGTGACCAACAAGGCTGACGATTCGCCAGTCACCGCCGCCGACCTGGCGGCGCATCGGGTGATTGCTGATGGCCTGCTGGCGCTGGCACCGCAAATTCCGGTGCTGTCCGAGGAGGACTGCAATATCCCGTTGGCCGAGCGCCAGGGCTGGAGCCGCTGGTGGCTGGTCGACCCACTGGACGGCACCAAGGAATTCATTGCCGGCAGCGAGGAGTTCACCGTCAACATCGCCTTGGTCGAAAACGGCGAGGTGGTGTTTGGCGTGGTGTCGATGCCGACCAACGGGCGCAGCTACTTCGGTGGCCGTGGCTTGGGCGCCTGGCGTGCAGACGCCGGTGAGGCAGCCCAACCGATCCAGGTACGCAACGCGCCGCCGGCGGATGGGCGTTTTACCGTGGTGGCCAGCCGTCGGCATTCCAGCCCCGAGCAGGAAGCGCTGTTGGCGGGGCTGGGGGCTGCGGTGGGTGAGCTGGAGCTGGCCAGTATCGGCAGTTCGTTGAAGTTCTGCTTATTGGCTGAGGGCAGCGCCGATTGCTATCCGCGCCTGGCGCCGACGTCGCAGTGGGATACGGCGGCGGCGCAGGGTGTTGTGGAAGGGGCGGGTGGCGAGGTGATCGGGCTGGATGGCTTGCCGTTCCGCTACCCGCCGCGGGAGTCGTTGCTTAACCCGTATTTCCTGGCGTTGCCCGCTGCCGCAAGCTGGCGCCAGGCCTTCCTGAAGCTGATCTGACGGTTTTCACCACACCTTGTGGGAGCCTGTGGATGTCGAGCAGGGCGGTTGTGCTAGCGGTGCAGGACGTACTGGCCGCTGAATTTCACCGCCGGCTCGGCGCTACCGGCATTGCTCACCGTGGTCTCCAGCGTCAGCCGCGCCCGCCCGCGACGCTGGTACATCGTCACGAAGCGCTCCCAGGTTTTCTCGTCCGGCGCAGCACAGCGCGCCACCGCCGCGCCGGTAACCGGTAGCGGATAACTGATCTGCCCCTCCTGGATGACGATATGCCCGTCATCGATTCCCAACTCGCGCAGGCGCAGGTGCAGCCAGCCCCAACCCACCAGCACCGCCGCGCAGTAAAGGCTGCCACCGAACATGGTGCTCTTGTGGTTGACGTTGGCTGCCAGCGGCAGTTGCAGGCGCAAGGTATGCTGCTGCCAATCGATTACCTCCAGGCCCATTTCGCGGGTCAGGGGAATGTCGCCGTGCAGTACGGATTGCAAGTACTGGCTATCGCTGTTCATCAACGGTTTTCCTCTTGATCGTCATGCCCGCCGCTGCCGCCTTCAAAGCTCAAGCCATGCTTGCGCAGCTTGTCGTGCAGGGTTTTGCGGGGGACACCCAGCGCTTCGGCCAGGCTGCGCATGGAGCTGTGTGGCTGGGCCAGTTCGGCAGCGATCAGTGAGCGTTCAAACTGCTCGACTTGCTCGCTGAGGTTGCCGCTTAGCAGCGGTGCAGAAGGTATTGCCGCAGGTGGCACCTGGCCGTCCAAGGCCAGCTCCAGGCCAAGGGCAAAACGCTCAGCGGCGTTTTGCAGCTCGCGCACGTTACCTGGCCAGCCGTGGCGCAGCAGCATGGCGCGTTGGGCCGGCTGCAAGGTGTGCGGCGGCAGGCCGTGGCGCTGGCTGGCGGCGTCGGCGAAGTGTTGGAACAGCACCAGGATGTCATCGCCGCGCTCGCGCAGCGGCGGAATACGCAGCGGCGCCACATTCAAACGGTAATACAGGTCGGCGCGGAAACGCCCTTGGTCGGCGGACTGGCGCAGGTCCTCCTTGGTCGCAGCAATGATGCGGATATCCAGCGGGATCAGCTGGTTGCCGCCCAGGCGTTCGACCACCCGCTCCTGCAACATGCGCAGCAGCTTCACCTGTACGTCCAGGCTCATGCTCTCGATTTCGTCGAGGAACAGCGTACCGCCGTTGGCAAACTCGAACTTGCCGATGCGGCGCTTTTGCGCGCCAGTGAACGCGCCGGGCTCATGGCCGAACAGTTCGCTTTCGACCACCGACTCGGCCAGCGCGCCGGCGTTGATCGCCACGAACGGCCCATCACGGCGGCTAGACAGGTCGTGCAGGGCGCGGGCCACCACCTCTTTGCCGGCGCCGGTTTCCCCCAAAATCAGCACATCGGCGCGGGTGCCGGCCAAGGCGCCGATCTGCTCGCGCAGGCGCTGCATGGCCGGCGACTGGCCGACCAGGCGGGTGGCCAGTTGATGGCGGTCGCTTAGGGCCAGGCGCAGGCTGCGGTTGTCCAGCACCAGGCGGCGCAGGGCCAGGGCGCGGCGCACGCTGTCGAGCAGGGCGTCTGTAGCAAAGGGTTTTTCCAGGAAGTCATAGGCCCCGGCGCGCATCGCCTGCACCGCCAGCGGTACATCACCGTGGCCGGTGATCAGCAGCACCGGCAGCTCGCTATCGCGACCGTGCAGTTGCTCCAGCAGTTGCAGGCCATCGATGCCGGGCATGCGGATATCGCTGACCACCACCCCAGGCCAGTCGGCCTCGATGCGTTCAGCCAGGCCTTGGGCATCGGCCAGGGCGACCACCTTGAGCCCGGCCAGGTCCAGGGTCTGGCTCAGTGCCTGGCGCAGGTGCGGGTCGTCGTCGACCAGGATCACCTGGGCTTGGCTGTCGATCAGTGTCTCAGTGGTCATGCCGAGGGGTCCTCCGAATTGGGCAAAGTAGCGCCAGGCGCGGCCACACGTAGTTGCAGGGTCAGCAGTGCGCCACCTTCCGGGTGGTTGGCTAGCAGTAGTTCACCGCCCAGGGCGCGCATCAGGCTTTCGCAAATAGCCAAACCCAGGCCCAGGCCCTGGGTGCGGGTCTTGGTGGTGAAGAACGGCTCCTTGGCGTGTTCCAGGGCCTGGCGGCTGAAGCCGGGGCCGTTGTCGCGGATGTACAGGTAGACGCAGTCATCGCGCTGCTCGGCACTTAGCCACAGGCGGCGCGGGTTGGCTTTTTCGGTGAGGGCGTCGAGGGCATTGGCCAGCAGGTTGCCGAGCACCTGGCGCAGACGGGTCTCGCCGGCCTGCACCCACAGGGTGGCTTCCGGCAGGTCGCGGATCAGCTCCACGGCCATCGCCCGGCGGCGCTTGGCCAGCAATGCCAGGGCGTCGTCCAGGGCCGGCTGCAGGGCCACACTCTCGGGGGCGTGGCGGTCGCGGCGGGCGAAAGCGCGCAGATGGGCAATGATCGAGGCCATGCGCCCGGTCAGCTCGCCGATCAGCTTGAGGTTGCCGCGGGCGTCTTCGGTGCGTTGGTGGTCAAGCAGGATCTCGGCGTTTTCCGCGTAGCTGCGGATGGCGGCCAGCGGCTGGTTTAGCTCGTGGCTGATGCTCGCCGACATGGTGCCGAGTACCGACAGTTTTCCTGCCTGCACCAGCTCGTCCTGCGCGCGCACGGCTTCCTGTTGAGCATTCTCGCGCTCCAGCACGGCGCGCTTGAGCATGGTATTCAAGCCTTCGAGGTCGGCGGTGCGCTCGGCCACGCGCTTTTCCAGCTCCTGGCGGCCACGGGCTTCGAAGTCGATACGGTCGATGTAATGGCGGCGCCGCTGCATCACCAGGCCGGCCAACAGCATCAGCACCAGCAGCGTGCCGGCGCCGATGGCCATCACTGTTTGCACGGAGCGGTCGACCAGCGTGCGCGGGGCGAGGATGCTGACCTGCCAGCCGGTTTCCTGGATGTCGCGGGTTTGGGTGATCCAGGCGTCTGGGGTGAGTGCCAGTGGTTGCGGGGCCTGGGTTGGGTAGGGCTGGATGGCAATAATGGCCTGGCGCTCGGCCTCGGTCAGCGCACGGGTGGCGCGGAAGCGCCAGTCGGGCCGCGAGGTCAGGATGACTACGCCATTGTGATCGGTCAGCAATAGCTGCTCGGGGGTACGGCCCCACAGGGTTTCGGTATGGTCGAGGTCGACCTTGACCACCAGTACGCCAACGATCCGCTCGCGGTCACGCACTGCCGCGGCAAAGAAGTAGCCGCGCTTGGCCGATGTGGTGCCTTGGCCGAAGAACCGGCCCAGGCGGCCGGCCATGGCTTCGTTGAAGTAGGGGCGGAAGGCGAAATTACGGCCGACGAAGGTGTCGCGCTTGTCCCAGTTGGAGGCGGCCAGGGTGTTGCCGCTGATGTCCATCAGGTACATCACTTCGGCACCGGTCTGCTGGACGATGTCTTTAAGCAGGCGGTTGGCGTTGGTCACCGCCTCCAGGCGGAACGGGTCGGCCAGCACACCGCGCAGGGCCGGCAGGTCAACCAGGATCTGCGGCAGGGTCTCATAGCGGTGCAGGGTGCCGAGCAAGTTGGCGACGTACAGGTCGAGGGTTTGGCGGTTCTGCGACGCCAGCTCTTGCTGATAGTAGCGTTCGGCCAGGTGATGCAGGGGCCACAGTAACGGGGCCAGGCACAGCGCCAACAGGGCCAGGCTGCGCCAGCGGGGACGGCGTGGGGGCGTGGGTTTTGCAATCATCACGTAAATGCGCCAGAAAAGTCTGACGCAATTATGCGCTACTTAAGGCAGTCGATCAGCGCTTGCTGCCAGTGTGGCAGGCTGACGTGCCATTCCCGCACCAGGCGAGAGCAGTCCAGGCGCGAGTTGAGGGGGCGGCGCGCCGGGGTGGGGTAATCGCTGGACGGGATCGGTAGCAGTTCAGCGCAAGGCAGGCCCTGGGCCTTGAGCTGCTCGGCGATGGCCTGGGCGAAGCCGAACCAGGAGGTTTCACCTTGCGCCGTCAGGTGATAGGTGCCCCAGGCGCCGGCCTGACCGGCCTGCCAGCGCTCGATCAGGCCGCGCGTGCAGGTGGCAAGGGTGCCGGCCCAGGTTGGGGCGCCGACCTGGTCGTTCACCACGCGTAATTGGGGTTTTTCCTGCAGCAGGCGCTGCATGGTCAGCAGAAAGTTGCGCCCGTACTGCGAATAGACCCAGCTGGTGCGCAGGATCAGGTGTTTTTCCGCAACAGCGGCGATCGCCTGTTCCCCCGCCAGCTTGCTTTGGCCATAGACGCCCAACGGGTTGGGTGAATCATCTTCGGTATAGGGTGTTGCCTTGTCCCCCGCGAACACATAATCGGTGGAAAAGTGCATCAATGGTGCGTCGAGCCTTGCTGCTTCTTCGGCGAGCACGCGCGGGCTGTGGGCGTTGATGGCAAACGCCTGCTGCGGCTCCTGCTCTGCCTGGTCCACGGCGGTGTAGGCGGCAGCGTTGATGATCAGGTCAGGGGCCAGCCGGCGCAAAGGCGCGCGGAGTGCTTCGGGATCGGCCAGGTCCAGTTGCTCCCGGCCCAGTACATGCAGTTCGCCAAGGCCTGCCAAGTGCATCTGCAAGGCCTGAGCGACCTGGCCATTGCGGCCACAAACGAGAATCCTCATGGCAGCCATTGCGCCTCGCTGAAGGGCACGCCGACCTTGTCTTTTTCGGACAGCAGCGGTGGCGCATCCAGCTGCCAGTCGATGGCCAGTTGTGGGTCATCCCAACGGATGCAGCGGTCTGCACGCGGGTTGTAGTAGTCGGTTGTCTTGTACAAAAACTCGGCCGACTCGCTCACCACGGCAAACCCGTGCGCAAACCCAGGGGGAATCCACAGCTGGCGATGGTTGTCAGCCGACAGGTGTACCGCGACCCACTGGCCAAACGTGGGGGAGCTTTCTCGCACATCCACGGCAATGTCGCGGATCTCGCCTTGCACCACGCGCACCAGCTTGCCTTGGGTGTTTTCCACTTGGTAGTGCAGCCCGCGCAGCACGCCCTTGACGGAGCGTGAGTGGTTGTCCTGGACAAAGTCGGTGGTAACGCCGGTCTGCCGTGCAAAATCGCGGGCATTGAACGCTTCGAAAAAAAAGCCACGGCTGTCACCGAACACCTTGGGTTCGATGATCAGTACGTCGGGGATGGCGGTGGGGATGATATTCATGCAGGTTCGTTGGCCAGTTTGCTCAAGTACTGACCATAACCGGTCTTCTTCAGTTTTTCTGCCTTGGCCAGCAACTGGTCACGGGTGATCCAGCCTTTGTTGAAGGCGATCTCCTCCAGGCACGCCACTTTCAGGCCCTGGCGGTTTTCCACGGTTTGCACATACTGCGAGGCATCCAGCAGGCTCTCGTGGGTGCCGGTGTCGAGCCAGGCGAAGCCACGCCCGAAGCGCTCCACACGCAGGTCGCCGCGCTTGAGGTAGGCATTGGTCACATCGGTGATTTCCAGCTCGCCGCGGGGCGACGGGCGAATACCCTTGGCAATTTCGATCACGTCGTTGTCGTAGAAGTACAGCCCGGTAACCGCATAGTTGGACTTCGGTTGCAGGGGCTTTTCCTCGATGGAAAGGGCGTTGCCCCGCTCATCGAACTCGACCACGCCGAAGCGCTCCGGGTCCTTGACCCAGTAGCCGAAAACAGTCGCCCCGCTTGGGTGGTTGACTGCGCGCTGCAACTGCTCGGTGAAGCTCTGGCCGTGGAAGATGTTGTCGCCAAGAATCAGGCAGACCGAGTCGTCACCTATGAAGTCCTCGCCAATCAGGAACGCCTGGGCCAGGCCGTCTGGCGATGGCTGCTCGGCATACGTGATGCGGATACCGAACTGGCTACCGTCGCCGAACAGCTGGCGATACTGAGGCAGGTCCTGTGGGGTGGAAATCAACAAGATGTCCCGGATATCGGCGAGCATCAGCACCGAGATCGGGTAATAGATCATGGGTTTGTCGTAGATCGGCAGCAGTTGCTTGGACACGCCAAGCGTAATGGGGTGCAGCCGGGTGCCGGAGCCTCCGGCGAGGACGATTCCCTTGGTCATGCAATGCGCTCCTTGAGGTCGTTGTGGCCCAGGCGTTCACCCTGGTAGGTGCCGTCCTGGACGTGGCGGCACCACTCGAGGTTGTCGAGGTACCACTGCACGGTCTTGCGCAGGCCGCTGGCGAAGGTTTCTTGAGGGACCCAACCCAGTTCCCGCTCGATTTTGCTGGCATCGATGGCATAACGCAGGTCGTGGCCGGGGCGGTCCTGAACATAGGTGATCAGCGCCGCGTAATTGGCCACGCCAGCCGGGTGTTGTGGCGCCAGCTCTTCAAGCAGTGCACAGATTGCATGCACCACGTCGAGGTTCTTCTGTTCGTTGTGGCCGCCGATATTGTAGGTCTCACCCACCTGGCCACGGCTCACCACTTCGAGTAGCGCCCGGGCATGGTCCTCGACGAACAGCCAGTCGCGCACCTGCTGGCCATTGCCGTAGACCGGCAGCGGTTTGCCAGCCAAGGCATTGAGGATCATTAACGGGATCAGCTTCTCGGGGAAGTGATAAGGGCCATAGTTGTTCGAGCAGTTGGTGATCAGCACCGGCAGCCCGTAGGTGCGGTGCCAGGCGCGCACCAGGTGGTCCGAGGCCGCCTTGCTGGCCGAATAGGGCGAGCTTGGCGCATAGGGCGTGGTCTCGTGGAACAGGTCATCGGCACCGTGCAGGTCACCATACACTTCGTCGGTGGAAATATGGTGAAAGCGGAAGGCTGCGCGCTGGTCGGCAGGCAGGCGGCTCCACCACGCGCGGGTGGCTTCCAGCAGGGCATAGGTGCCGACGATGTTGGTCTGGATGAACGCCGCCGGGCCGTCGATCGAGCGGTCCACGTGTGACTCGGCCGCCAGGTGCATGATCGCCTGAGGCTGAAAGCGTTCGAGCACCGCGCTGACGGTGGCCGAGTCGGCAATGTCGGCCTGGACGAATTCGTAGCGGGCGTTGCTGGCGATACTGTGCAGCGACTCGAGGTTGCCGGCGTAGGTCAGCTTGTCGAGGTTCAATACTTCGTGCCCGGTGTTGTCGAGCAGGTGACGGACCAGCGCCGAGCCAATGAAACCGGCGCCGCCTGTGACAAGTATGCGCATTATCGAGACGCCTCTGAAAAATCCAAGTTCTGTTCCCTGCAGCCTAGCCTGTCGTCATGGGTGATGGCAGACAAATATCACCGCATCGCGGCAAAGCGTGCGTCGTATATCGATTCTTATCTGATTAGATTGGCTATGTTTGTCTGGTCGCCTGTTAAATTGGTTGTTAATGCGGATATATATCGGTTATAAAATTCGCACCTTGAGGGCATTGCCCCTCACGAACTGTCATATCTGCTTGTTATCCAATTGACCAACGCCCCAGCGCACCTCGGCTCAGGGCTTTCACAGAGGTTAACCATGAAAACCCTCAATTCTACCCCTCGTGCCGATGGTTTCCACATGCCCGCCGAATGGGCCCCGCAAACCCAGGTGTGGATGGTGTGGCCGGAGCGCCCAGACAACTGGCGCCTGGGCGGCAAGCCGGCACAGGCAGCCCACGTGACTTTGGCCAAGGCCATTGCCCGCTTCGAACCGGTCACGGTCGCGGTGTCCGCCGGCCAGTACGAAAATGCTCGTCGCCAACTCGACCAGCCGAACATCCGCGTGGTCGAGATTAGCAACGACGACGCCTGGGTGCGTGACACCGGCCCGACCTTCGTCATCAACGACCAGGGCGAAGTGCGCGGCGTGGATTGGGGCTTCAATGCCTGGGGCGGCTTCGATGGCGGCCTTTATGCACCGTGGAACCGTGACGAGGAACTGGCGGCCAAGGTCCTCGAAATGGAACGCTGCCAGCGCTACCACACTGAGGGTTTCGTGCTCGAAGGCGGCTCGATCCATGTGGACGGCGAAGGCACCGTGATCACCACCGAAGAATGCCTGCTCAACCGTAACCGCAACCCGCACCTGAGCCGCGAGCAGATCGAAGCGGTGCTGCGCGACCAGCTGGCGGTGGATACCGTGGTCTGGCTGCCGGATGGCCTGTACAACGACGAGACCGATGGCCATGTCGACAACTTCTGCTGTTACGTGCGCCCGGGCGAAGTGTTACTGGCCTGGACCGATGATTCCAACGACCCCAACTATGCACGCTGCCACGCTGCCATGGAGGTGTTGAAGCACACCCGCGATGCCAAGGGCCGTGAGTTCATCGTGCACAAAATGCCGATCCCGGGCCCGTTGTTTGCCACTGCCGAAGAGTGTGGCGGCGTCGACCAGGTGGCCGGCAGCCAGGAGCGTGACCCTTCGGTGCGCCTGGCCGGCTCGTACGTGAACTTCCTGATCGTCAACGGCGGCATCATTGCACCAAGCTTCGACGACCCAGCAGATGCTGAGGCCAGAGCGATTCTGGCGAAGATCTTCCCCGACCACGAGGTGGTGATGATCCCTGGCCGTGAGCTGTTGTTGGGCGGTGGCAACATCCACTGCCTTACCCAGCAGCAGCCGGCGCCGGTCAAGCGCTGAGATCGCCGTAAATGAAGAGGCCCGTCCAGTGACGGGCCTTTTTTTTCGGGCGCCATCCGGAGGGCCGTCCTGGCATATGTTTTGTATTGTTTTTCAATTAGATAGCTCGGCCTGGCCGCACTATCGGATCTGTAACAATACTTACGTAAGTTAGCCGCTCACGGGGCCAGGGAGTACGTGTAGAAATGAATGCAGCAAGTGAGTCGGCTTTGCGCCCATCGGCAGTGAACCACCAATCGCTCAAGCTTGTGGCGAAGTGGTTGAAACACCATGGAAGCATCAAGGTCAGGACGACCGACCCACTACGTTTGCTTGCCGGACGGTACCCCCAAGGGCTGATCAGCGAAGCAGAAATGCAGGCGCTGATGGCGGTGTGGCACTGATTGATCGCTTCAACCTGTGCCGGCCCCTTCGCGGGTAAACCCGCTCCCACAAGTGCTCTACCGCCTTTGAGACATGTGGTGCTCGTGTAGGCGCGGGGTCACCCGCGGAAGGGCCGGCACACGCGATAAAGATCAGAAGCTGTAACTGCCAGTCACCACTAGGCTGCGCGGGTCACCCACTTGGATCTGCGCCGCACTGGTCGCCGAGCTGTAGTAAGTCTTGTCGGCAATGTTGCTCAACGCCGCCCGCACATCCCAGTCATGCGTGCGGTACCCCGCCAACGCGTCCCAGCGGCCATACCCCGGCAACACAGTGGTGTTCTGGTTGTCTGCGTAACGGTCGCCGACCAGCGTCAAGCCGGTTTCTGCATACCAGCCCAGTTGTGGTTTCCAGGTTACGAACAAACTGCCGTTACGTTTGGCCACGTCATTGATGCGGTTGCCTTCCTGGCCGTTGTTGTCCTTGACGATAGTCGCGTCCTGCAAGCCGATGCCGCCGCGTACATACCAATTGCCGACGATGTTGCCGGTGGCGGTCAGTTCGATGCCGCGCGAACGCTGCAAGCCGCTGAGCAAGGTGATTTCCGGGTTGTTCGGGTCGCGGGTGCGGCGGTTGTACAGCTCCAGCTCGTAGATGGCCAAGGTAGTGGTCAAGCGCTGGTCGAGCCAGTCGCTCTTCACCCCGATTTCTTTCTGCCGGGTCTCTTCGGGCTTGGTGTCGTTGGTGTTACCTGGCGCACCCGGGGTGATGCCGATCAGGCCGCCACCTACCGGTGAGAAGGTTTTGCTCCACGAGGCGTAGAACGAATGGTCACGCCACGGTGTGTAGACCAGACCCAAGCGTGGGCTGGTGCTGGTGCTGTCCTGTTGTTCGCTTAGGCCATCCTTGTTGGTGGTTTCCACGTCGAACTGGTCGAAGCGCACGCCGGCGAGCACCTGCCATTGATCGTTAAGGCGAATTTGGTCTTGCAGGTACAGGCCGCGGCTGTCGACCACCGTGTGGTTGTTACTCGACAGCACCAGGTTGCCAGTGTGCTGCTGGTGGCGCCCTGGTTCGCCCCAGCCGGGCAGCTTCTGTTCGCCAGCGTTGTACAGCACCGGGTCACGCTTCTGGTTGCCGAACTCCAGGCCCAGCAGCAACTTGTGCTCCAGGCCCAGGGTGTCGAAATCGCCCTCGGCCTCCAGGTTGTTGAACAGGTTGCGGGTGTTCAGGTCTTGTTGCCAGCGTTGCCGGGTCAAGGTGTTGGTGCCGGCGTTGTAGCCGGTGACGTAGGTGTTGTCGAATTCGCTGTCGAGCTTGAACAGGCCCAAGGTATGGCGCAGCTGCCAGGTTTCGTTCAGTTGGTAGTTCAGGCGCGAGCGCAGCGACTGCGCGCGGTCGTCGATGTAGTCGCGCTGGGTGTCCCCGTAGGTGGTGCTGCGGCTGACGTCGGCCGGACGACCGTTGACCCCAGGGATGCCACGGTCGGGGGTGCGGTTGTAGCGGCTATATTCGTATTGCACCAGCCAGTTCAGCTCGGGTGTGAGCTGCCAGCTCATGGACGGGGCGAATAGCTGGCGGCTGCCGTCGATGCCATCGCGGAAGCTGTTGTTGTCCTCGTTGCCCATGTTCAGGCGCAGGCTGACGGTGTCGCTGGGGTCGGCGCTAAGGTCGGCATACAGGCTACGCAGGTCTTCGCTGCCGGCCTGCGCCTCGAGGGTGGAGCGGCGGCCTGGCTCGGCTGCCTTGCTGACCCGGTTGACGATGCCGCCCTGGCTGCCGCGGCCGTACAGCACCGCCGCTGGCCCCTTGAGTACTTCGACCCGCTCGATGTTATGCAGGTCGCGGATGTACTGGCTGTCGTCGCGAACACCGTCCAAGTAGAAATCGTTACTGGCGTCGAAGCCGCGGATACGCACGCTGTCGAAGCGCGTGTCGGCGCCGCTGCTGACGTTGGGGATCCCTTCCAGCGCCTTGCCCAGGGTGTTGCTGCCGTAATCCAGCACATTGGCGGTCTTCACCGTGTCGATGGCCTGGGGCACATAACGCAGCGGTGTCGAGGTGCGGGTGGCGGTACTGACTTCCTTGACTTGTGGGTTGTCCTGCTCGCGGTCGCTGTCGGCGGTGACCGAGAGTTCCGGCAGGGTGGTGGTGGCGGCACTGGCCAGGCCGGCGCTGAACAGCAGCGACAAGCCTAGCGTGAGGGGTGAAAAGCGGCAGGGGGCAAGCATGGGCGCATCCGGGCAAGCAAGTGAAAAATAAGTGCGGATGGTAATGCTTGCTATTTGCTTTTGCTTGCGTATTTGTAAGTGCTTGTCTTTACATATGTTTCTGTTTGTAACGCAGGCAGATACGATGCGGGTTGTTCGCGGGGCCGCGCTAAGAAGCTGTCCGCTCGATCAAAGGGGCTTTTCTTACGCGAGATAAATTGCCCGCTGATAGCGCCTACAGGCATGAAAATGTACTGGAGCCGCCAGTAATTTTGGTTATATCAACCTGCATTTCACGATTTTTTGACATTTGTAATCGCGCGCGGCTAGGATTCGGCCAACGCCTGCTGGCCATTACCGTGGCCATGCTGCTGCCAAAGGCCGCCGGGTACTTACCGGCCGGGCCTTCCAGTCTGGATCCGCATAGCGTCGAACCTACGAAGGGGCGTGGTTCCTGGCGTCATATTGCAGAGCGTTTTTGATTAGGAAATAAGGAAAACAACATGTTGAAAACCAGGATCAGCCTGGTCGCCTTGGCGATGATCGCCGCGACCCAGGCACAGGCCAATGACCAGGCCGACAGCAAGGGCTTCATCGAGGACAGCCACGCTAACGTCCTTCTGCGCAACGCCTACATCAATCGTGACAAAAAGCACGGCACCGACGACCAGATCGAATGGGGCCAAGGCGTCATCGCCAACTTCTCCTCCGGTTTCACCCAAGGCACCGTCGGTGTCGGCGTCGACGCATTCGGCCTGTACGCCGTGCGTCTGGACGGCGGCAAGGGCCACAATGGTGGTGCCGGTGTCGACTTCTTCAAGCCTTCGGACTTCAAGGACGAGAACGGCAACGCCAATTCGCCGCACAACCTGGCCCGTGGTGGCGCTGCGGTGAAGTTCCGCATCTCCAACACCGTGCTCAAGTACGGCGACCAGATGCCAGCACTGCCTGTGCTGCAATACGACGACGCGCGTCTGCTGCCAGAAAGCTTCACCGGTACCTTGATCACCTCCAAAGAGATCCAGGGCCTGGAACTGAACGCCGGCCGCTTCACCCAGGAAGCGCGCAAAAGCGCCGAGCGCCGTGACGGTGGTGGCCTGAAGTCGATCAACGTCCTCGGTGGTAGCTACAAGTTCACCGACGACTTCACCGCTTCGCTGTACACCTCCGACAACGAAGACGTGATGAAGAAGCACTACCTGGGGCTGAACTACGTCTTCCCGATTGCCAACGACCAGTCCCTGACCCTGGACTTCAACGGCTACAAGTCGGACATCAACAACAAGTTCGTCAAGGCCGCCGGCCTGAACGGCGACTCCAACACCATCTGGAGCCTGGCTGCCACCTACGCGTACGGTGCACACTCGTTCACCCTCGCCCACCAGCGCAGCACTGGCAGCACCGGCTACAACTACGGCTGGTACCAGAACGAAGGTGGCGTGGGTGACGGTGGTTCGACCATCTACCTGGCCAACTCGTACTGGTCCGACTTCAACGCCGAAGACGAGCGTTCCTGGCAGCTGGGCTATGGCCTGGACTTCGGCGCCTACGGCATGCCGGGCCTGACCTACAAGCTGGCTTACGTGGTAGGTGACAACATCAACACCCGCAACGTCGCCAACCCACAGGGCTTCGGCGAAGGTAAAGAGCGCGAAATCTTCAACCAGATCCGTTACGTGGTGCAGGACGGCCCGGCCAAGGACCTGTCGATCAAGCTGCGTAGCTCGTTCGTGCGTACCAACAACGCCGTGCAGCAGAACGGCTACAACGACGACGGCAACGAAGTCCGCGTATTCGTCGAGTACCCGATCAGCATCTTCTGATTCTGATCTGATGGCCTAGGGGCTGCTTTGCAGCCCATCGCGACACATGGCCGCTCCTACAGGTACTACGCAGGCTTCAGGCCTTGTGATGTACCTGTGGGAGCTGGCTTGCCGGCGATGAGGCCCTATGCAGGTTCCACTTCTTTCCGGGGTACTGCCACCTTCTGCGGCGCTGCCTCCGTCTCCGGCGCAAAACTGTCGCTACGCGCCATCCGCCACATCCGCGCATAAAACTCGCTTTCAATCGAGCCACTGAGCAACTCGCCCGGCTTGAGGAACGTGTGCAGGTCCGAGAACAGCCCGATTTCGCTTGGGCTGATACGCCGCGCCAGGTGCTTGGGCTTGAGCTCCGAGGGGTGTTCCAGGCCCGCTGCGGCGAGCATTTCGGCCAGTGTATGCAGCGTATTGCGGTGGAAGCTGGCCACCCGCTCGGCCTTGTCCGGCACCACCAAGGCGCGCTGGCGCAGTGGGTCTTGCGTGGCTACGCCGGTCGGGCATTTGTTGGTGTGGCAACTTTGTGACTGGATGCAGCCAATGGCGAACATGAAGCCGCGCGCGGAGTTGACCCAGTCAGCCCCGATGGCCAGCACGCTGGCGATGTCGAATGCACTGACGATCTTGCCCGCCGCGCCAATGCGAATGCTGGCGCGCAGGTTCAGGCCGACCAGCGTGTTGTGCACGAACATCAGGCCTTCACGCATCGGCACGCCCATGTTGTCGCTGAACTCTCGCGGCGCCGCACCGGTGCCGCCTTCCTTGCCGTCGACAACGATGAAGTCGGGGGTAATGCCGGTGGCCAGCATGGCTTTGGCAATGCCCATGAACTCCCACGGGTGGCCCAGGCAGAACTTGAAGCCAACCGGCTTGCCGCCCGACAGCTCGCGCAGGCTGGCCACAAATTGCAGCAGCTCGACCGGCGTGCGGAAGGCGCTATGCGCTGCCGGGGAGATGCAATCCTCGCCCACGCGCACGCCACGGGTCTGGGCAATTTCGCGGCTGACCTTGTGCCCCGGCAGGATGCCCCCGTGCCCCGGCTTGGCGCCCTGGCTGAGCTTGATCTCGATCATCTTCACCTGCGGCGAACGGGCTTGCTCGGCGAAGCGCTGCGGGTCGAAGCGGCCGTCCTCGGTGCGGCAGCCGAAGTAGCCACTGCCGATTTCCCAAATCAGGTCACCGCCATGTTCGCGGTGGTACGGGCTGATGCTGCCTTCACCGGTGTCATGGGCAAACCGGCCCATGCGTGCACCACGGTTGAGCGCCGCGATGGCGTTGGCGCTGAGGGCACCGAAGCTCATGGCTGAAATATTGAAAATCGAGGCCGAGTAGGGCTGGCGGCACTGTGGCCCGCCGATGGCGATGCGGAACGAAGCAGGGTCTGGCGTGGCCACCGGCAACATGGAATGGCTGATGAACTCGAAGCCCGGCTTGTAGGCATCGTTCAGGGTGCCAAAGGCCTTCTCGGCACTTTCGTTCTTGGCGCGGGCATAAACCAGCGAGCGCTGCGAGCGAGAGAACGGCAGCTTGTCGTCGTCGCCCTCGATTAGGTACTGGCGAATTTCCGGGCGGATGGTTTCGATCAGGTAGCGGATATTGCCCAGGATCGGGTAGTTGCGGCGCACCGCATGGTGGCTTTGGCGCAGGTCGTTGAGGCCGACCAGGCTGAGCAGTGCGGTGATAAGCGTTATTGGCCACAGCCAGGTATGTAGGGGCAGCAGCGGCAGGCTGGCGAAAGTGAACAGCATGCACAGGGCGAGGCAGGCGTAGCGGCTGGGTAGAGAGTGTTTCATGGGTCCATCGCAGGCAGGATGACCGGGCATAGGATAGGCAAAGGCGGGCAGGGGAAAACCTGGGTAATCGGTAAAAGACTGTTACCTGAATGTGGGGTGCAAGGCCGCTCACTTAGAAATGCACATAACGGATCGACTTGGCAGAGCCTCTGTGGGAGCGGGCGTCTCGTAGGCGATATCCCTCGAAAAATCGTTAGCGTGGTAGCAACACACTGACCCGCAAGCCACCGCCCTCACGGTTCGACAGCATCAACTCGCCGCCATGGCTGGTAGCGATCCGCTGGGCAATGCTCAACCCCAACCCATACCCCCCGGACGCCTGGTTACGCGACCCTTCACCGCGCACGAACGGGTCGATAATGGTCGCCAGCAAGCTCGGCGCAATGCCCGGCCCGCGGTCGTCGATATGGATCGACACCCCCGTGGTCGCCCGTTCCAGCGTGACCGAAACGTCCTTGGCATAGCGCAACGCATTGACCAACAGGTTCTGCAAGCAGCGCTGCAGCAGCAGGGCATCGACCTGTAGGCTGCCCGCCTGGCCGTGTACCGGCAGCGGTTCATCGGCGCCGGCCAGGTCCGCGCACTGGCGGGCTACCAGCCGGTCCAGGTCCACCTGCTGCAAATTCTGCTGTTCGCCCGCACGCAGGTAATCGAGCACCTGGCCGATCATGTCGTCCATCTGCGTGATGTTCTGCCGCAGGCGCTGGCGATGTTCGTCGTCCGGCAGGCGCTCCAGGCGCAGGCGCATGCGGGTCAGCGGGGTGCGCAAGTCGTGAGACACGGCGGCCAGGAAGTAAGCCTTGTCGTTGACCATCGCAATCAGCCGCTGCTGCATGGCGTTGAAGGCCTGGGCGGCCTGGCGTACTTCCTCCGGCCCATCCAGCGCCAGCGGCGGTTGCTCGAGGTTGCTGCCCAAGCCGCGCGCGGCATCGGCCAGGCGGCGCAACGGGCGCAGGCATAGGCGCACGGCAATCAGGCACACCAGCAATACCGCGACGATGCGCAGTGCGTACACCCGCAACAGGTAATCACTGATCAGCACCCAGGCAGATTCACCGCTCCAGCCTTGCAGTTCCTGGCCTTCGATGGTCAGCCAGTGTCCATCTGCCAATGGCACTGCGAACTTGAGATGCGCCTGGGCTGTGCGCAGGCCAAACAGGCTACGCCAGACGATCGGTTGGCCCTGTTCATCGGTCAGCTGCACCTTCATCAGGCGCACGTCCTGGGCATGCCCCAGCTCGTACTTGAGGGCCTGCTGCAACAACAACTCGACACGCCTACGCCCACGGCGCTCATCATCCTCCTGCGTGGCTGGGGTTTCGCTGCACCGTAGTTGGTAGTGCGCAGGCGCCTGCGGTGCGTCGGCAGAGCAGTTGGCGCTGGCAATCAGCGGTGCGCTGCGCGCTGCGACCAGCCGGACCGGTGCTTCGAGTACCTGGGCAAAGCGCACATCGAACCAGATGCTGCTCGACATCAGTTGGATCACCAGCGTGCCGCTGACCATGATCAGCAGCAGCTGGCCGAACAAGGTGCGCGGCCACAGCCGGCGAAGCCAGCGCATGTCAGGCATCGGCCGAGTTATCGGCCAGGCTCAGCAAATAGCCTTCGTTGCGGATAGTGAGGATTTGCGCAGTACCGGCCGGGGCGTGGCGCAGGTGCTGGCGCAGGCGGCTGACGCACATGTCCACCGAACGGTCGTCGGGCAGGTGGTCGCGGCCGAACGCACTGCGAGTCAGTTGGTCGCGAGACACCACCCGGTTGTTGGCATCCAGCAGTTCACGTAGCACGCGGTAGTCCGAGCGGGGCAGGGTCAGGGTTTCGCCATCGGGGCGGGTGAGCAGGCGCTTCACAGGCTCCAGACGAAAGCTGGCGAATAATTGAGCATCCATCGCCGCAGGCTCCTCGGCCGGGGTACCCAGGCGTTGTGGGCGGCGCAGCACAGCCTTGATCCGGGCGATCAGCTCGCGTGGCTCGAAGGGCTTGGCCAGGTAGTCGTCGGCACCCACTTCCAGGCCGATGATGCGGTCCAGCGTGCTGCCCTTGGCCGACAGCATGATCACCGCCAAACCTGGCGTGGCTTGCAACTGGCGGCACAGGCTCAGGCCGTCCTCGCCGGGCAGCATCAGGTCGAGCACCACCAGCTCTACCCTGTGCAGGGCCAACTGTTGGCGCATCTGCTCGCCGTCAGCTGCTGCTAGCACGTTATAGCCGGCATCTGTCAGGTAATCACAAAGAAGTTCGCGGATCTCGTCGTCATCGTCAACAACAAGCAGGTTTGTGCTCATGCGGAAAAACACCTGTTCGGTGAGGGCCGGTGGCGCTCGTTACGTTCAATTACATCCCCGTACAAGCCGGGTCTGGAGCCCGGAGGACCGAGCCATAGAATCCTAACAAAAAATCATCTGCAAATACGAAGCCTTCCCAAATGAACTCCGAGCGAATCCCGAACGCCCTTCCTTTCATCAGCCGAGGCGGCAGCCCCCTGAAGCCGCTGGCCTTGTTCGTCACCGTGGCCATCAGTGGTGGTGCGATAGCTGCCGACGGCAAACCGCTGGAGCTGGAAGCCACGCAGATCGAAGACAGCGCCCTCTTGCCTGGCGACCAGGCCGGCCAGCTGGGTTATACGGTCGAAAGCACCCGCAGCTCCACGGGCCTGGCCCTGACGCCGCGGCAGACGCCGCAGTCAGTTAGCACCATTACTCGCCAGCAGATGGATGACCGCGCCATCCACACCATCGAGCAAGCGCTGGAAACCACCCCGGGTGTGACTGCGAGCAAGTCCGAGGTGGGCGGGCGCACCGACTACCGGGCCCGTGGCTACTCGATCAGCAACTGGAAGGTCGATGGCTTGCAGTTTCAAGGCGGTTCCGATTTCAGCGGTGGCGGCAACGCGCTGAACATGGACCTGTACGAGCGTATCGACATCGTGCGCGGTGCCAACGGCCTGTTAGGCGGCACCGGCGACCCCTCGGCCACGGTCAACCTGATCCGCAAGGCACCGACCAGGACCTTTGGTGGCAGCGCCTATGCCACCTACGGCAGTTGGGACAAACGCCGCTTGGGCGCTGACCTCAACCTGCCGCTGTCCGAAGACGGCCGCCTGCGCTCGCGCTTGGTGATCACCCAGCAGGACGCCAACTCGTTCCGCGACAACCAGTCCGAACGCTCTCGCGCCGCGCTGGCCAATTTCGAGTTCGACCTGGACGACGCCACCACCCTCGGTGCCGGCTACCAGTACGAATACAACAAGATCGTCGGCGGCGGTTGGGGCGCGAACATCCCCATCTGGTACCGCGACGGCAGCAAGACCGACCTGCCGCGCAGCACGAACGTGGTGCCTAGCTGGAGCTTTGGCGAGTACACCACCCGTACCGCGTTCGGCTCGCTTGAGCACCACTTCGACAACGACTGGGCGTTGAACCTGCAAGCCGCCCAGAGCACCGCCGAAACCCTCAACCACCGCGGCCTGGCCAAGGTCAACTCAGCCGGCCGTGGCAGCTACGGCGGCTACTGGGACCCAGATGGCAGCGGCGCCGTACTCAACGGCCTGCACAGTTCTACCGACACCACCCAGCAGTCGGCGCAGATCGACCTGTCTGGCCCGTTCCAGCTGTTTGGCCGTAGCCACCAGGCAATGGTCGGCTACAACGACAGCCGCACCGTGGCCTGGTCGCCGGAATACACCTGCACCATGCTAGGCGACGGCATGGCCAGTGCGCCTGCGCTGGGCTGCCAGTTCCGCGCCAACAATGGCTTCGCGCTGACCGACTGGCGCAATGGCGTGGATGACGATTACGGCATCATCGCCTCACGCACTGGCCGCCACAGCAAGACCACCACCCGCCTGCAGGGCATGTACGCCGCCACTCGCTTGAGCATCAGCGACCCGCTGTCGGTCATCCTCGGCGTGCGCACCAGCAACTATTCGGCAACCACTCGCAGCGTCGCTGGTGCACGCAGCAGCCAGGAAGAGAACGGCATCGTCACCCCGTACCTGGGCGCGGTGTACGACCTCAACGACAACTATTCGCTGTACGCCAGCTACACCGACATCTTCACCCCGCAAACCGCCGAAACCCGCAGCGGCAGCAAGGTCGAGCCGATTCGTGGGCAAAGCTACGAGACGGGTATCAAGGGGGAGTGGTTCGACGGGCGCCTGAACGCCTCGGCGGCGTACTTTCGCACCAAGCAGGAAAACAAGGCAGTGCTCGACGGCGACCTGACCACCCCCACCGGTGGCGACGCCTACAAAGCCGGTTCCGGCCAGGAAACCGACGGTATCGACCTGGAAGTCGCCGGCGCCCTGACCTCCAGCTGGAACGTGTATGCCGGCTACACCTACTTGCACTTTCGCCGCCTCGACAGTGACGGCCGCAGCGACCCGTCACACCTGTTCAAGGCTTCGACCACCTATCGCCTTGCTGGTCCGCTCCAGCGCCTGACCCTGGGCGCCGGGGTTACCGCGCAGAGCAACATCCGCGCAATATCCAGCCCAGCAGGCCAGCCGAGCCATGGCGTGAGCAACGGTGCCACTGATGTGAATTGGTCCGGTTATGCCATATGGAATGCCATGGCCAAGTATCAGCTAACCGACGACACCAGCGTCAGCCTCAACGCCAACAACGTGTTCGACAAGCACTACTACACCCGTTACGGGTTCTATGCCGGGGCAATCTACGGCGACCCGCGCAACCTGTCGCTAACGGTCAGCACCGCGTTCTGATCACGCGCCCGTGGGCCGCAAAGCGGCCCCCATTACTTGGGCCTTATTGCTTGCTCTCCGTCGATCGGCTTCTCCAGCCGGTCTTCGAAGCTGTCCCAGTCTTCACCAAACAGTTCCGCCGGGTGCATGGTGCGACTCGCGCCATTGCCACAGGCCAGTTGCTTGGCCGGGCAGTACAGGTCGCAGCCCCAGCAAATGCGTTCGGGGTGGCTGGGGTTGCTGGGAAATTTCTTGGCCATACGGTGCTTCCCTCAGGGGTTGCCTGCCCTGAGCGTAAGCCTGATGCCTCCCTCCGGGTTGATCGAAATCAAGCTTTGCTGCAACTACCCCGGGTGGTACCTCCTTCGAGGAATGGGCGTAACGATGTGTCCGGCCCAGGCTGCGCGCTGACATTCCCATGAGGGCGCCGCCATGGCTCACCTTGCACTCAGCGAATTCCAGGCACTGCGCATCGCCGTGCTGACCATCAGTGATACCCGCACCCTGGCCACCGATAGCTCGGGACAGACCCTGGTCGATGGCCTGCAGCAGGCAGGCCACATCCTTCAGGACCGGGCCCTGGTGCCGGACGACATCTGGCTGATCCGCGCGCGGGTATGCGCCTGGGTCGCCGACCCGCTGGTGCAGGTGGTGCTGCTGACCGGTGGCACCGGCTTTACCGCCCGCGACAATACCCCGCAAGCTGTCGAACCGTTGCTCGACAAGACCGTAGAGGGTTTCGGCGAGCTGTTTCGGCAAATATCGCTGGAAGAAATCGGTACCTCGACCCTACAGTCGCGCGCCCTGGCCGGGCTGAGCAACGGCACGCTGGTATGTTGCCTGCCGGGCTCACCGGGCGCCTGCCGCACGGGCTGGAACGAGATCCTGCGCAAGCAGCTCGACTGCCGTACCAAGCCCTGCAACTTCGTCCCCCACCTGAAGCGGTTGCCCGAACAGTCCCTGGCTACCTGTGGGAGCCGCTCATGAACAGTTGCGCCTGTGGCCATGACAACCTGCGCCCAGTCGACCAGGCCATCGCCGAACTGCTGGAACAGGCCCCACGGCCTCCTGCGGTTGAGCGCGTGGCGTTGGACATGGCCCTGGGCATGATCCTCGCCGACGATATTCGCGCACCGCGCCCTGGCCCGGCCTGGGATAACAGCGCGATGGATGGTTATGCACTGCGCGCGGCAGACCTGCCCAGCGAAGGCGGCCTGTTGCCGCTGGCCGGGCGTATCGCTGCAGGTGATGCGGCGCTCGCTGAGCTGCCGGCGGGCCACGCGGTGCGTATTTTTACCGGTGCGCCACTGCCCGCTGGCGCCGACAGCGTCGTCCCGCAAGAGCAGGCCAAGGTGATGGATGACGGCGTGTGGCTGCCTGCCTGCTGGCCAGGCGACCATGTGCGCCGTTGCGGCGAGGAGTTTCGCCAAGGGGCTCGCCTGTTGGAGGCCGGGCAACGGCTGCGAGCCGCCGAGCTGGGGCTGCTGGCCAGCCAGGGCATCGCCTCGGCTGCCGTGTACCGACCATTGCGCGTGGGGTTGCTTAGCACCGGTAATGAACTGTGCACGCCGGGTGATGTGTTACGCCCTGGGCAGATTTATGACGCCAACAGCTACAGCCTGGCAGCGGCACTGCGTGGCTGGCAGTTGGAGGTTGGCGAACTCGGGCGGCTGCCGGACGACCCGCGGGCCTGTCGCGAAGCCCTGGGCAAGGCAGCTACAGACTGGGACGTGATAATGACCTCCGGCGGCGTTTCGGTGGGCGAAGAAGACCACCTCAAGCACGCGGTCCAAGCACTGGGTGAGCTGCGCTTGTGGCGCCTGGCCATTCAGCCGGGCAAGCCGTTTGCCTTTGGCCGCATCGGCAACACCCCCTGGCTGGGTTTGCCGGGCAATCCGGTTGCCGCACTGTTGTGCTTGCAGGTGGTGGCCAGGCCGTTTCTGTTGCGCGCCCAAGGCCGCCGCGAGGTGCTGCCGCGCGCCATGCCGGTGACGGCTGGCTTCGATTGGCCGCGGTCCAACCTGCGCCGCCAGTACCTGCGGGCCTGGCTAACCTCGACCCCGGCAGGCTTGCGCGTGATCCCGCATGCCTGGCAAGGCTCGGCAATGCTCAGCGGCATGTGCAGTGCCGAAGGCCTGGCGGTGATCGAGGCCCACCGCACCTTGCGCGTCGGCGAGACCGTCGACTTCATTAGTTTCGACACCCTGGCGGCCTGAGCCGGGCGGCAGCGCGCTAGCGCAGGTTTTCCAAGGCCCAGACGGCGGCCTCGACGCGCGATCTCAAGCCCAGTTTGTGCAGCAGGTTCTTCACATGCACCTTCACCGTCCCCTCGGTAATGCCCAGCTTGTTGCCGATCATTTTATTGCTCAACCCCCCGGCAACCATCTTCAGCACTTGCCGTTCACGGTCGGTCAGGTCAAGCGAACTGGCGCCGTGTGAGGCCCGTAATGCCTGGGCCAGTACCGTGGTCAGCGCTGGGCTGACCACCAGGCTACCCGCCAGCAAATCGCGCAAGCGTTCAATCAGCAACTCGGGCTCCATGTCTTTCAGCAGGTAACCGTTGGCGCCGAAACGCATGGCATCGCGTACATCCTGTTCGGCATCCGATACCGTGAACAGCAGGATGCGCCCCGCATAGCCCTGTTCGCGCAGGCGCTTGAGCGCCTCCACACCGTTGAGCTCGGGCATGTTGTTGTCCAGCACCACCAGGTCCGGTTGCAGCCGTTGCACCAGCTCGCAGGCTTCGACGCCATTGTTGGCTTCGCCGACCACCACCAGGTCGCTTTCCAGCTCGATCAGCTGGCGCAGTGCACGGCGCATCATCGGGTGGTCATCGGCCAGCAGCAGGGTATAGGGGGCAGCTACGTTCATGTGGGTGTCTCGGTTTCAGGTTGGCGCAGGAAGCCCGGGGCGAAACGCAGCCGTACCTGCGTGCCTTGAGGTGCGCGGTGGGCCAGGCTGAGCTGGCCGCCCAGGCTGCGGGCGCGCTCCTGCATGATGTTCAAGCCGTGGTGCTGGCGGCCGTCGTATTCGGGCTGCAGCCCTATGCCATCATCCTCGACCAGCAATTCGATCACTTCGCCGTCCTGGTGCAGGTGTACCCAGGCCTCGCTGGCGTGGGCATGCCGAGCACAGTTGGACAACGCTTCACGGGCTATCTGCAATACGTGGATCTGCTCGTTGGCGCCCAGGCTGAATGCCAGCGGTTGCTGTTGCAGGCGCACGCGGATGTGGCCGCGCTCGGCAAATTCGCGTGCGGTGTCTTCCAGCGCTTGCTCCAGGCCACCGTCCTGAATTTGCAGGCGGAAAGTGGTCAGCAGTTCACGCAGTTGTCGGTAGCCATTGTTCAAGCCGTCGCGCAATTCGTCACTGACCGCCAGCAGGGTTTCAGTCTTTTCGCCACGGCGAATCAGGGTTTGCAGGCGGCTGACCTGCAGCTTCATGTACGACAGCGCCTGGGCCAGGGAATCATGCAGCTCACGGGCAATCGTGTTGCGCTCGTCAAGCAGCAAAAGGCGGTTTTCCCGCTCGCGTTGGCGCTCCAGCGACAGGCTGGTGCCAATCAGGTCGGCCAGCGCTTGGATCAGCTCGCGCTCCCAGCCATGCGCCGCATGCCCATCGAGAAAATACGCGCGCACGTTGCCGAGCAACATGCCTTGCGAACTGACCGGCAGGCTGAAGCGGTTGGCCAGCAACTGGCGCTGGCAACCCGGGCAATCGTTGGCAGAACACACGTCGCGCGTGCCGTCGTCGCCATGCAGGGCGATCAGCTGGGCATGCCCCGCCGCGCTTTCGCCATGTAGGCACAAGGACAAGCGCAAGCCAGGCAAGCGCTGCTGGAAGCTGGATATCAGCTCGTCCAAATGCTCGGCGCTGGTGGGCTGGGTTGCGATGCTGCGGCTGGCGTGGCACAGCAGGTCAAGGGCGGCATTGCTCTGCTCCAACTCTTGGGTTTTTTCCGCCACGCGCGAGGCCAGGGTGCTGTGTGACTGTTCGATAGCGTCGGCCATGGCATTGAAGCTGTCGGCCATCTGCCCCAGTTCGTCGCTGGAGCGATGGCGGATACGTGCATCGAGCTTGCCGGCGCGAAAGCGCTCGGTGGCGCGCACCAGTTCTTGCAGGGGGGCGATGACGCCGCTGTTCAGCTCGTACAAGCCGATCAGCAGGATGACCACGGTGATCAGCAGTGCCGCGCCCTGGATGTTCTGTTGCCAGCCCTGGCGCCGTTCGCTCTGCTTTTGCAACTGCAGGACAAAATCTTCCAGGTGGCCGACGAAGCGCTCGGCCTCCTGCTGGAACAACTGCTTGTCATTGGCCTGCAAGGCCGGCAGCAGCTGGGTTTGCCATTGCCTGAGCACGCGGGCGAAGGCTTTGCCAACCGGGCTCTGGTCGCCGTCGTCGAGCATGTGCGCAAGAGTGGGGCTTTGCAGGCGTTGCTGCATGTCGTCGCGCAGTTGTTCGAGCACCGCCGGGGCGGCGTTGGCTTCCAGTTGCCAATCCAGGCGGTAGGTGGCCATGCGCAGGGAACCGGCGGTGTTCATGGCGGCGGCATCGTTTTCGCTGACCCTGGCGATCATCACCGCGCTGAACGTGCTGGCCAAGCTAAGGGCGGCCAGCAGGACCACGGCTAGCCCGGCACGGGCGGGCAATGAGCTTTTCAGCCAGCGCAGCATGCTGCTACCTCCAAAGAGTGCCGGGGTGTTTATCGGTTGCCTAAGGCGCCCTGCAAATCAACCTAACATGTTGATTTTAAACGAATAAATTGTGTTTAAAGCATCTACCACTTTAGTGGTAGCGGCCTACATGGTAGGTCAGCCGGCAGCCCATGCACCTTGATGCAGGTCAATCGGAGCCGGGTGCCATGCTCCTAGCCTGCGCGTGAAATGTCGCCCTGGAGAGCGTTCATCATGCAACGCAACGTGCAACAGGGGCTGGTGCTCGGGATGAGCACGACTGCTTTCACCATCTGCTTCATGGTGTGGATGATGTTCGCGGTGCTGGGTGTGCCTATCAAGGATCTGCTCGACCTCAACGAAACCCAGTTCGGCCTGCTGGCGGCCACCCCGGTGCTCAGCGGCTCGCTGGTGCGCCTGCCGTTGGGCATGCTTGGCGACCGCTTTGGCGGGCGCATCGTGTTTTTTGTGCTGATGCTGGTGTGCGTGCTGCCGATCTACCTGGTCGGCAGTGCCCACGAGTATTGGCAGTTTCTGCTGCTGGGCCTGTTCGTCGGCCTTGCCGGTGGCTCGTTCTCGGTGGGCATCGCCTACGTCGCCAAATGGTTCGAAGCCTCCCGCCAGGGCCTGGCCATGGGCATCTTCGGGGCCGGCAACGCGGGCTCGGCGCTGACCAAGTTTCTGGCCCCGGCAATCATCGCCGCCGCTAGCTGGCAGATGGTGCCAAAAGTGTTTTCGGCGATCTTGTTCGTCACCGCCGTGATGTTCTGGTGCTTCACCTATGAAGACAAGTCGCACCGGGTGGCCTCCAGCGTCTCGCTGCGCGATCAACTCGCTACCCTGAAAGACCCGCGCGTGTGGCGCTACTGCCAGTACTACTCGATCGTCTTCGGCGGCTATGTGGCGCTGGCCCTGTGGATGACCCAGTACTACGTCGGCGAATACGGTTTCAGCCTGCAGAGCGCCGCCTTGCTCGCCGCCTGCTTCTCGCTGCCGGGTGGCGTGCTGCGCGCTGTGGGTGGCTGGCTGGCCGACCGCTGGGGCGCGCAGAGCGTGACCTGGTGGGTGATGTGGGTGAGCTGGGTGTGCCTGTTTTTGCTCTCGTACCCGCAAACCGACATCACCCTGCAGACCGTCGACGGCCCCCGCAGCTTCCACATTGGCCTCAACGTCTGGGTGTTCACCGCGCTGATGTTCGTCGTCGGCGTGGCCTGGGCGTTCGGCAAGGCCTCGGTGTTCAAGTACATCGCCGACGAATTCCCCGATCGCATGGGTGCTGTGTCCGGCATCGTCGGCCTGGCCGGCGGCCTGGGCGGTTTCGTGCTGCCGATATTGTTTGGCGCGCTGGTCGACCTGACCGGCGTGCGCAGCTCCAACTTCATGCTGCTGTACGGCGTCGTCTGGGTCTCGCTGATCTGGATGTACCTCAGCGAGGTGCGCAAGGCACCGGTGCTGGGCGCCAAGCATTCCGATTCCTGAACCTTTGAGGAGACTGACCATGTCGGCATCCAACAACCCCGCCGTAGGCCGCGGGGCCCGCCCCGGGCCGGTGATCGAAGACTGGCGCCCAGAAGACCCGCAGTTCTGGAACGCGACCGGCAAGGCCATCGCCAACCGCAACCTGTGGATCTCCATTGCCGCGCTGTTCCTGGCCTTTGCCCTGTGGATGGTTTGGAGCACGGTGATCGTGCGCATGAACGCCGCAGGCTTTGCCTTCAGCACCGACCAGCTGTTTTGGCTGGCGGCACTGCCGGGCTTGTCTGGCGCCGCCTTGCGGGTGTTCTACGCATTCATCGTGCCGGTGTTCGGCGGGCGCCGCTGGACTGCGTTGAGCACTGCCTCGCTGCTGATCCCAGCGTTGTGGATGGGCGTGGCACTGCAGGACCCCGGCACGCCCTACAGCGTGTTCGTGATCATCGCCCTGCTGTGCGGTTTTGGCGGTGGCAACTTCGCTTCGTCGATGTCCAACATCAGCTTCTTCTTCCCCAAGGCCCAGCAGGGCACGGCGTTGGGCCTGAATGCCGGCCTGGGCAACTTGGGTGTGTCGGGCATGCAGTTCCTGGTGCCGATGGTGATGGGTGTCGGCCTGTTCGGCGCCGCCGGTGGCGAGCCCCGTGAACTGGCCGACGGCAGCGCGATGTGGCTGCAGAACGCGGGCCTGGTGTGGGTGCCGCTGGTTGCCCTGGTCACCCTGGCGGCCTGGTTTGGCATGAACGACCTCAAGGCTGCCAGTGCCTCATTCAGCGAGCAGGCGGTGATCTTCAAGCGCAAGCACAACTGGCTGATGTGCTGGCTGTACCTGGCCACGTTCGGCTCATTCATCGGCTTTGCCGCGGCCTTCCCGCTGCTGATCAAAACGTCGTTTCCGCAAGTGAATGCGCTGCAGTTCGCCTTCCTCGGCCCGCTGGTCGGTGCCCTGGCGCGGCCGCTGGGCGGCTGGATCTCGGACAAGCTCGGGGGTGCCCGGGTAACCCTGTGGAACTTCGTGCTGATGATCGCCGCCGTGTTCGGGGTGGTCGCCTTTTTGCCGCGCGCTGGTGAGGCCGGGCACTTCTTCGGCTTTCTCAGCATGTTCATGGTGCTGTTCATTACCACCGGCGTCGGCAACGGCTCCACCTTCCGCATGATCCCGGTGATTTTCCGCACCCTGCACGAACGCGCCAGCGCCAAGGCCCAGCCGGCCCAGCGTGAGCGGGCGCTGCGTGAGGCGGGCAAGGAGTCGGCCGCGGTGCTGGGCTTCAGCTCGGCTGTGGGCGCCTTCGGCGGCTTCTTCATCCCCAAGAGTTTCGGCAGCTCCATCGCCCTGACCGGTGGCCCAGAAGCCGCCCTGTACGCATTCGTGGCGTACTACCTCAGCTGCATCCTGGTGACTTGGTGGTGGTACGCGCGCAAAGGCGCCCAGACGCCCTGCTGACCGAGCCCGACGAATTGATTACGAGCGCGGGCAGCCGCGCTCAGCCTGAGAGGAATTGAACATGAGCCACCTTCTCGACCAGTTGCGCTTCTTCAAGCGCAAGCAGGGTGAGTTTGCCAACGGCCACGGTGAAACCCGCAAGGAATCCCGCGACTGGGAGAACGTCTACCGGTCGCGCTGGCAGTACGACAAGATCGTACGCTCCACCCATGGGGTGAACTGCACCGGGTCGTGCTCGTGGAAGATCTACGTGAAGAACGGCCTGATCACTTGGGAAACCCAGCAGACCGACTACCCGCGTACCCGCAACGACCTGCCCAACCACGAACCACGCGGTTGCCCACGGGGCGCCAGCTACAGTTGGTACATCTACAGCGCCAACCGCCTGAAATACCCCAAGGTGCGCAAGCCGCTGCTAAAGCTGTGGCGTGAGGCCCGGCGCAGCCTGGCCCCGGTCGAGGCCTGGGCCAGCATCGTCAACGACCCGGCCAAGGCCGAGTCGTACAAAAGCCAGCGTGGCATGGGCGGCTTCGTGCGTTCGCACTGGGACGAGGTCAACGAGATCATCGCCGCCGCCAACGTGCACACCGTCAAGCAGCACGGCCCGGACCGTGTGGTGGGCTTCTCGCCGATCCCGGCCATGTCGATGGTCAGCTATGCCGCTGGCGCGCGTTACCTGTCGCTGATTGGTGGCGTGTGCCTGTCGTTCTACGACTGGTACTGCGACCTGCCGCCGGCCTCGCCACAAGTGTGGGGCGAGCAGACTGACGTGCCGGAGTCGGCCGACTGGTACAACTCCAACTACATCATTGCCTGGGGCTCCAACGTTCCGCAAACCCGTACCCCGGATGCGCACTTCTTCACCGAGGTGCGCTACAAGGGCACCAAGACCGTGGCCATCACCCCGGACTACGCCGAGGTGGCCAAGCTCACCGACCTTTGGCTGAACCCCAAGCAGGGCACCGACGCCGCCTTGGCACAAGCGTTCACCCACGTGATCTTCAAGGAGTTTCACCTCGATACGCCAAGCGATTACTTCCGCGACTACGCCAAGAAATACACCGACATGCCGATGCTGGTGCTGCTCGAGGCGCGCGCCGACGGCTACAGCGCCGACCGTTTCCTGCGCGCCTCGGACCTGGCCGACAACCTTGGTCAAGCCAACAACCCCGAGTGGAAGACCATCGCTGTCGACAACATCAGTGCCGGCCTGGTTTCGCCACAGGGCGCCATCGGCTACCGCTGGGGCGAGAAGGGCAAATGGAACATCGAAGCCCGCGAAGGCGGCGAAGGCCGTACGACTGATTTACGCCTGAGCCTGCTTGATGACGGTGAAGCGGTAGAAGTGGCCTTCCCCTACTTTGGCGGCCAGTACCACGAACACTTCGCCGCGGCCCCGGGCGATGATATCCAGCTGCGCCGGGTGCCCGTGCGCAGCCTGACCCTGGCCGACGGCCGCCAGGCCAAGGTGGCCACGGTATTTGACCTGATGGCCGCCAACCTCGGCATCGACCGTGGCCTGGGGGGCAGCAATGTCGCCAGCGACTACGACGATGCCAGCGTACCAGGCACCCCGGCCTGGCAGGAACAAATCACCGGGGTATCGCGGGAAAGGGCTATCCAGGTGGCTCGCGAGTTTGCCGACAACGCCGACAAGACCCATGGCCGCAGCATGATCATTGTCGGCGCGGCGATGAACCACTGGTACCACATGGACATGAACTACCGCGGGCTGATCAACATGCTCATGCTGTGCGGTTGTGTCGGCCAGACCGGCGGTGGCTGGGCCCACTATGTCGGCCAAGAAAAACTCCGCCCGCAGTGCGGCTGGTTGCCGCTGGCCTTCGGCCTGGACTGGAGCCGCCCACCCCGGCAGATGAACGGCACCAGCTTCTTCTACAACCACAGCTCGCAGTGGCGCCACGAGAAGATGAGCATCCACGAAGTGCTCTCGCCGCTGGCCGACAAGGCGCAGTTCCCCGAGCACATGCTCGACTACAACATCCGCGCCGAACGCGCCGGCTGGCTGCCCAGCGCGCCGCAGCTCAACCGCAACCCGCTACAGGTTACCCGTGACGCCGCCGCCGCCGGCATGCCGGCCAAGGACTACGTGCTGAAGTCGCTGCAGGACGGCTCGCTGCGCTTCGCCTGCGAGCAGCCGGACAACCCAGCCAACTTCCCGCGCAACATGTTTATCTGGCGCTCCAACCTGCTGGGCAGTTCGGGCAAGGGCCACGAGTACATGCTCAAGTACCTGCTGGGCACCCGCAATGGCGTGATGAATGAAGACCTCGGCAAGCGTGGCGGCTTCAAGCCGAACGAGGCCGAGTGGGTAGAAGAGGGCGCCATCGGCA